>NZ_JACJQO010000022.1:325038-650076 GCF_014696715.1 Pseudanabaena sp. FACHB-2040
CTGTTGCCAAATCTTCGGCCGTTAGCTGGGTGAGGCCAGGGGCATCGGCCTGCCAGGGTTGGTGAGGCTGGCTGGAGAAAAGGCCCGCTTTAAAGCAGTGGAAGCTTGCGATCGCAAGCCCCTCTGACCGTTGAAACACCTGCTTTGTCTCTGGCTCGACATATTGCCACTGAGCCCCCGCCCCCGCATCAAGCAGAACGCTGGTCACCGCCAGATCAAACAGGGTTCTGGCCCGCTCTAAAGGTTCCATAGCGGACAGTTCAGGTTCCAGCAGCGTCAGGCGAGACTCGCCGTTCACCTCAAAGTGTCGCCAGCGGGAGTGAAAGGGCACCGCTAGATCAGGGTAATGCGTCCGGATCACCTCAAGGACGTAATCTGCTGCCTGGGGCAGCTTCGTCAGGTCTACTGCAAAGTGGTCAAGCTGCCGCTGGCAGGCCAGGTCAAACAGAATTTGGCTGCGATCGCGAATGGCCTGAGGCGTTTGTAGGTAGGCGATGGTCGTCAATGGGTCTTCGGGGATCATCGCGTCTTTTTTCGGCACCCTCTGCATAGATTTACTCAACCAGACCTCGGCCTTTAATCAGGGCCAAGTCCTCTTCAGAGAGTGGCCCCTCGCCCGTGTAGTAGCCTGCCGCTTTTTTGGCCTCAATTTCCACCCGCGCATCTGCCGGAATCAGATCATCGGGAATCGGCACCCGCTCAACAATCTCAATGCCTGATTTAGTAATGGCGTTGTACTTCATGTCGCTCATGGAAACAAAGCGGTCGATACGGGTAATGCCTAGCCAATGCAGCACATCCGGCATCAGCTCTTGGAACCGCATATCCTGAACTCCTGCCACACATTCGGTGCGGGCAAAGTAAGCATCGGCCCGATCGCCGCCTTCCTGCCGTTTGCGAGCGTTATAGACCAAAAATTTAGTCACTTCTCCTAGAGCCCGCCCTTCTTTGCGGAAGTAGACGATTACCCCAGCTCCGCCCGCCTGGGCCGTTTCAATGCAGGCCTCAATGCCGTGAACCAAATAAGGGCGGCAGGTGCAGATGTCAGAGCCAAACACATCCGAACCGTTGCACTCATCGTGGACCCGCACCGCTAGCGGGCGATTGGGGTCGGTAATGGCAGCCACATCGCCCAGCATGTAGACAGTAATGCCGCCGATTGGCGGCAGAAATACCTTGAGGTCAGGCCGAGTCACTAGTTCAGGGAACATGCCGCCAGTCTGCTCAAACAGAGCGTAGCGCAGGTCTTCCTCACTGGCCCCTAGACGCTCAGCCACTCCCGGCAGATACCAGACTGGCTCAATTGCAGCCTTGGTCACAACCAGGTCGCCCCCCGGCTTCATGATCTTGCCGTCTTCCTGCAAGCGCCCCGCTCGCACCGCTTCGTTTAGCTCTGGCATCTGGATGTGGGCATTGGTGACGGCAATCGTGGGCCGAATGTCAAACCCCTGGGCCAGCAGCGGCTGATACACCTCCCCGACCACCGCGCCAAAGGGATCGAGCGAGACAATTTTTTCCGCATCGCCCCAGCTAGGGAAAGGGCCGATTGGAATTGCCGGTGCAGTGTTGGTCAGATCTGGCCGATGGTCGGGCTGCAAAACGCCGCTGGCCACAGCCAGCGCCCGATACACTGCGTAGGAACCGGAGTGAGTACCGATAGCGTTGCGATGTTTGGGGTCGCTCACTGTCGCCACAATCGGTCCCCGTTCTAGCGGGTCGGCTTGGCCCCACTGAATCGGCAATACCTGGGTGCCAGACCGGCTGGGGTGAGACGTCAGCATGATATGCCGTCGCTTGCCGTTGGCCCGGCTGCTTGGGGTTAGGCCATTTATAGGAGCATTCGTGGAATCGGTGAGATCGGTCATAGATGCCCTACCGGTAATTAGTTGAAGAGGTGAGCAAACCCAAGTTGAAACACCCAATGTAGCTTCTAAGCTGCCTACCTGCTGTACCTAGAAGCTACTAATTTCCCATACTGCTAGGGTCGGAACAAGTTAGAAGGGTTACAGACGAAAATTCCGTAATAGCAATAGACGCAGGAAGGGCGCAGAATCGTGCCAACATGGTTAAATACAAGTGCCCTCTTCAGGACCGAGACGCTGTGATGCTCAGTACTCGGCATTCTCCCAAAGAGATTGTCGATCGTTCTCTTCAAACCTGCCAACAGGCTCTACGCCGTACCGTAGGCCCCTCACTGTCAGCGGTTTCATGGAAAAAAGTTGCTCCCTTCTGGGGCTTGGGGCTTGCTAGTCTGGCACTGTCTCTGGTCAACGGCCCCCTGGTGATCTCTTTAGGTACTGGGCTGGTGACCTATCAGCAGCTCAGCCAGCTCACTCCGGAGCAGTGGCAACAGCTGGCCCAGTGGTTGCAAAAGCAGCGTGCCGCTTCTCTCTCAACCCGCAATAAGACTCTTCTGCTCAGCGGCACCGCGTTGGCTGCCACCTACCTGACTACAGCCATCTGGAGCGAGACTCATCAGGCCTCGGTTGCGATCGCACTTGGCAGCCAAAGCCTCCTCACCCTAGCGCTCCTAGCCTGGCTGCTGCGCTCCGCTCCCAGCCCCTCCCCTCCTCAGCCCCCCCAATCCCTCCAGCCCGATACCCTAGAATCTTTACTGGCAGAGCTGACTCACCCAGATCCGCTGCGACGGCTGGTGCGGGTGCGGCAGCTGACCCGGCTAGTCACCCCAGCGGCCGCTCAAGCAGGCTATCTCGATAGCGGTGCGGTGACGGTGCGATCGCATCTAATCGACTGCTTTCACCTAATGCTCTCGCAGGAAAGCGAACCCCTCGTCAGAACAGCCCTGCGAGAAGGCTTGCAGCATCTACGTCAACCCGCCCAACTGCCTGAGGGCGCACCGCCTTTGCCATCTTCAAAAGAAATGAAGCAAACCAGCCGAGTGCGCCGTCCCATAGTGGAATATATAGAACCGTAGTCCTGAAAATCTCTGAAGATGGATCGCTTCACCGTCGAGGTCATTTCCCAGACCCCCAACCCCCAGCAGACCATTTACGCCGCCATGCACCAGGACTACGCCGAAGGCTTCGTAGTCCATGATCGCGATCATTGGCCTAGCGAAGAACGTTGCGGAGAAATTATTGTCACCAGCCTGCTCAAAGGTGGACGAGGCCACTATGGCCCTCTAGAGCATCCTCAAATCGTTCTCAATGTCGGCTGGTTTCCCCACTCCTGCATGCAGCAGATTCGGACTCATCGCGTCGGCGTGAGCTTTGATGTGCAATGTCTGGCTGGAGATACTGAAGTTACCTTTGTCCAAGCCTCTGGCAGCTTGAGAAAAATTAAAATCGCCGAACTATACGACTTGTGGGCTAACGGGGAAAAAGCCAGCCGAGAGCGCAAAATTCTCGGTCGTAACGGTGAGCCACTCGGAAACTATCGCCGCAGCTGCAAAACCCGCTTCAAGAAGATGCGTCTGAGAGTTCTTAATGAAGAAACAGGCGTTTTTGAGATTGGTCACATTCAGGATGTGATGTGTAGCGGTGCGCAACCGGTTTACCGACTGACCCTCGCCGACGGTAAAACGCTCGACTGCACCACCAACCATCGTCTTTACACCTCTCAGGGTTGGCAACGGATGGGAGAAGCCCTTGGGCTGGTTACTGGTACTGATAATCAGGTGTTGGCCATTACCCAAGACTGCGAGTTAATGACCAATGGTGTAGTTCGGCCCAAGGCCCTCTACAGTCAAAAAAACTGGCTAGCAGCACAGATTAACCAGGGCTCAACAGCCCAGCAGATTGCTCAGCAGTGCAGTTGTTCTGCCGAAGTAATTCGATACTGGGCCAGGCAGTTTCAGCTCTCTCTACCTTCTAGTCGCCACCTAGGATTGAAAACTATTGCCGGCACTGGTCTTTATCGTGACAAGATCTGGCTTCAGAATCAGCTTGCCCAGGGGTTACATGCTGACGAAATCGCTGCTCTGGCGGGCTGTTCGGTTGAGTCAGTGAAAAAGTGGGCCTACGCCTACGGGTTAGAGCTAAATAAGCGTCCCCCAGGCTCCGAAAGTCCCTGGAATAGAGGTACTAAGGGGTATAGCCTAAATCTTTCCAAAGAAAGCCTAGAGAAGCGTCGCATCAATGCCAAAACCTTCACTAAACGAGGGGCTGAATCTAACTTTTGGAAGGGAGGTACTTCCACAGAACGGGAGTTGATTGGGGCTTGGACTCGCCAGGTAGCACCTCAGGTTCATGCTAGGTTCAACTACATCTGCCAGGGCTGTGGAGAACAGGGTAGTAATCTCCACGCTCACCATCTAGTGCCTGTGTTTGCCGATGAGTCCTTGGCTTACGAGTTTGAAAATCTCGTTTCTCTTTGTCGCCAATGTCACGAGTATATTCACCACAAGAATTTAGAAGCCGAATTTGCGGCAGATTTTCGGCCGATTACCGAACCCCAATTTTGGGCCGCTAAACCCAAGCCTGCAGGGCGCAAGCTGCAAGCCCATCCTGTTAAGGTTGTTGGAGTCGAATACCTGGGCGTGCAAACTACCTACGATTTAGAGGTTGCAGGACGTTGGCACAACTTTGTGGCCAATGGCGTTGTTGTTCATAACTCCTTTCGATATACGGGGCAAAGAATCTTAGACGTTGTAGACGGCAAACACGAGGTCGAAGAAGTCTTTTACCTACGGCCTTTAGGCTTCTACACAGATCGTCAGGGCAAGAAATACGAATACACCGAAGCTCAACGCAATAACGATATCGCCTGGTGTTTAGAAGCCAGCCGTCGCTATAAGGAACGCATTGAGCAGGGCTTTGCGGAAGAACATGCGCGGGGACTCATTCCGTTTGACATTCGCCAGCACTGGGTGATGTCTGCTAATGTGCGATCGCTCATGCACCTGCTTGACCTGCGCTGGAAAGCCGATGCCCAGCTTGAGGCTCAAAAAATGTGCGAGGTCATCTGGCCACACTTCCAGGCATGGGTGCCTGCTGTTGCTGCCTGGTACGAAGAAAATCGCCTGAAAAAGGCTCGTCTAGCCCCCTAGCAAATTACCCGCATCGCCGCGTCTGAGAAATACGCAGCACCATCTGATCAATGGCCTGCAGCATGACCGGGCCGGATTGTCCGGGCTGGTTGATGACGATGCTGAAGGCAACCATGCCGTAGTCGGCGTTGCTGACGTAGCCAGAGAGCGCTCTGACTCCCTGCAATGTCCCTGTTTTGGCTCGCACCTGTCCCACTAGCGGCGTGGCTCGAAAGCGATTGCGCAGCGTCCCGTTGACGCCGCTAAGGGGCATCGAGTAGTAAAACAGGGGGGCATTTTCGTGGGTATACATGGCCTTTAGCAAGGTCACCAAGGCGGCGGGCTGCACCCGGTTTTGGCGCGATAGCCCTGAGCCGTCTACCTGCCAGTAGCTGTCTGGGTTTACGCCCAGGGGAACCAGGGCCTGCTGCACTGCGTGTTGCCCGCCAATATGACGCAGCAGTGCATCGGCTGAATTGTTATTGCTTTCACGGTTGACCTGATCTAGCCACGGCTTGAGTTGCCCTACCTGCTGAGGGTCGCGCTGGGCCACAATTTGCAGAGCGGCGGCCGAGGTCAGTAGCTTTAGGGTAGAGGCCGGAATTAGTGGAGTTTGGGCATTGCGAGCGTAGAAAGGCGTCGCCTCATCTGTAGGCTCAACCACGATGCCCCACTGGGCGCTGGCGAATTGGGGCTGACTTGCGATCGCATCCAGCGCTGCCCCCAATTCCCTCGCACAAAATCCCCCAGCCTGCGCCACGACCTCGCGTTCCGACTCGCGCCCTGAGCTATCCCTTTGAAACAGTTCGGGGCTAGAAGCAGAGGCACTAGCAGCACTAGCCACCATTACCATCAGCGCCCCCACAGAAACAGCAAAACGGCGTCCCCAGTCTAGGGAAGAGTGCTTAAGTTTCACAAAATACCATCCTTGCAATGCGTGTAGCTCCAGTTAAGCCCCATCCCAGAATCGCGGGAGACAGCTTACCCAAATTGTTTCATAAGCTCACTTCAAAAGGACCGTAGGCAGGCAAGGGCAGTTCCCGGCCAGCAGTCAGTCCTGAGATAGCACCTGCAGAAAGCAGCATATCACGAAGAATCAAGAATGATTATCACTCCCAAAAACGAGGCGAATCGGCTCTAAAAACCGTGATTTCACCAGTTCTGGTCTAACGGCAAGAGGGCTTATGCTCATCCGGTAAAGGTGGCACACTAGAAGCAGCATTTTTCCTCGGTCTCGATGGCAATAACATTGGAAGTGGTCTATCACAGCCCGCCTGAAAGATCGGCTGGCTCGGTTGTGGCAGCAGGCGAGTGAAGCAGTCAGCAGCCATCGACTCAGGCAAGCGGTTACCCCGCTGGAAAAGGATGCTAGCCATCTTCAGCCTCCTTGGTTTTACCTACGCCTCAACCTGCTTTTTCCTGCTTGTTCGGCAACGCCACCTAATCTATCGGCCTAAACCTGAGCTTTCGATGGTGCCAGGGGCAGCGGCCTTTAACATGCCCTATGAAGACGTGTGGGTACCGATTGCCGGTTCTCAGGGGCTACACGGCTGGTGGATTCCGGCGGCCTCTCCTCAAGAGGGCTTCTCGGTTCTGGCTAATGAACCGGCCCAAGTTCTCCCCTCGGCCAAGGTCATGCTGTATCTCTGCGGGGTGGGCCGCAATATGGGCGACTACAACTATCTGGCGAGAGCGGCAGCATTTCGGCAGCTGGGGTTTTCGGTACTGGTGTTTGACTACCGGGGTCATGGGCGTAGTGAGGGCAGCTTCCCCAGCGAAGATCAAGTGTATGCAGATAGCCAAGCAGCCTGGGACTACCTGCATCAGGTTCGCGGCTTTGCCCCCGACCAGATTGTGATCTATGGGGAATCGCTAGGGGGTGCGATCGCACTCGATCTTGCCCTAAAGCAGTCTGAAGCAGGTGGATTAATTATGCAAAGCTCGTTTACTTCAATGACTGAAGTTATTCAACACAGGCCCCTGCTCAAGTTCCTCCCCATCGACTGGCTTCTAACCGAACAATTCAGCTCACTCGCCAAGATTCAATCGCTGCAAATGCCGGTTCTATTTCTGCACGGCACCGACGATTCTGTAGTTCCAGCTGAGATGAGCCAACAGCTATATGCAGCGGCCCCTGAACCCAAGCAGCTATTTCTCATCACCCAGGCTGACCACGTCAGAATTTATCAGCCGGGAGAGCGGTCATACCTAAAAGCGATCTCAAGCTTTATTGAGTCTTTACCGCGATAGGTGAGAAGTCAGTCAAAGCGCTTAGACAGCGGTTTCATAGGCCGGGAACCTTAAATAGATACCCCTTGAGCTAATTTTCTACAGTTCGAAATAGAAGGCCCCCTGAAGTCGATTGGTGCTGATCGCCAATCTCCTGGCCCATAACCTTTTCGTAGATCTTTATGACCGCTATCAACGAGCTTTTTCTCTACTCAACTTTGGCGCGCTTCAGCCTGCTCAAAAAGAGCTACATCGCCAAAATTATGCTGGTGGCCTTTCTAGGTACCCACGTTCCTCTGCTGGCCCTAATGCTGAGTTTTGTTCTCTCCAACGCCTACTCCTGGGAGACAGCGGTGCGAGTGCTGGTCACTGCGCTACTGGCAACTCTGGTGGGAACAGCCATCACCCTCTGGGCGCTTCACACTTTGCTAGCGCCGGTCATTTTAACCTCAGGAGCACTGCAGAACTATCTTGATACCAAAACCTTGCCTGACCTGCCGACAGACTTTACCGATGAGGCGGGCAAGCTGATGGCCAACACTTCGCAGACGCTGCACAAGCTAGATGAGCTGATTCACTACATCAGCAATTATGACAACCTCACAGGGCTGCCCAACCGAGATTTATTTTGCGATCGCATCCATCAGGCCCTAGCCGAACCGCAAAACAACCAGCGCGTGATAGCCGTTCTGCTGGTAGCCATGGATGACTTTACTAGCATGAGCCACGCTTGGCAGACCGAAACCGCAAATGCACTGCTGCGGCAAGTGGCTCAGCGGGTAACAACCTGCCTTTCTCCAACCGGCTATCTGGCTCGATTGAGTGGCGATGAGTTTGCGATCGCGCTGACAGACATTCCCACCTTCGAGACGATCACAAAGCTCTCCCAACTGCTGCTGGCTACTCTGGCAAAGCCCTTCTGTGTAGAGGGCAAGCTCATTCACCTCACTGCCAGTATCGGCATCACCCTCAGCGCCCTAAACGAGTACACTGGTATCGATCAGCTGCTGCAGCAGGCCCACATGGCCCTACACACCGCTAAAGCGCAAGGCCGTAGCCAGTACCGATTTTACTCCCCCGAGACAACCGCTCGGCTGCAGCAACGCATAGCCCTGGAAAACGAACTGCACAAAGCCCTTGAACACAACGAAATGCAGGTTTATTACCAGCCCCTAATCGATCTAGAAAGCGGCCAAATCACTGCGGTGGAAGCGCTGCTGCGCTGGCAACACCCCACCCTAGGGATGGTTTCTCCGGCCACGTTTATTCCCATTGCTGAGGCCAACGGCCTAATTGTGCCGCTGGGAGAATGGATCTTGCGGACAGCCTGCACCCAAAACCGAGCTTGGCAGCGGGCCGGCCTGCCCTCCATACGCATGTCGGTAAACCTGTCTGCCCGACAATTTGAGCAGCCCGATCTGGTAGACATTGTCGGGCAAATCTTGGCAGAAACCGGGCTCCACCCCGATTACCTGGAGCTAGAAGTGACGGAAAGCGCGTTGATGAACGATATGCTGAACTCCGTCAAAACGCTAGAGCAACTGAAAACGCTGGGCATCGTCCTGGCGCTAGACGACTTTGGCACCGGCTACTCTTCCCTAAACTATCTGAAGCAGTTTCCGGTGAACATGCTCAAAATCGATCGCTCCTTTGTGCAGGATGTGACCTCAAATCCAGACAGCGCAGCGGTTGCCAATGCCATCATTGCCTTAGCCAAGAGTCTGCGCCTGAAGATTACAGCAGAGGGCATCGAAACCCAAGAACAGTTCGACTACCTCAAGCTGCAAGGATGCGATGAGGGGCAAGGATTTTACTTTGCCCGTCCAACCCCTGCTGAAGCCTGCACCCAGCGGCTCATGCTAGGCTCTAAGCAGCTTCAGGTCGCTTGAGAAAGCAGCCCTGGCAGTCTAGTGTTATCCGCGAACACCTCAAGCATCAGCGGCATGCTAGGCTGCCAGCGACTGTCTCAATGAGCTGAGTATGGTGTTTCTATCGGGCTGGTTAACGGTTCTTGTCGTAGGCTTGATCGCCGTCATCACCCCCGGCCCCGACTTTGTGCTCACACTGCGGAGCAGCCTGACCCATTCTCGGCAGGCAGGTATCTACACTGCTATCGGGATCGGCGCAGGCAACCTGGTTCACGCCACCTACTCACTCATTGGCATTGGGGCCATCGTCTCCCAATCCATTCTGCTGTTTAACCTACTCAAGGGGTTGGGGGCAGCTTATCTGATATACGTAGGCATCAAATCCTTACGAGCCCAAAAAACCGCAGTGGGTATAGGAACTGTCCGCTCTAGCCGCAGCATTAGTCGGAAAGCAGCTTTTCGGATTGGCTTTTTCGGCAACTTGCTCAACCCCAAGGCGACTCTGTTTTTCCTGGCGTTGTTTACACAAATTGTTCAACCCGCTACTCCGGTCTTGGTTCAGGCTGCTTATGGAATTGCGATCGCAGCCTTAGCCCTCATCTGGTTCACGCTAGTTGCCGTCTGGATCTCGCAGGCAGGCATCAAGGCACGGCTAGAAGCTTGCTCCCATTGGCTAGAGCGCTTGGCAGGAGTAGTCTTAGTCACCTTTGGCGTACGGCTGGCGGTGGCTGAACTTAATCAGCAATAGGTTGGGCAGCCGCGATTACCTGTTCTTTGCCGGGTCCATAGGTTAGCTCTAGGGTCTGCTCGCTGGCAGCAGCTTTGGTGGCTGTGCGATAGACTCGCTCATTGGTTGGCAGGGTGCGGCGCTGGCCGTCGTGGTCAAAGGTAATGGCGTAGTCTACGGACTTCAGCAGTTGGGGATCGGTGCGAAGTTCGGCAGTGAACTGCTTGCCCGATTCCAGCTCATCAGCGGTGGGGCGAGGGGGCAGTTCTGGCCACCACAGCCCCTTATCATCGGGGCCGGTGACAGCGAGATCGGGCTCTACCCCATCGCGGTTGACCAGCGAAGTCGAGGCAAATTTCTGCCGCCGAATGGTTTGAGCCCTATCAAAGCTCCTGGCATACTCGACTTGCCAGGTATAGGTCACCGTTGCTGTGGCTTCGTAGGTTTCGGTGGTGATGTCTGCGCCTGTGGGCAGCCGGGTTGCTGCTTCTTGACAACCAGCCAGGCTCGTTACGGCTATGCCTGCTAGGCCAGCAACTAACCAGGGAGCAGACAATCTTTTCATTTTCAATGCCCGCATAGGTAGTGATGAAGCTCGACGACAAATCGCTTCTGCACTTTAACAGAACCGCCAGCCCGAACTGCTGTTGGCTCACTGCAGATGACGTTCATTAAGCAGTGTTAGGTTCCTGCTAACAACAGCTAACCTGCCCGGGCAGCGGATTGTTTCGCACCCCAGAACTAGCCCTGTGCGTCCGGTGTTTTCCGCAGGTGGGTTCTGGGTATGCTCACGTCCATAGACTACGAGCTTTACTACGGCTTTACGTCGGTTGGTTTGGAAATAGTTAAGACAGGGCAATGTTCTTCATGCACGGTTAAGAGCAGTAGTACGATGGCATCGGTTGGCTTATTCGACCAAGGGTTATAAACCAACCCCTTCAGGCCGTTGACATCGTCTAGGCTGTTGACATCGTCACACGCTGGCAGAGAGCCCTGCTTTCGGCAGTGTTTCTACCGAGTATGGACCCTGAATAGCCCCCCTAGGTGACCCTCTCGTAATAAGAGCATCACAGATGACTCAAACGCCCCTTCCCCTGCAACAAACTGTTGCATCATTGCCCCCCTTTGATCGGCTGCCTGAAGCTGCGGTCAACCAACTGTTGCAAACGGCGCAGCCCTATAAATATCGAATTGGCCAGCCCATATTGCGTCGAGAAGTGCTCTCTCAGCAGGTAATTTTACTGCTGGAGGGGCATGCCCGCCTGCTGGGCTACGACCCCCGCGACCAAAAGCCGATTACGCTGCAGCGTCTGGGGCGGGGCGAACTCCTAGGCGTTGCCAGCCTGATTCGAGGCAACTCCTGCGAGACGGTGATTGCTTCGACAGAAGTTTTGGCGCTGACGCTGCCAGCTTACACTTTCCTACAGTTTCTCAAGGACTATCCTGAGTTTGGGCGGGCAATCTGCGATCGCATTCACCTAATCGAAGCCTTTGACTTGGTCAGCCAGCACTCCCAAGACCAAGCCTTTGATGCTGGCAATCTTAAGGCCAAGGCCCATATTGTCTGTGAAGAGGGCACCGTAGTCACCCTGCCCTACGGCAAGAGCAGCCTCAATCACCTCGATCCGCGCCTCACCTGGATTCTCAGCGGCGGCAACGTGCTGAATGTGCTCGGCGGCAGTGCGATCGCACTCCAGTCCGGCCAGAATACCTTAGATGTTCTCAGCCCCCAGGGAGCCAGGCTGGTCGGCCTGAGCCAAGAAGCCCTGAGCCAGACATTGCAGGTTGCACCTACGCCCAGCCCAATAAGCAACGGCTTACGGCTAGATCCCGCAGCCATTCCCTATGCCCCCGACGAGTTGCCGGAAGGCACGCTCAAAGACAGCGATCCCAAAGGCGATACCAGCCGCAAATATCCCTTTGCTAAGGGGCGCGGTGAGGTAGATGGAGCCCTGGCCTGCTTCGACATGCTCAGCCAGTTCTACAAAATGCCCTTCCGGCGAGACGTGATTCGGCGCATTCTAGTCAACCAAAAGGACCGCACTGGGCAACTGTCTTTGCCCCTCTGCGGATCGATGGCTGAAATGGTGGGCCTGCGAACTCAGCTGGTCAAAGTTCCGACCAGCGCCTTCAAGCGCCTCAGAACGCCAGCTCTAATTCGCTGGCAAGAAAGCTTTGCGGTTATCTACGAAACCTCTGAGAAAACCTTTATCCTGGGCGATCCGGAAGTCGGCCTGATTCGCCGCACTCCGGCCAGCTTTGAAGATGCTTGGGACAACGGCGGCGAAGTGCTGCTGTTAGAGGCCACCAAAGAAACGCCCAAACAGCGCTTTGGCCTGCAGTGGTTTCTGCCCTCGCTAAAGCAGTACCGCTGGGTGCTGGCCGAGGTACTGATCGCCTCTTTCTTTGTGCAGCTCTTTGGCCTGGTCAATCCCCTAATGGTGCAGGTGATCATCGACAAGGTGATCTCTCAAAACAGCATCGACACGCTGCAGGTGCTGGGCATTTTCCTAGTAATTGTGGCGATCTTTGAAGCCATTCTTACCAGCCTACGAACGTACCTGTTTGTCGATACCACCAACCGGATCGACATGGCCCTAGGCTCTGCCATCATCGACCACCTGCTGCGGCTGCCCCTGCGCTACTTCGACAAGCGCCCGGTGGGCGAGCTCTCCAGCCGCATCAACGAGCTGGAAAACATTCGCCAGTTTCTCACCGGCACGGCCCTAACCGTGGTGCTAGATGCGGTTTTCTCCGTGCTCTACATCGTGGTTATGTTTATCTACAGCTGGGTGCTCACCCTGGTTGCCCTGTCCACCATTCCGCTGTTTGTGCTGCTGACTGTACTGGTTGCGCCGATTGTGCGCCAGCAGCTCCGTGTCAAAGCCGAGCGCAACGCCGAAACCCAGTCCCTGCTGGTGGAATCGCTCTCCGGCATTCAAACCGTTAAGGCCCAAAATATCGAGCTTAAGACCCGCTGGAAGTGGCAGGAGCGCTACGCCCAGTACGTCAGTGCCGGATTTAACACGGTGCTGACCTCTACCACGGCCGGGTCGGCTAGCAACTTCCTCAACAAGATCTCAGGGCTGCTAGTGCTGTGGGTGGGAGCGTATCTGGTGCTGCAGGGCGAGCTGAGCCTAGGCCAGCTAATTGCCTTCCGCATCATTGCTGGTTACGTGACTGCGCCCGTTTTGCGCTTAGCTCAGCTCTGGCAAAACTTCCAGGAGACGGCCCTGTCTCTGGAGCGCCTTAGCGACATTATCGACCACCCCCAAGAGGCCGACGAAGCCGACCAAAACCAGATTCCCATGCCAGAAGTTAGGGGGAACGTCAGATATGAAAATATCGCCTTCCGCTTCGCCGCCTCTGGGCCGCTGCAGCTGGTCAATATTAACCTGGAGTTTGCCCACGGCCAGTTTGTCGGGGTAGTGGGCCAGAGTGGTTCGGGTAAGAGTACTTTGATGAAGCTGCTGCCCCGGCTCTACGAACCCGACTCGGGCCGGATTTTGATCGACAACTACGACATCAGCAAGGTCGAGCTTTACTCCCTGCGCCGCCAGATCGGCATTGTGCCTCAGGACAGCCTACTGTTTGACGGCACCATTCAGGAAAACATTGCCCTGACCAACCCCGATGCTAATGCTGAGAGCATTATCGAAGCGGCCACCACTGCCTGTGCCCACGACTTCATTATGGATTTGCCTTTGGGCTACAACACCCGCGTTGGTGAACGAGGGTCGAGCCTATCGGGGGGTCAGCGGCAGCGGATTGCCATTGCCCGTACCATTCTGCAAAACCCTCGCCTGCTGATTCTAGACGAGGCTACCAGTGCCCTCGACTACGATACCGAGCACCAGGTTTCGATGAATCTGAAGCGATGGGCCCAGGGCCGTACAGTATTCCTGATTACTCACCGGCTCAACACAATTCAGCAGGCCGATGTCATTCTGGTGATGGACCAAGGTTCTGCCGTAGAGCAGGGCACCCACGCTGAACTGATGGCGCTCCAGGGCCGCTACTACTGTCTCTATCAGCAACAATCCAGTGCGCTTTGAGGACTTTTCGGCATGATTCGAATTAATGGCGCTCGCCCCGATGCGTCTGCGAATGGTCAGAAGAATGGCAGTGCTAATGGCGATCTCGTCATTAACAGCCAGCCTTCTCGGGGTCAAGAAACCTTTGATAAGCCCGTTATTTTGCGCCAGTCACCCCACTGGTCTAGGGCGGTAGTCTGGGGCATCATGGGCGTTACGGCAGCGACTTTGGGCTGGGCCTGCGTGGCTCAGATTGAGCAGGCAGTACCGGCCCAGGGCAAGCTAGAACCCGAAGGCATTGTGCAGCCAGTACAGGCTCCCGTCGGCGGAGTGATCCAGGCAGTTCACGTGAGCGAAGGACAGGCCGTTGAGGCGGGACAGGTTTTGGTTAGCCTCGACCCGCAGACGACCCAGGCGCAGCTAGCCTCTCTGCAGCAGATCCGCAACAAGCTGCTGGAGGAAAACGCCTACTACCGGGCCCAGCAGTCCAACAATCCGGGGGCACCGATGCCAGCTGACCTCTCTCCCGGCATTGCCCAGCTCACAGGTAATCGGGCTGCTCTCTTAGCCGAAAACGCGCTTTACCGAGCTCAGCTCGGCGGCGACTACACAGGAGCCTCTCTCTCACCGGATGAGCAGCAGCGGTTGAGTACTTCCCTAGATGGCCTCAACTCTCGGCTCAGCATTGCCCAGCTAGAAGTAGACCAGCTAGAGCGCCAGCTCACCCAGGTTAGAGAGCAGCTGGCTAACGCTCGCCAGGCCCTCCAGGTGCAGCAGGACATTTTGGTGCGAATTCAGCCACTCTACGCCAAGGGTGCGATCGCACAAATTCCCTACCTGCAGCAAGAGCAGGAGGTCAACAACCGCCAGAGCGAAGTCAATCGCTTGGTGGAAGAGGAGCAGCGGATCGACCTAGCCATCGTCCAGGCCGAAGAGAAGGCTTACAACACTTTGGTGACCTCTCAAGAGGATATCCAAGCCAAGATCGCCCAAAACACGACCCAGATTGCCAACATCGAAAGCCAGCTGACTAAAACAGCGCTGGAGAATGAAAAGCAGCTGCAGGAAGTCAGCAGCCAGATCGCTCAGCTAGAGCAAACCCTGCTCTACCAGGAGCTGCGGGCCCCGGTGAGTGGCACCGTGTTTAACCTCAAGGCCAATAAAGCCGGGTATGTGGCCAACTCTACCGAGCCAATTCTAGAGATCGTGCCCGGAGATTCGCTGGTAGCGCGGGTCTTTATCACCAACCGCGACATTGGCTTTATCCATACCGGCATGCCCGTTGATGTCAGGATAGACTCCTTCCCCTACAGTGAGTATGGCGACGTCAAAGGCACTGTGGTTAAGATCGCCTCCGACGCGCTGCCCCCAGATCAGGTACACCCCTTCTATCGCTTTCCGGTCGAGGTTGAGCTAGAGCGGCAGGCGCTTGCGCCTGAGGGCGATGCCCTACAGCTGCAGTCAGGCATGTCCATCAGTGCCAACATCCGGACGCGCAAGCGCTCGGTGATTTCCATCGTGACTGACCTGTTCGTTCGGAAGATCGACAGTCTGCAGTCAGGCGGTTAAAAGTAGGGTAAAAACGGAAGCGGAGGGATTTGAACCCTCGAGGGGAGGTTTACTCCCCTACCTCCTTAGCAGGGAGGCGCTTTCAACCTCTCAGCCACGCTTCCAGAAAGGCTTTAGTTAGTTTAGCAGGGTCTAGCCCTGCTAAACCACTATTTGGGGCTTTAAATATTTCAGGGGCTGATTTGGCTAGCGGCGGGAGGTTGCGATCGCAGGCTCAAAGTCCAGCGCCTCGCTGCGCTTGCAGGCAATGTAGCTGAGAATCGCGCCGTAGATCGCCTTACTATTCCCTAGAGAGGTTCTACCAAACAAAGCCCTGCTCCTCCATTAGCAGGAGGGTGTCGCCCGTTCAAGTTTCTATCCTGCAAGCAGGCCCCATAGCCAGAAAAGCTAGCAAGAGAGAACCCCTATGACTGCCGTTCAACCCTCCTCTCAAAACAACGGTCGCAAGATCCGCTACGCCGTTGTTGGCCTGGGCTGGTTTGCCCAGGAAGCCGCTTTGCCCGCCTTTGTCAATGCTGAAAACTCAGAACTGGTCGCCCTCGTTTCCGACGACCCCACCAAGCTCAAAGAACTGAGCCAGCACTACGGCATCCAGCACACCTACTCTTACGAAGAGTATGAAGACTGCCTCACCAGCGGCGAAATTGATGCTGTTTATATCGCTCTGCCCAACCACCTACACTGCGAATACACAGTGCGGGCAGCCAATCAGTCTATTCATGTGCTGTGCGAAAAGCCGATGGCCGTCACTGAAGACGAGTGTGAGCAGATGATTCGTGCTTGCGACAGCAACGGGGTGAAGCTGATGATCGCCTACCGACTACACCTAGAGCCTGCCAACTTGGCTGCGGTGGAAGTTGTGCAGTCGGGCCAGATTGGCGAACCGCGCGTCTTTAACTCGATGTTTTCTCAACAGGTGGAAGCCGGCAATATTCGCATGCGACAGGCCACAGGCGGCGGCACGCTAGACGATATCGGCATCTACTGCATTAATGCGGCTCGCTACCTGTTCCAGGATGAGCCAATAGAGGTCTTTGCAGCGGCTGCCAGCAAAGAAGAACCTCGCTTCTCTGAAGTAGAGGAGATGGCCAGTGCGATTATGCGGTTCCCGAATGAGCGGTTGGCTAGCTTCACCGTCAGCTTTGGGGCTGCCTCTACGTCTACTTATCAAGTCGTGGGCACCGAAGGCGATCTGCGCCTGGACCAGGCTTACAGCTGGCAGGGCGAGATTAAGCATTACCTAACCGTAGGCGGCGAGCAGCAGGAAAAGAGCTTTTCTGACCACGACCAGCTAGCGGCTGAGTTTACCTATTTCTCAGACTGCATTCTGCAAGACAAGGCTCCAGAACCCTCTGGTGCGGAAGGACTGATCGACGTGCGCATCATTCGAGCGCTGTATCGGTCGATTGATCAGGGTGTGCCGGTGCAGATTGAACATAGCGGCAGAAGCGAACGGCCCACTTCCCAACAGGCCATCAAGCGGCCACCCTCTCAAGGCTCCCCCGACCTGATCCACGCCGCCAGCCCTGGCGGTCAATAAACGGTTGAGTTTAAACCTATGGCAATGCACTTGCACAGCCCCGAATTTTCAACGGGGGGCTATATTCCGTTCAAATACACCTGCGATGGCGACGACCTCTCGCCGCCCCTCACCTGGGACAGCCCACCCGAAGGCACCCAGAGCTTTGCCCTGATCGTCAACGACCACGACGCGCCCGATGGCCACTTTACCCACTGGCTGGTCTACAACTTGCCCGACCACCTACGGGAACTGCCAGAGGGGTGGGGCAACCACGACAGGCTGCCAGACGGCATCAAGCAGGGCAAAAATGACTTTGGCAACTTGGGCTTTGGCGGCCCCTGCCCTCCAGAGGGCACTCACCGCTACTTTTTCAAGCTCCATGCCCTCGATCAGCCGGTCGATTTGCCTTCTGGAGCGACCAAGGAAGACCTAAAGCAGGCGATGGAAGGTCACGTGCTCTCTTCGGTAGAGCTGATGGGCCGCTACGGCAAAGCCGAGTTTTAGGGCCGTAAATCCTTCCCCAGCCCAGTAGGGTGCGTTGTCGCCTCGGTGCAACGTACCGACTTGCTAATAAGAGTAATTTTTGGTGAGACTTGGTGCGTTGCGCGTTGCGATCGCAAACCCTACTGGCCTAACATTTATCGCGGTTTCAAATTCCTCATGGGACGAGTTTTGATCTTTCCTGTCCCTTTCCAAGCGGGGAATGGTGGAGCAGCTTTGCCTTAAGAATTCGAAAGCACCAAAACTCATTAGATCAACCAATTCTAAAATTGTTGCCAACCCTTATTAATTCAATCTCTATGGTTGAAGTTCCTAAGCGGTTCTGATACTTTGGGTAATTGCAAGGCTTACGAGCCTAGCGGGAGGAAAGAGTATTGCGAGTACTCAATCCCCCCTAACGTCCCAACTTATCACCGGTAAGCTGACACGCTAGGCTCAATTTTAAGGGCCAGCGTCTCTTTTGCCTACCGAAGGGGCGCTAGCAGCTAAGCCTTGTTTTCCTTCAACACCGCAAGGTAGGTAAAACATGACGACTTCATTAAACCTGGACATCCTCCGGGCAATTCCTTCTGGCAATCAAGAAAAGATCAAGCACATCCTGATGGGTGATTATGAGGCAATCCTCAGCACTCAAGATTTTCTAGCCACAGTTAAGTACGCTGACAAAAAATTCTGGAGTGACCCACAACCCATAGGCACCACTGGAGAATATATCAGCGTTCTAATTAGAAGAAGCGCTTCTAAGCCAGCTTCAAATTAGCCTTCCAAAACTTAACTTAAAAAGCTAGAGCCTCTTCCGAAATCCTTTGGAAGGGGTTTTTGTCGCTCCAATGCTCCGATTGGAATGCACCCCAAAGGCTCCGCCGCCTCAAATTTCGCTATTCTCTGCTCCAGGTGTTTTTTGAGGGGTGCGATCGCAACTACCAATTACATCCCAACAACAGGAGGCAGCGCAATAGTAGAAATACAGGAGGTGGAGCTGTCGAGTAAAGACCCCACTGTTTAGGGTTTAGGCTGCCGCAAGCAAGCCACGACTTGATCTGTGAAAGTATCAATAGAGTTCCGGGCTTTAGCTACTTGGTAACCCAGTTCTGCGCGCCTGCTCGCTTCTTCTGGATGATTTAGCAGGTAGGTAATCGCTTTCTTTAATCCATCTACATCCCCAGGCTTAACAGTTAGCACTATTTCTGGATCAAGGTAGGCGGCCAACCCTTCAGTTTCAGTGGCAATGATGGGCCGCCTGCAAGCCATCGCTTCTAAAAGAGACGACACCCCAGAGGCATATTTGCTTTCAAAGGTGCTGACAACGACAATGTCTGCATCTCGGTAAAGCTGAACCAATTCATGCCAGGGATAAAATTGACGAGTCATATTAGCCGGCAACACATCAGGAAAAGCACGTTGCAACTGCTGTGCGTATTTAGAGAAACCACTGATCCGAACATCAACATCCATATCTTCAGTTGCAGCAGCGATAAGCCGGTAGTCTCGGTTCTCCAAACCTACGCTAGTGATTAAAGGCCGCTTTTTATCAGCAGTAGGGGCTCCAGGGGTAAAAAAGTTAAGATCGACCTTATCCCAAATGAAGCGAACGCGAGATTCAGGCAGATTTAGGTACTTGCACAAGAAATCCTTCTGGTAGAGAGAGCAAACCAGAAACAAATCCGTAGCCTGAAGAACTCGCAGCAACTTAAGCGAGAGACGGCCTCTAGGACGGTCAATATTGTGGGCAAAAGTTACGATGCGAGGGCGGTTCTGCTTGGCTGCGAAGAAAGCAGCCATTGGAATACCGATATCCTCTCCGGGACAGTAAATGACATCGTTCTCATCAAGCTGAGATAAGAGATTTCGGGCAAACCTCCAGTCTTCAGGGCTACCCGCTGTTAAAGATAAAAATTTGTCTTGAAAACTAGGCGCTTTAAAAGGCGCGCTCGGAATGGAAGCCCCCATCTTTTGCCTGATTACACACAAATCTGTCCTTGGGCGCTTTCCTAGCTCCGATTCCTCGCAAATTTTGTCAAAATCTTGCTGATTCCTAACGGCAATATAACAAGTCATGCTTTTTCTGCTTATAACATTAATTTTTATTAGCAACTATTTACTAGATGCGACTTCTCATATAAAAATCATAAACTTTACAAACTAGTAGAGTTTTTAGGCTCGATAAAGTGAGCTTCTAGTAGATAAAGATTTACCTTCATACGACGGCAGTAGGTTGTGAGTTAACTCCGCAAGCTGAATTAGACAGCCTGTACACCCTAATTCGTCGACTCATCCATCAATACCGGTTCTTTTCCCTCGCTCTAGTGCTCTGCGTACAGTGCACTTCAGAGGTTCCGCCGCTTGAGCCAGCAACGGCAGACCTATCCAGAAGGGTTCCCAGGCAAAACCTGATGGCGCTAGGCGAATACCCTTAAAGAAAGCGAAGACCCCTTCTCAATGAGAAAGGGTCTTCGCTTTTTAAGAGCCCGTGACGAGGATTGAACTCGTGACCTCACCCTTACCAAGGGTGTGCTCTACCACTGAGCCACACGGGCGTTGCGTGGATGGGCCGGGCTGGATTTGAACCAGCGTAGGCGTAGCCAGCGGATTTACAGTCCGCCCCCATTAACCGCTCGGGCACCGACCCACTCCGTCCACGATTAGTAATCGTAGCACAGGATGCACTTTGTTTTTGACATCACAAAAAGAAAATTGGATTTTTTTTGAATCCAGCACATAAAAGGGATGGATGAGTGGATGAGTGAGGGAAAGAACAGGCTCAGACCATTCTCCATCCCTCTCCACCCGCTTCCCCTCCACCTGTCTACCCATTCCCCTCAAACTTCTCATAGGCCGCCACAATCCGCTGCACTAGCGGATGGCGGACTACATCGGCCTGACTGAGCTTGCAGAAGGAAATTCCCTCGACGTTGTTGAGAATCTTTTGAGCCACGTCGAGCCCTGAGGATTGGTTGAACGGTAGGTCGGTTTGGGTGGTGTCGCCTGTGACCACCATGCGCGACTGGAAGCCCAATCGGGTCAGCACCATTTTCATCTGGGCTGGAGTGGTGTTTTGCGCCTCATCCAGGATGACAAAAGCATTGCTGAGGGTGCGGCCTCGCATATAGGCTAAGGGGGCTACCTCAATCACGCCGCGCTCCATTAGATTGGGGATCTTCTCAGGGTCGATCACCTCATGGAGGGCATCGTAGAGGGGGCGCAGATAGGGGTTGACCTTCTGCTGCAGGTCGCCGGGCAAAAAGCCCAGCCGTTCCCCCGCTTCAACGGCAGGACGGGTTAAAATCAACCGCTCATACTCGTTGTTTAGGAGCGCCTGAGCCCCCACCATCGCCGCCAAAAAGGTCTTGCCAGTGCCCGCTGGGCCAGAGCAGAAGATTAGGTCTTGCGATCGCAACGCCTTAATATACTGCCGCTGCCGGAACGTTTTAGCCCGAATGATCTCGCCCCGCCGCGTGCGCACGACAACGCTCTGCTGGATGTCCTGCAGTTCATCGAGCTGGTTCGTATCGAGGGCATGGCGAACCGTCATGATGTCGGCGCTAGTCACGATCTGGCCCTGGCCCCACAGCGGCTCCAAGGCCCCGACAATGCGACGGGCTAGCTCAGCACCGTTTTCGGTGCCAGAAATGACTAACTCCTTGCCCCGCAGGGCCAAATTGGCTCCAGTCTGACGGGCAAGGAGTTTGAAGTTTTCGTCTTGATGGCCGGAAAGTGCGATCGCGCTTTCCGTACTGGGCATCTCAATCCGCAAAAGATGTGACATATTAGACGCCTTGCTGAACGGCAAGGCTAATAGCTCAACCGCCGGTCAAGCACTCAATTATCGCTGCCGCCCACGAGGACGGGGAGGAGGGCTCCGGTCAGGAGAACGAGAAGGCCGACCATTGCCTTCATGCTCGCCTGTTGCGTGGTGTTCAGGTTCCCCATACACGTCAAGATGGGCAGACCAGTCCACCAGCTTTGCCGTTGCTTCCACCACCGTTCGGATGGCTTGAATATTGCGTCCGCCCCGCCCAAACACGCGGCCCCGATCCTCCTCCTTAAAGGCAACCCGAATCCAAACCTTAGAGCGGTTTGGGATCAGCTCACAGTCAAGACTGAGCGCTTCTGGCGACTCTAGGAAAGGGCCTATCAAGAACCGGACAAGCCCAACAAAATCCGGGCTACTCATCGCACTTGCAATCTAATGAGGGGGCAGGTTGATCAGACGGTTGACTAGACAGGTGATCAGGACTCAGTCTTGATCTGCTCGAAGACGTTGGCTTTTTGAAGGATGTGCTGCACAGTCTTAGTCGGCTGAGCACCGTTATTCAACCACTTAATGATAGCGGGCACTTCCAGACGAGTTTCGTCGGTGCGGGGGTTGTAGTAACCCAGCTCTTCTAGGGGCCGACCGTCCCGGCGGGCATTGTTTTGCATAGCTACAATCCGGTAGCTAACTTCCCGCTTTTTCCCAAACCGCTTCAGGCGCAACTTAATCATAGACGTGTAACAAGCAACTCTTTAATGTTCGCAAAGGAGTGACAAGACAATAAGCTGCATCCCAACAGGTTGGCCGCAGCTTTAGCCACAAGTTTTTTATTTTAGCACCAAAGACTAAGGAAACTGCCAGAGAATCTGACTGCTCTAGCTCTAGAAGCTATCTAAAGAAGGCATCTTGCAGTGAGCTATCCAACCCTTCTGCCCTCTGCCTTCCATCTTCTGCTTTTTCCCTAAACGCTAGTCTTCGTGCTCATCATAAGGATCAGCCAATTCACGCGAGGGTGGGCCGAAAGAGGTGTATACCGCCATCACAGTGGCAGCAACTAAGACCGTACCCACAGAAATGATAAGAACTGTTGCAGGCTCCATGCTTTTTCTCAGAATGGATATCCCCTACATCCTATAATATTACGGATTATTAAAGTGCTTTTCACAGGGAGACCCATGGCACAGCGGACTCGGTTGGGCGATATCCTCAAGCCCCTCAACTCGGAATACGGTAAAGTCTCGCCGGGTTGGGGCACCACCCCCCTGATGGCTGTCTTTATCGGCCTGTTCTTTGTGTTCCTGCTGATCATCCTTCAGCTATACAACTCCTCCATCGTTTTGGAGAGCTTTGATGTGGACTGGCGCAGCCTAGGTAGATAAATTCTCAGCTGCCCTTTAATAAGCCACTTCAGGCTGTTGGAATCAGGCTTACAGGCTGTAGGCGGATACCAGCAGCCTTTTTGCGAGGCTTTTAATACTTGGTTAGAGACCGGTGTAAGCGGGAGGTGGCGATCTACACTGGTAAAGTCACCGGTCTGCTGTCGTTAAATCAGGCAACCTGCCGAAGCTTGACCATTACAGGAGAGACGCATGAATATTTTTGGGATTGGACTACCGGAGATGGCGCTGATTTTGGTGCTGGCGCTGCTGGTGTTTGGCCCGAAAAAGCTGCCTGAAATCGGTCGCAGCCTGGGCGAAGCAATTCGCGGTTTTCAGAAGGCATCTAAGGAATTTGAGGATGAGTTTAAGAAAGAAGCCGAGCAAATCCAGAAGGGCGTCACTGAACCGATGAAAGCCTCTCTGGAAAAGCCTGAGCCCAGAGCCCTCTCCTCCCAGCCCGCAGCCACAGTAGCCCCAGCCGAAGCCAAAGAGGAAGCGCTAGAGGCTGAGCTGATAGAAGATGAAAAAGCGGCTGAAAACAGTCAGACTGCTTAATTCATCAGGGCGTTTGGCCCGCTTTAGTGATTGAGCATTTAGCAAGTAAGTATCTAGAGCATTCTCACAGTTCGTCGAAGTATGGTCGACACCCCTGTTCCCAATCTGGTGGTGCCCCGCTTAATTGTGGGGCTAGGCAATCCGGGTGATAAATACGCGGGCACTCGCCACAATATTGGCTTTGAAATTTTAGAGGCTCTGTCGAAGCGGTGGCAGATTTCCCTGAAGGAAGACCGCAGGTTTCAGGGAGCGTATGGCGATGGTTTGGCCCCTGGTAATGCTAAGGTCAGCCTGCTCAAGCCCTCGACCTATATGAATCGCTCTGGTCAGTCCATGCGCTCGGTCATTGACTGGTTCAAGATTGCGCCTGAGTCAGTGCTGGTAATTTACGACGATATGGATTTGCCCATTGGCAAACTGCGCCTGCGTCTATCTGGTTCTGCCGGGGGGCACAACGGCATGAAGTCGGCGATTGCCCACCTAAGCACCCAGGAATTTCCCCGTCTGCGCGTCGGCATTGGCAGCACAAACAAGACAGGCGACCGCGACAGCGCTGTAGTCTCCCACGTGTTGGGCAAATTTTCCCCTACCGAACGTCAGCAGATGGATGCCGTGGTGTATGAAGCGGCTAAAGCCATTGAGATGAGTCTCAAAGAAGGCGTCGAAAAGGCGATGAGCCTGTATAACGGGCGCGAGATTACGGTGTAGCTAGAGCTAGCCTCAAAGGAAAACCCTTAGAAAAAATTGGGGCAGTTCTCAGCAGCAGAAGTATGGGCTGTGTGGTTGCATGCAGTCTGTCTGCCTGTAGTTTATTGAGGAGCCTCGCCATCTCCCGTCTCTTCTGGAGCCAGCACGGTTAGCGATTCCACAATCTGTACTGCTTCTTCGGGGGAAATGTCCTGGCAGGGAGGCTGGTCAGGAAAGGTGCTGTTGATATAGCTGGCTCCGATCAGGCGGTATGCCCCAGACGTGGCCACAAGCCAGTCGGTGTAAAGCTGGGGGTCGGGGAATTGCGATCGCAACTCCCCATCCTCGTACAGCCCATAATTCAGGCCATAACTTTGGTCAGCAAACAGGGGCGGATCGATTGGCAACCGGTTCTCAGTAACCGGCACATCCCCAATGCGGCTGGCCGCAAATTCTATGGCAAAGCAGCGGTTAGCGCCGTCTCGGTAAACAATGGCATAGGCAGCGCCTTCATCCAACTCGTTGCCAGCAACAGACCTACCTCGAATATCTACCACCGAGAACGTGGGCGGCACCTGGCCAGGGGCGACAACTTGCACTCCCAAAGCATTGAGTTGACTAGTCTGCTCAGGCGTAAGCTGAGCTAAAAAAGCCCCTTGCGGCGGCGGGGGCGGCGGCAAGGCAGCTTCAGGTTCTCCCAACGGAGCTGTAGCCTGATCAGAAGGATTAGGAGAACCCTCACAGGCTCCTAAGAGAAAAGTCAACCCTATAACAACGCCGATCCCACGCAACTGTCCCATACGGTATCCGCAGTACTCACCTCTCTAACGCTACACCGCTAGGGGGCAGGGGGAGACGCGCAGAGGGGGAAACGCGGGAAGACAGGGAGGGGGGAAAGAGTATAACAAGTCCCGCGTCCTCCTGTCCTAATACGGCCTACCGTCCTTGTGTGTAATCACCCAACCACTCGGGCTGGCGGTAGCCTGCAGATCATCATCGGGGTAGTGGACCTGGTCGTTGGGGGTGCGATCGCCAATTTCCAAATACAGGGCTGGGGCGCTGAAACGGTTTACTAGCTGGTGGCCGTTGGCTTGATCGGCTGGGAACCCGGCCATTGCGCCTGCCGTTAGTATTTGTTCGCCCTCATCGGTCACTAGGGTTAAACGGCCCGAAATCACGTAAACAAATTCGTCCTGCTTTTCGTGCCAGTGGCGCAGTGCAGAGGCGCTGCCGGGAGCCAGCGTGACCAGGTTAACGCCGAAGTTCCGCAGTCCGGCAGCATCTCCCACCCGCTGTTTGACCCGTCCGGCTATCAATGCCTTAAACGGGTCTGGGTAAACGGTGCCGGTGTGCTGGGGAACGGCCTGTAGGTCGATAATCATGACGGGTCCTGCTTGAGAAAACGGAGTAGAAGTAATTTAGCTGCTTCGCTAAAGAGGATCTATCGGCAGCTTAAATAACTGCTGAGGGCAATGCCTTAAACGTCTGAATAGTCTAGATTGCGACAGCTCAGTACGGCGGAAGCTGGCATACTAGACGGCATCAGCGCTCTGATCAGGCGTTCTAGATATGCTGCAGCGATTTTGGCGGAGCTGGCGTTACCGTTTTCTCGCGATTTGGGTGGCTATCGGCATAGGTCTCCTATCTTCGATTGCGGCTTCGGCGGAGGTGGACCGTTTTTTTTCAGAAGATCAGATCGAAGCCTACCAGCTAACTCGTCTTTCCCTGGCTGATGAGGTAATTCTGGGCCAGGTGATCGATGCCCAGATAAAGCAGGAAGGATTGGCCTTCTACACTGGTAGCTCCAACCTTTCAGACTTTGTCGTTGGGGTGGGGCAGCGTTTGGCCGCCGCTTGTGACGGGCGGGCCATGCCCTATACGTTTCAAGTTTTGGAAGACGAAGGCATTAACGCCTTTGCCACTGTAGGCGGCTTTGTTTACATCAATTTAGGGCTGATTCGTGCGGCTGAAAACGAAGCGGAACTAGCCTTTGTGCTGGCCCATGAGATCGGCCACATAGTCGGGCGACACGGAGTCCACCAGCTCTGGCAGGAGCTAACGGCCCAAGCGCTGGCCCAAAGCCAATCCGAAAAGCGCCAAACGATCGTCGATGCTGGGAGCCGATTGAGACGGCTATCGCGCAGCTTACTCGATGAGTATGATGCCGACAAACTTGGTTTTCAATGTCTAGATCAAGCAGGGTACGCCCAATCTGGCGTGGTGACCATCCTACGCAAAATTATCGCAGACGAGAGATCTGCTGCAGAGCTGGCCAGCCTCCATCCTTTTCTGGAGCGCCGAGTCGAGCAACTGGCTCATCTGCTGGCATCGGTGGCACATCCGGAGATAGGGGACGGTCTGAATCAGCTAGATTACGAAGCTCACATTTGGCCGCTGATTCGGTCTCTATAGGTCTATTTGGACAGCGTTTCAGGTAGCCTGCTCCTAGATAATGCCTCCTCAGCAAAAAGACTGCACCTTCGAGGACTGACTATATCCCTCAAGCGCTAGATACCTCTTCCTTGGCTGTTTCAGCATTCTGAAAATAGCGGTTCGTCAGGAAGGGGGAAATATGGTTTGGGTCAGCAATCATCTATTTTGGCCAGCAAAGCAGCAGGCAGGCTGTGGTGCTGGTCAGCGAACACCTCAAAGATCGGTTCTTTGTGCGATCGCAAGCGGTCTTTGTCTAGGCATTTTAGGAACCGTTCTACCTGCCGCAGCCCTGACCCTGCCAGTAGAGGCTGACTCTCAAGCTGCCCCTGCTGATAGTGACGGCCTTAGCCCCAGCATTACTGCTGTCTTGCACAATGTTGTGCGCTATGTGCAGGTAGGAGACATCTTTGATCAGGAGGAGGTTGAGATCGGGCAGCAAATCAATCAGAGGCTGTTGACTTACCCATATTCCCGCTATGAGGAAAGCGTAGTTAACCAATACGTTGATCGGGTAGGACAGGACCTAGTTGCAGTCAGCCACCCCCGTGAGATTCCCTACACCTTTCAAGTTTTAGAAAGCGATCGCATTGATGCTTTCTCGATACCAGGGGGCTTTATCTATGTCACGACGGGTCTGCTGCAGACCCTCGAAAATGAAGCTCAACTAGCTGCCGTCTTATCTCACGAAATTGCTCACGTTAATCAACGGCACAACATTCAAACATTGAAGCGCTGGGCCGTAGACCAAGGTACTGCTGAAGCTGCCAGTGTTGACTCAAGTGCCTTAGCTGATATTGGTTATCAGATAGCAGTTAGCCAGCCCCGCAGCCGCGAGTTTGAGTCTGAAGCTGATCGCTTTGGGCTCAGCATTTTGAGAAACGCTGGATACCCTCAGACGGCCTTTATCACTTTGCTTGAGCAGCTGGTAGAGGCCCCCGGATCTTCCGAATTTTTGTCTGACTCTTCAAGTCAGCAAAATCGCATCACGGCTTTAAGAAGGCAGATTCAGCCAACAGCAGGAACCCCTTATCTGGGCTTGAATTTAATCGAGTACCAGCAAAGAATGCTGCCTTTGGTTAGAAGCGGTCAATCGTTTTGAGCCGTTTGCGGTCTATCTCAATGCCTACCTTTAAACGGAGAAGATATTCCCTCGATCGGGGGAAGGCTAAAGTACGTTGTTTTGGCACTATAGATACAGATTGACGCTGCAAAACGCTTTTAGTTTAAGTTCAAGTTTTGTAGCCCTTCTACTGTTGTAATCTTTTTGGAGATAATACAGTATGGCTACTGGAAATTATCAATATCAGCACGCGGTTGGCTTGTTTTCATCCCATCGCGACGCAGAAATCGCCCTACACCAGCTAAGAGATGCTGGTTTTAACATGGACAAGATTTCTGTCGTATCCCGCACCGAGGGCGGCAATGGCTCCCACAACGGCCCTAATGCAGATAAGAGCGATCAGATCGCAGGCGGGGCTGGAGCCGGAGCCACTGCAGGGGCCGCTACCGGTGGACTCATGGGCTTAATTGGCAGCCTGGGTGTATTGGCCATTCCTGGAATCGGGCCTGCTGCTGAAGTCGGGATCATCTTAGCTAACACGCTGCTAGGCGGCGGTATTGGTGCTGCTGGTGGTGGTCTGATCGGCGCTCTGGTTGGCTGGGGTGTGCCCGAAGATCAGGCAAATTACTACAACGATCGGGTGACTCAGCATGGCGACTACCTGATTTTGGTCGAAGGAACCGAGCAGGACATGCGCAATGCTCAATCTGTTCTTAGCAACTACGGCATTCGCGACTGGAATATCTACGGTTCGGCCGGTGCTCAAACCGCAGCAGGCATGCCCAAAAGCTTCTAGGACATTCAACTTAGGGGCACTAACCCAGTAATTTAGATTCTTAGGGCTCTCATATGAGAGCCCTTTCACGTGTTGTGCCAAATTTCTAGGCTACCTGGAGTAATTCCTAGGCGGGAGGGATTTGCTTTACCGTAAGTTAATAAAGTGAGGAGTCTGGTTTTGGCCCACTCTTTGTTAATTCGACCCAGTACCCTAAAACTCCTTGATGTAGGGCATTTCACCTCGGCAGGCGGTAGGCAATGTCTTTTGACTCATTTTCCCTGGCTTTGATTACCCCTGAACAGGTTTTGGAGTTGGTGGGTGCGATCGCAAGCCGCATCAAACCTGCGTTAGATCTGGAGGCTCTGCTCCAGAATACGGCTGATGCTGTTAGAGACTTGTTGCAAACCGATCGGGTACTGGTCTACCGTTTTCTGCCCGAGGGCGATGCGGTAATCGCCGTAGAGTCAGTAGGGCCAGAATGGCAACCCCTGCTAGGGCAGCTGATCTACGATCCCTGCTTTGCTGCTGGATGGGTTGAGCACTATCGGCAGGGCCGAATTTGCGTCATCCCCGATGTGCAAAATAGTGCCCTCCTGGCTTGTCATCGAGAACTCCTAATCCGGGTGCAGGTGCAGGCTAACCTAGTCGTGCCCGTTTTGGCGGAAGACAGCTTGTGGGCGCTGCTGATCGTTCATCACTGCCGCAGTCCTAGGCCGTGGCAGTCTGTGGAGATCGAGCTAGTGCGGCAGGTCGCTCTGCAGCTAGGATCAGCCGTTAGCCAGGTAGAGCTGCGGCAGCAGTTCCGCAATATTGCAGACAGTTTGCCTGGCGTGATTTACCGATATCTCCAGCATCCAGACGGGCAGGAAGAATTTACCTACATCAGCGCCAACAGTGTTGATCTTTGGGAAGCCACGGCTGAAGACATCAAGCAAGTCCCCTCGACGGTTTGGCAGCAGGTTCACCCCGAGGATCGGCTTGGGCTACAAGAGTCAATTCAGCGTAGCATTGAGCTCGATCAGCCCCGGCTTTGGACATGGGAATGGCGCATTATCACGCCTTCCGGCGTTTTGAAGTGGCTAGAGGGGCGGGCTCACGGAGAGGTCGCTCCCAACGGGAGCATTACCTGGGACGGTGTCATTATCGATATCAGCCAGCGCAAGTGGGTCGAAGCCGCCCTGCGGCAGCGGGCCGATCAGGAAGAGCTGCTGCGCCGCATTACAATTCGTCTGCGCGAGTCGCTAGATCTGACTCAAGTCTTGGCAACCACTGTTACCGAGGTGCAGCAGACTCTGCAGGCCGACCGGGTCTTGATTGTAAGGCTTACCGATGGCTTAGGAGAGGTGATCCAAGCGGCGGTGCTGCCGCCCTTCTCACCCATTGAGCCGCAGCAGTGGCCCCAGGAATGCCTCCCAGAAGACTGGTATGAGTTCTACCGGCAGAGCCAGCCGCGCATTGTGCCAGATATTTATACCGATGGCCGGGGAGCCTGCATGGTGGAATTTCTCCATGCTCTAGAAGTTAAGTCAAAGGTCGTCGCTCCCATCGTTCAGAGCCGTAGAGACGAGTCTCATCTGGTTTGGGGCCTGCTGATTGTTCATGCCTGCAGCGACTATCGCCAGTGGCAACCGGCTGAGGCCGAGCTGCTCCAGCAGATTGCTAACCAGCTTGCGATCGCAATTCAGCAGTCAGAGCTTTACCAGCGGCTACAGCAGGCCAATCAAGAACTAGAGCAAATCTCCACCACCGACTCTCTCACCCAGCTCGCCAACCGTCGCCGCTTTGATGAATACCTGCGGCGGGAGTGGCAGCGGCTAGCCCGCGAGCAGGCCCCTATTGCCCTAATTCTTTGCGATGTCGACTATTTCAAGCTCTATAACGACACCTACGGACACTCTGCGGGCGACGCCTGCCTGACCCAAATTGCCCAAGCCATCAGCCAGGCGATCAAGCGCCCCAGTGACTTGGCTGCCCGGTATGGGGGAGAAGAGTTTGCCGTTGTTCTGCCCAATACGCATCAATCGGGTGCCCTAAAAATTGCCCAAGCGATTCGTCGCCGTCTAGCCCGCCTGCAAATTCCCCATGCAGCCTCTCCAGTACAGGCCCAGATTACCCTCAGCTTTGGCATTGCTGTCGCGGCTATGCCCCCCGTCGCCACCGCCCCACAGATCCTGATTGAAGCTGCCGATCAGGCCCTTTACCAGGCCAAAGCCGAGGGCCGCAATCGCTACAGCGTGGCCCCACCCATCTCACCCTAAAGCAGAAGCTTTAAAGCCGAGGCCTCAAAGTAGAGGTACTCAGTAGCGGATCAAGGGAGGCAGCCCTCTATGGAAACCGAAGCCCTTCTCACACCCATACACCCTTCACCCTTCACCCATCTACCCCACCTACGACTTCACCTTCCCAAACCGGCGATCACGCTGCTGGTAGGCATACACGGCCTGGTGAAACTCGGAGGCATCAAAGTCTGGCCAGAGGGTTTCGGTGACGTAGATCTCGGCATAAGCTAGCTGCCACAGCAGAAAATTGCTAATTCGCAGTTCTCCGCTGGTGCGGATCAGCAGGTCGGGATCACAGATGTCGGCTGTATAGAGATGTTGAGAAAAAAGATCTTCAGTAATGTCTTCGGGGGCCAGGTGGCCTTGCTGGATCTGGGTTGCGATCGCACGGCAGGCCTGCACAATCTCCTGTCGCCCCCCGTAATTTGTTGCGATCGTAAAGCTGATCCCCGAATTTTCCTTGGTTTGGGTCACGGCATAGTCGATCTCTGCCTGCAAGGACTCCGGCAACGCCGTCAGGTTGCCCACAAAGCGAATGCGGACATCCTCTGTCATCATTTCTGCTAGCTCTTGCCGCAGCACCCGCTCAAACAGCGTCATCAAAAAATCGACCTCTTCCAGCGGGCGGCCCCAGTTCTCGGTAGAAAAGGCGTAGGCGGTCAGGGCCTCGATACCCCAGTCACGGCAGCAGCGCAGCAGTTTTTTAAGCGTGTCTACACCCCGACGGTGACCCATAATCCGAGGCAGCCCCCGGCGCTTAGCCCAGCGACCATTGCCGTCCATGATGACAGCAACATGCTTAGGCAGGCGCTCCCGACTTAAGTCAGCAGGCAGCTCATAGTGAACAGTAGGCTTGGCGGTCATTTCTTCTCCCGAGAAGCCGACGACGGCAGGCGAAACAGGCGTTTCAATACAGACAGTCCCTGAAGGCCCAATCGCCTCCCCAGACTTCGGAGCGTCGGGGCCACAGCCTCACGCTCCACAGCCATTGAAAATTTAGCCCGCAGAATTTCCCTTAACCGGCTGCTAGTTAGGGGCCGGTTTAACATTCCCCGTTCTGCCAGCGAAATAGAGCCCGTCTCTTCTGATACCACAACACAGATACAATGCTCTACCCGTTCTGTAATTCCCATCGCCGCCCGGTGCCGAGTGCCTAGCTGACGTGAAGCCGATCGTTCCGAGATCGGCAAAATCACGCCTGCCGCCATAACCCGCGATCCCCGAATCAAGACAGCGCCATCGTGGAGCAAGGTAGTGGTTTGAAAAATAGTCTGCAGCAGTTCTCGAGACACTTCTGAATTGAGGCGCACCCCCGGTACCGAAAAGTCCCGTTCATCAATCGGCTTGTCTGTTTCTAAAATGAGCAGCGCTCCCGTGCGGTTCTGGGACAGCTCTTTGACCGCATCCACAATCTCATCAATTACGCTGTCCGGCTGAGGCGGCGCTTCACGCGGCGGATTTAGCAGCTGCCAGAGGCGACCTTGCCCAATCTGCTCCAGCAGCCGCCGAAACTCTCCCTGCAGCATAAAGGCCATCGCCACTGCCGATCCGACCACCAGCTTATCCAGCACAAAGCCCAATAGCTGCAGCCCAATAGCCTTGCTGAGGGCGGCCGCCAACATCAGAAAGATCAGGCCGCGCACCATCCACAAAGTTCGACGCTCGCCAATAATGACCAGCACCATGTAGGTCAGTAACAGCACGAGGCCAATATCTAGGGCTGGAAGCAGGAAAAACCGAACCCTATCGAGGTTTGCCAGCCATTGCTCCCAGAAATTCATGAAAATCTATCTTCTGGTGCCCAAAAACAGCCCATCTTGCCAACATCACAGCGGATTGCAATTGGCAACGTCTACATCAGCCCAGTCAGCTGAGTCCCTTACCGGCACCTTGAGGGGCATCAGACCCAGGGGAGCCCGGTTGAACAGGTTCCCCTAGCTAGAGCCTAACTAAGGCTTTAAGGTTTCTGGTAAGCAGTCCTGCCGCAGCAGATCCTGGAGAGTTTCCCGCTGAATAATCAAATGGGCCTCTCCGGCATTAACCAGCACCGCCGCCGGACGGGGGACACGATTGTAGTTTGACGCCATGCTGTAATTGTAGGCACCTGTCGCAGGGATCACGACTACTTCCCCAGTTTCCAGGGCAGGTAATTGAGCGTCTTTGATCAGAATGTCGCCCGATTCGCAGTGTTTTCCGGCCAGCGTTAGCGTTTCACTGAGTGGGGCCGACATGCGGCTAGCGGCCAAAGCCCGGTAGACCGACTGGTAGGTAATGGGCCGAGGGTTGTCAGACATACCCCCATCCACCGAAACATAGGTGCGCAGCCCTGGAATGTGCTTTTGGCTGCCCACCGTGTAAGCAGTTACGCAGGCCGAACCGATCAAGGAGCGCCCTGGCTCACAGAGCAGCTTGGGCAGAGGCAGCTGATGCGCCTGACAGGCTGCAATTACGCCTTCACAAACAGTCTTGACCCACGTATCGATGCTGGGGGGATCGTCCGACTCGGTGTAGCGAATGCCTAAGCCACCGCCAACATCTAGCTCACTTAAAGACAGGCCGTATTGCTGGGCTTTGACCAGCCACTGCACCATGACGTCTCCCAGGTCAGTGTGGGGATTTAGCTCAAAAATTTGAGAGCCGATATGAGCATGGATGCCGAGGCAGGCTAGGCCAGGCTGCTGACTCAGAAACTCAAAAACGGCCTCAACCTGGTCGGGATCAAAGCCAAATTTGCTGTCTAGGTGGCCGGTGCGAATGTATTCGTGTGTGTGGCACTCAATTCCCGGCGTCAGCCGCAGCAGGATCTCAATGGGATCTGCTTGGGCCGCTACAAGATCAGCCAGAGTCCGTAGCTCAAACCAGTTATCTACCACGATGCGACAGCGGGCATCGACCGCCATCTGCAGTTCTTCGGTGGATTTGTTGTTGCCGTGGAAGTAAATCTGGTTGGCAGGCACCCCGGCCTGTAGGGCCGTATAGAGTTCTCCAGCAGAGACAACATCAATTCCTAGGCCCTCAGAGGCTGCGATCGCACACACCGCCAAGCAGTTCCAGGCTTTTGAAGCATAGAGCACCAGCGCCTCGCCAGAATAGTACCGGGCAAACGCCTCACGATACTGCCGGCAAGCCGTTCTCAGACTGTGCTCGTCTAGAACATAGAGCGGTGAACCAAAGCGCTGCACCAGATCCACCACATCGCAGCCCCCCACCTCTAGGTGGTCTTTCGCATTGGCCTGGGCCGTGAGGGGAAGCAGAGACTGGTTTGGAGAGCTTGTAGAGTCAGCGCCGCTCAAGTATTGACGGCTGGAATTTTGCACATCTGCCGGGAAAGTAGAAACCATCAGAACTCTTCAAAAAATACGCAGGGGTGAGCAGGAGGATGTATCAACGAACGAGTGCCGGGCCGCGATAGGCAAATCGCCCTAATGTACCAGTGTACAATTGAGGGCTGTATATCCAGAGGCTTTGGCCATGGTTTTAGCGGGCGCACTCTTCTGCCATTCTCCCTCCATAGAGGATCTGCCCGCTATCGTCAGCCTAGATCAGCGCTGCTTGGGCGGGCTGTGGTCTGAGAACGGGTACCGCCGTGAAATGGACAGCCCCAACAGCCTTTTTCGCGTCCTCTCCACCGTAGATCCGGCACCCTCCCCGGGGCCATCGACGCCATCAATAATTGGTATTGGTTGCCTTTGGGCCATCCTCGACGAGGCCCACATTACCATTTTGGGCATCGATCCCCTATATCAGGGGCAGGGGTTGGGGCAGTGGCTGCTGCTGCACCTGCTGCAGGCCGCTCACCACCAGCAGCTACAGCACGCCACCTTAGAAGTGAGAGCCAGCAATACCCCAGCCCAAAAGTTATACCAAAAGTTTGGCTTTCAGCAGGTGGGCTGCCGCCGTCGATACTACTCTGATGGGGAAGATGCGCTTTTACTGTGGCGTAGTGGATTACAAAACACAGACTTTTTGCAGCAGTTAATCCAGTGGCAGGCCCCTATCGTGATCCGGCTGCGCCACCAAGGATGGCACGTTGACGATGAGATCTGTAACGATGGGAACTGTTCGGAAAACCGAATGATTAAGAACTTGAATAGTTTTGACAAAAATTAATCTTTAATGCGCCTCGGGATGCTTGACAAAGCATGATCCTGGCTTTTCTTTTGATCGGTTAAAGCAGATTTTTACTACGAAAATTCCGCTGTTTGGTGGGGCACAGTTCACAAAAATCACTGTGCTAGAATCAGCTTATTCGGCACGCACCAGGTGATAAGTTACCGTCATGTTTGAACGCTTCACGGAAAAGGCCATTAAGGTCATCATGCTGGCCCAAGAGGAGGCTCGCCGACTGGGCCACAATTTTGTGGGCACCGAGCAGATCCTCCTGGGGCTGATTGGGGAAGGCACTGGCGTTGCAGCCAAGGTCCTTAAATCAATGGGCGTCAACCTGAAAGATGCTCGGATCGAAGTCGAAAAGATTATCGGTCGGGGATCAGGTTTTGTCGCTGTTGAAATTCCCTTTACACCCCGCGCCAAGCGTGTCCTAGAGCTATCCCTCGAAGAGGCTCGCCAACTAGGGCACAACTACATCGGCACCGAGCACCTGCTGTTAGGACTTATCCGCGAAGGCGAGGGGGTCGCGGCCCGCGTGCTGGAGAACCTGGGCGTTGACCTATCTAAGGTACGCACTCAAGTCATTCGGATGTTGGGTGAAACGGCTGAGGTTTCGGCTGGTGGCAGCCAAGGCCGCACCAAGACCCCAACGCTGGATGAGTTTGGTTCAAACCTGACCCAGATGGCAACCGAGGGCAAGCTTGACCCGGTGGTGGGCCGTCAGAAAGAAATTGAGCGTGTCATCCAAATCTTGGGCCGCCGCACCAAAAACAACCCGGTGCTAATTGGTGAGCCTGGGGTGGGTAAGACCGCCATTGCTGAGGGTCTAGCCCAGCGCATTGCTAACAACGATGTGCCCGATATCCTCGAAGAGCGCCGCGTGGTCACCCTCGACATTGGTCTGCTAGTAGCAGGTACCAAGTACCGGGGTGAATTTGAGGAGCGTCTTAAGAAAATCATGGATGAAATCCGCTCTGCCGGAAACGTCATCTTGGTGATCGACGAAGTACATACCCTCATTGGGGCAGGTGCTGCTGAAGGCGCTATCGACGCTGCTAACATCCTCAAGCCCGCTCTGGCTAGAGGTGAGCTGCAGTGCATCGGGGCCACGACCCTAGACGAGTACCGCAAGCACATCGAGCGCGATGCTGCCCTGGAGCGCCGTTTCCAGCCCGTCATGGTCGGCGAACCTAGCGTTGATGAGACTATCGAGATTCTGCATGGGCTGCGCGAGCGCTACGAGCAGCACCACAAGCTGAAAATCTCTGATGAAGCGCTAGAGGCCGCGGCTCGGCTCTCCGACCGCTACATCTCCGACCGGTTCCTGCCAGACAAAGCCATCGACTTAATTGACGAGGCTGGGTCTCGCGTTCGCCTGATTAACTCCCAGCTGCCCCCTGCAGCTAAGGAACTCGATCGAGAGCTGCGCCAGGTGCTCAAAGATAAGGACAACGCCGTTCGCTCCCAGGACTTTGATCGGGCTGGAGAACTGCGCGATCGCGAGATGGAGATCAAGGCCGAAATCCGCTCCATTGCTCAGAACAAGAAGACCTCGGACGAAGCTGAGGGCAATGATTCTACCTCGCCGGTTGTCGGTGAAGAGGATATCGCTCACATTGTCGCTTCCTGGACAGGCGTGCCGGTCAACAAGCTGACTGAGTCCGAATCTGAGAAGCTGCTGCACATGGAAGACACCCTGCACCAGCGCCTAATTGGTCAAGATGAAGCGGTTAAAGCGATTTCTCGCGCTATCCGTCGGGCCAGAGTGGGTCTGAAGAACCCCAACCGACCGATTGCGAGCTTTATCTTCTCTGGTCCTACCGGGGTGGGTAAGACAGAACTCGCTAAGTCCCTAGCTGCCTACTTCTTCGGTTCTGAAGAAGCCATGATCCGGCTAGACATGTCCGAGTTTATGGAGCGCCATACGGTCTCCAAGCTGATCGGTTCGCCTCCGGGCTACGTCGGCTACAACGAGGGCGGTCAGCTCACCGAAGCTGTGCGTCGTCGGCCTTACACTGTGGTTCTCTTTGACGAGATCGAGAAAGCCCACCCCGACGTCTTCAACATGCTGCTGCAAATCCTGGAAGACGGTCGCCTGACCGATGCTAAGGGTCGCACGGTGGACTTTAAGAACACCCTGCTGATTATGACCTCCAACATCGGCTCCAAGGTGATTGAGAAAGGCGGCGGCGGCCTCGGCTTCGACTTTGAGCAAGATCAGGCCGAGTCTCAGTACAACCGCATCCGCTCTCTGGTGAACGAGGAACTGAAGCAGTACTTCCGCCCAGAATTCCTCAACCGGCTTGACGAGATTATCGTCTTCCGCCAGCTCACCAAGGACGAGGTCAAGGAAATCTCCGACATTCTGCTGAAGGAGGTCTTCCGCCGATTGACCGAGCAAGACATCACCCTTACTGTCACTGAGCGGTTCAAGGACCGCCTAGTAGAGGAAGGCTACAACCCCAGCTACGGAGCTCGACCATTACGCCGAGCCATCATGCGTCTGCTGGAAGATAGCCTGGCCGAAGAGATTCTCTCTGGCCGCATCAAGGGGGGTGACACTGCTGTAGTAGATGTCGACGAAGAGGGTAAGGTCGTTGTTCAGTACGGTGAGCGCAGAGAACTGCTGCCTCAAACTGCTGAATAAGTTCTCACCCTGACGCTAAGCGAATAGTTGATAGGGGCACCTCTACAAGGTGCCCCTATTTTTTGCCGATTTCAGCACAGCTGTTGGGAATGTTCTTCCTACTCAGCTAGCTATCCGCCATCTGAGAATTCTGTTAACTTTCATCAACAGACTGGCCGCTAAGGAGCCTGGAACGTAACGCAGTTTGAGATAATTATTAGAAACATTGCTGATTGTTGATATTCAGGTTGGGAGAATAAGCGGCATGGGTCTCATTAAGAATATCTTTGGTGCAATTTTTGGGGTGCTGGGCGGTGTCTTTGGTGCGATCGCAGGTGTCTTTGGCATCGGCAAAAAATCGGAGTACTTCCTAGAACTTGATGAAGCAGCCGACAACGTCAAGGCAGCGATTGAGGCGGCTCCTAAAGCCGTTGAAAAAGCCTTGTCTGCTGCTGGCAGTTCCACTGCTGATAACAAGGCTGACAAAACCGAAAAGGCTCCAGTCGCAGCCAAGAAGGCTCCAGCCAAGCCTAAAGTTGAGAAGACCAAGCCTGCTCCGGCTCCCGTCGCCGCCCCTGAGCCTGCGGTAATCAACTTTGCTACCGAGTATCTGGGGAGCTCTGGCAGCAGCGGACGTCGTCGTCCTGGTCCTAGCCTCTCGCCGTTTATGGATTTGGCTCGCCAGGTCAAGGCTCCGGCCAAGTAAAAAATCTCTAAAAATTCATTGATCGGTCAATACGTCCCTTGCGCCAATGGGTGCAAGGGATTACTTTGTCTGGGCCGAGGCTCGCAGGAAGCAGAGGCCGCTGTAGAGATGAAAGGCTCCATCCCACGGAGACGGGGCCTTGCGAGATAGATCTAGGTGGGTAGGCAATGAGGGCAACAGGTTCAGATATTCCAGGGCAGATTTGCCAAAGCCCGTGAAGTCTGACCAGCAGGGGCCAATGATGTGTTGGGCTAGAATCTGTTTCAAGCTATCCCAGGCAAAGCGAGCAATCGGCGGGGCAGGTCTGTCCGGGTTCGCGATCTCTCCCAGGGCAATGCTTTGGCGGTAGTTATAGGTGCGATCGCACAGCCGCAGCACACAGCCTCGCTGCAGCAAATGCAGGTCAACAACCTCGGCAAAGTCCTGCGTCACCTCCTTACGCTTGAGTTTGCCCCACGGCCCTAAGTCCACCACCGACTCCATAATCGGCACCTGACCCACGACCCACTGACTCACCTCAGCCCAATCAAAGGCAATGTTGCCCAACTGCCCAGCATCGTTTTGACAGACCAGCTGTACCTGGGGCTGCAACGCCTGCACATACTGCACTCGAAACACCTGCAGCGTCTGGATTGGCTGAACAGGAGCCCAAAAAGCCGGAGTCTGACGATTCACCAATTCCTGGCAAAAATACTGCAACTCTCCAGCGTTGCCAACCCGATAAAGTCGCCAGTACTGCCCAGGCAGCAACAGGCGGGCCGTATAAACATCCACCTTCATCACTTGAGAGAGCCCCTGTATGGCAGCCTCCCGGGCGAGGCCGTGAGCCGGCTCCAACACCAGTAGAGCCGAGGCTTCTGCACCAGGCTGAGTGCGGGCCTGCTCTAGCAGGTGCTCCCGCCGGCGAGACTGTTCATTCTGCACCCGTTGGATACCCTGGCGAGCTTGGGTCATCAGCTTAGCGTTTGTTACCTTTTGCAGCAGCTGTAAGTAGGCTGGTTCTGCCCGTTGCAGATCACCAGTTGCTTCCCAGTAGCGGGCCAGCGCTAGCTTTAGCCAAGGATCGCGCGGCTTTTCCTGTTTCCATGCCTGCAGTAGCCGCCCCGCCTTGGAAAAGTTTCGTTCTTCTAACGCTGTAATAACCAGATCAAACATGGTGTGAATATAAACAGGGTATGATGCTGCCCTTTTTAAAGCCTTAGAGCAGCCGTAACTGCCGAGAGTCGTCCACCGAGTCTGGAGCAGAGGGTACCGTCTCCACCTCTGTGTCCATCTCCCAAAGATCGTCCGGGTCGGCCGACAAAAGCCCTTGGGCTGCCTCTACTAGAGCAGGGGCGATCTCAGCCAAGTCTTCCCGTGTCCCAAGATATGCCTGCAGCGCAGACATGGGTTCCAAGGTGTTCTCAGTTCCTAGAGCAGGGAGCCTCGGCCTCGATAGCTGACTCACCAGCTCCGGATGCAGAGTGTAGGTATGGGCCGCCTGCAGCGCCACGTCTAGAACACTGCTCTCCAGCTGATCAAGTTGATCAGGGCGAATTTTGTAGCTGAGCCGCACGACCGCTGCTTCGATTTCGCTGGCGGCAATTGCCTGCAGCAGAGCAGCCTGAGGCTCGGCAGCAGCTGACACATCGACCGAGAGCGTGCGAAAGGGCCGCACCGGCAGGGGGCAAAACTCGGCCTTAACCTCGCCCCGCGCTAGCTCCACTAAGACATACCCCTTATCTTCGTGCTCTTCGCTAAAGTCCACCCGCTCAATGCTGCCAGGATAGAGCGTCAAGGGCTGTTCACACAGAATCTGGTGGCGGTGGACGTGGCCCAAGGCCACATAGTCGAAGCAGGAGCGGGTCAGCAACGCCATCGGCACGGTAAAGCCTCGGCCTGCTGCCAAAAACCGCTCCGCCCCAAAACTGGCGGTATCGGTCATAACATGGGCCAAGAGAATGGTCGGCAAATCTGGGTCAAGCCGCCGAACTTCGCCCTCTAGGGCAACCCGCAGCCGGTCTACCAGCAGTTGGTTCACCTCAGCCATCGATAGCCCCTCGGTTTCGGGGCGAGTCAGTAGGGTCGAGCGGGTCAGCCACGGCAGTGTCACCACCTGCACTGGGCCACGCTGGGTTTCAATTCGGTGAGTCTCTAGGCGATCGCCCACCACTACCCCCGGCACCCCCAAGGTGCGATAGATACAGAGGCTGGCTCCGCCCTGTCCTTGGGCATGCTGATCGTGGTTGCCTACCAGCAGCACCGTAGGAATCTGGGCATCAGCTAAACGGCGAAACTGTCCAGCAAAAGCCTGCTGCACCAGCGGCGGCGGGGTCGCATCGGGAAAGGCATCACCACCGAACAGCACCAGGTCCACTGGCTCTGCCAAAGCCCGATCAATGCAGCGCCCTAGCGTCGCCACAAAATCCTCCAAGCGCGTGTTAAGCCCCGTCTCTGGATTGAGCCGACCGTGGGAAAACCCGCTGCCCATGTGAATATCTGACAGGTGCAACAGTCGGATCATGGTGCCTCCTTCAAACCTGGCCTCACAGCCGAGAAATGCTCTCACCGTAGCACTCTTACAGCTTATAGCCTTTCCTAGGTATCGCAATTGCCGCTGGCCTATATGGCACCTGTGCAGCCAACCTTCTGAGGCAAAAGGTCAAGAAGCCGCCTTTAGAAAGGGGCGAAGCAGCTCCACAATGCTGTCAAAGCGAAACTCGTAAAGCAGCGGCTGCAGAAGATGGGCGATGGCTAGCCCCTCTAAGGGCAAATTCTGGAGCAGCTGCCTGACCTGGCTATCATCACAGCAGAGCGCGGCGTAATGGAGTGCCTGCAGCCAATCAGGAGGCTGTTGCGGCAGCAAATCTGCCAGGGCAGTTTGAGACACTGGATGGATCTGGGACTGCTCGTAGGGGTAGTTAAGACAGAGGTGCTTGCCCAGCAGTTGAAAAAGCCGCTGTCGGCAGAGAGGCTTGAGCACAATATCATCGCAGCCTGCCGCCAAGCTCTGAGCCGTCTCATCTTCTAGGGTGCCGGCTGTTAGAACGATGATGCAGGTCCGGTTGAGCGGTTCCTCCCTGCTCTGGGCCATAGCCTGCTCTAGCTGACGAATACGGCGAATCGCCTCATATCCATCCACGACTGGCATTCGCAGGTCCATCCAGACCAGCTCGGGCCGCCACTGCTGCCAGATCTCAACCGCTTCCTGGCCATTGGCGGCCTCTCTGACGGGCCACTGTAAAGGGCTCAGCAGCTTGGCCAGCACCTTCCGGTTAGTAGGCACATCATCCACGATTAAAGTCCTGCAGACCACCTGCCCTCGCAGGATCTTGACAATGCTATCGGGCGTAGGCATCGGAGCCCATTGGGTGGGCAGGCAGCGCACAGGGATCTCTAGTGCAAAGACAGAGCCTTGGCCGAGCTGACTTTGCACCATAATATGGCCCCCCATCAGCTCGGTGTAGCGGCGGCTGATGGTTAGACCCAGGCCCGTTCCTTCGGAGAGGGCAGGCTGATGTGAGATCTGGCTGAAGGGCTCAAAGATATCTTTAAGGTCAGGTTCCGCTATGCCGATGCCCGTATCCACGATTTCAAAGCGCAGCCAGCTAGGGTCTAGGGAGTTGGAGCTGAAGGTCAGTGGCAGGGGCGAACAGGAGCAGCGCAGCTTTACCCAGCCGCTTTGGGTGAACTTAATGGCATTGCCTAAAAGGTTGATCAGAATTTGTCTCAGCTTGCATTGGTCTACCTCAATGCAGGCCGGTAAATCAGGCGCGATCTCGAGCTGTAGCTGTAGCCCTTTCGTAGCTGCCTGTCCCTGAAGCATCTTCTCTAAAGCGCTTAGAAATGGGATCAGGTGAAGTTTTTGGGGGTGGAGCGTAACCTGGTTAGCCTCAATTTTGGCAACGTGAAGCACGTCGTTGATCAACGACAGCAGATGGTCGCCACTTTGTAAGATGGTGCTGAGCGTTTCTTGGTAGAAGAGCGTCAGGTTAGGATCTTGCTGCAGCACTTGAGTAAAGCCCAGGATGATGTTTAGCGGAGTGCGCAGCTCATGGCTCATATTGGCCAAAAAGGCACTCTTGGCTCGGTTAGCAGCATCAGCAGCTTCTTTGGCGCGGGTCAGATCCAGTTCGGCCTGCTTGCGATCGCACACATCCACAATTACCCCAATCACATAGAGCGGCTCATGGGGCTCGCTATAAAAGGTCTGGCCCCGTTCCTCGACCCACTTATAGGTGCCATCGCGGCAGCGAAACCGGTACTCAACGCGGTAAGCGGACTTGGCATGAGCATCGTTATCGACAACTTTTTGAAACGCGGGCCGGTCATCAGGATGAACCAATTCCGCAAACTCAACCACTCCCTGGGGCATCTCCTCTGCCCGGTAGCCAAACATCTCCTCAGTATTGGGGCCCCAGAGGTCACGATTGGCCACAATGTCAAATTCAAACAGCACCTGACCACTGGCCTGACCCCCCATCTCGTAGCGGCGTCGCCAGGTAGCTAGCTCCTGTAGATACAGACGTTGCTGAGTTGCTGCCTGCTGTCGTTCAACCTCAATGCGTTGGCGTTCGGCCTCAGCCTGCTTGCGCTCGCGAATGTCTTCAACAATTGCCAGATCAGAGGCAATCGATCCGTCTAGCTCCCTCAGGCAAGACAGCGTTACCTGAACCCAGACAGGCGTGCCATCTTTGTGCAAATACCGCTTCTCTAGGACTAAGAAAGGGGCTTCGCCGGTAGCCATCCGCCGGATGTCTTGAGTGTACTTGCCTAGATCATCCGGGTGGGTGACCTCCTGATGGCGCTTCTCAAGCAGTTCAGCTTCCGTGTACCCCAGCAGTTCGCAGAACTGACGATTGACCTGAATAAACTGGCCACTGGTGTCGGCCTGGTTGATGCCAACCGGCGCATTTTCCACAATGGCCTGGTAGCGCGACTCGCTGCGGGCCAAAGTCTGCCGCAGCTGCCTCTGGTGGTAGCTCAGCTGGCACAGCTCTAGCGTTTGCTCCAGAACTGTCTGCTCTAGGCTGTAGCGGCTTTGAAGATACTCATGGGGATCCCAAAGGGTCTGAACCTGCGATCGCAACAGCACCCCACAGAACTGCCCCTGGGCTGTGATCACGACCATGAAAGGAGCAGACGCCATGCGATCGCAAGCCACCTGCAGCGAATCGTCTAGCGCTAGCGTTCCGGGTAGGGGCGTGAGCAGATCCGCTGCGGTCATCTGCTCCCAGCCTGGCTGAGCGGTCATCACTCGCAACACATCCGCTGGGGTCACCCAGCCCAGGGGAGCGCGGCTGGCCGTAGAAACCACCACCCTCGGTAAACCCATTTTTTGAGCCAGGGCTTGAACAGACGTTTCGGGCGACACTTCCAGACCCGGCGACAGGCTGACATCTCGCACCCGCACCCGGCCAAGCAAGGTCTCTGGGGAGAAAAGCTGCCGTAGATCGTCTGCCAGCAACAGCCCGATGGCTTGGCCCTGGTCATCGATCACCGGCAGCGGACACTGCCGCAACAGATCTCGCTGCCGCAGCAGAGCCGACAGATCAGCCAGCTGCTCTAAGGTAATTGGGGCCACCGGCTGGTAAATATTAGCCACGGAACTCTGGCGATCTACTGCACCGCTCGCCAGAGCCTGCACAATGGCCTGGCTAGTGACTACCCCCAGCACCTGATCATCTTGTAGCACCCCCAACGGGTTGGCCGGAGCAGATAGCAGGGTCTGGAGTGCGATCGCAATCGAACTCCGGCAAGACACACATTGGAGTCCACGGGCCCGGATCTGCTCGATCAGAACCTCAGCCAAAATAGATGGCAACAGCATCAGTTGGAGAAAACCAGTTGAAGAAAATCAGGTAGAAAAAGACCTCTGTAGCTAGTCCTTTACTCCACAGAATGCCCAAACTCGGCTCGCCCCTATCGCTTAGGCTAGCAGGACTAGGGTGCTGTCTGGCCGCCCAGTTGCTCTAGCAAAAGCGGCAAATCTTCCTTCAGGAAAATGGCCATCTGCCCAGAGTAAGTGACCCCCGCCTGATCCGAATCGAGTTCTAGCCAGTAAGCATAGCGATCGCCTTGGCGCACCTCCCCCTGCTGCCGCAGGTTAGGGTTTTCTAGTGGAGCCCCATCGGCATCGGGATAGCTGTAAACGGGCAGCGCTCGACGGTAATCGGCATAGATCTCTGTTCCATAAATCGCCCGCAGAGACTCTTCCATGCGATTGCCATCAAGACCATTGATCAGATCAAACAGGCTAAACCGCTCAGTGCGAATGATATTGCCGCTTACCCCAGGAGCTACCCCACTGACCGGAAAGATCGAAGCCTGAAAACCAAACCGCTGCGCCGGAGTATCAACGCGGTTAACCCGCAGCCGTTCCCCTGGGCCTGGCCGCAGTGTCGGATTAGCCTGAATCCACTCCTCTACAGAGCGCACCAGCTCACCCGGCAACGCATATCCAGGCTGTCCTACCCCCCAAGCAGCCAAACTCAGGCAAAGTCCCAGCCAGAAAGTCTTTTGCATCATTATCCCTGTGGCGGCCCCTGCCGCATTCCGTGAACGCCCCTTAAATTAATGCCACGTCAAACCGAAATTGTCATGGCTTGCAATAAGGATGATACAAAGCTCACCCCATCAGTCACCCATCCACCCCCTACTTATCACCCATGCACCAGGACTAGCCCAAGAAAAGTCTATAGGCAGGATTCTTGTTCTCATCCCAGTAGGGATAACCTAGAGTATCTAAAAATGCCTGCCACTCAGCCATTTCATGGGGCGGCACCTGAATGCCGGTTACAATGCGCCCATGATCAGAGCCATTGTTGCGGTAATGAAACAGACTGATGTTCCAGTCCGGGCTCATAGAGTTAACAAATTTCATCAGGGCACCGGGCCGCTCTGGGAACTCAAAGCGATAGAGCAGCTCGTCGTGGGCCAGCGGAGACTTACCGCCAACCAGATGCCGCAGGTGCAGCTTGGTCAACTCATCATCGGTTAAATCTAAGGTGCGAAAGCCGTTAGATTCAAAGTTTTGGGCAGTTCTTAGGGCATCTTCGCGGTCCTGAATCTGTAGCCCAACAAAGATATGCGCCTCTTTTTCGTCTGCAATGCGGTAGTTAAACTCAGTCAGGTTGCGTTTGCCAATGCACTCACAGAATTTCTTGAGGCTGCCCGGCTCCTCAGGAATCGTCACTGCAAAGATGGCTTCTCGCCGCTCTCCTAGCTCAGCCCGCTCGGCGACAAACCGCAGCCGATCGAAATTCATGTTGGCCCCGCAGGCCACGGCGACTAGGGTTTGATCCTGAATGTTTTCTCGCTCTACGTAGGCTTTGGCCCCGGCGATGGCCAGTGCGCCTGCCGGTTCTAGAATCGAGCGGGTATCTTCAAAGACGTCTTTGATCGCCGCACAGATGTCGTCTGTCCCCACCAGAATGACGTCGTCTACGTACTGCTGGCACAGCCGGAAAGTTTCTTCGCCCACCTGACGCACTGCCACCCCATCCGCAAACAACCCTACATGATCCAGCCGCACGCGCTCACCGGCTTTGAGAGAACGGGACATGGCATCGGCCTCGATTGGCTCTACCCCAATAATTTTGATCTCAGGCCGCAGCCGCTTCACGTAAGCAGCGATGCCCGAGATTAGGCCGCCGCCGCCAATGGCCACAAAAATGGCGTGAATGGGCGGCTGGCACTGGCGCAAAATCTCCATGCCGATCGTGCCCTGTCCAGCAATCACGTCAGGATCGTCAAAGGGGTGGATAAAGGTGAGCCCTTTTTCAGCTTCGAGTTCACGGGCGTGGAGGTAGGCATCGTCGTAAGCTTCACCGTGCAGCACCACCTCACCCCCCAGAGCCCGAACGGCATCGACCTTGACCTGGGGCGTGGTCGTAGGCATGACAATGATGGCGCGAGTACCGAGCTGACGTGCCCCCAGAGCAACGCCCTGGGCATGGTTGCCTGCAGAAGAGGCAATCACGCCTAGAGCCAATAGATCAGGTGGGAGCTGGGCCATTTTGTTGTAGGCTCCCCGCAGCTTGAAGGAGAAGACAGACTGCATGTCCTCTCGCTTCAGCAATAGCCTGTTGTTGAGCCGGGCAGACAGATTAGGAGCCAGGTCTAGTGGCGTTTCTTGAGCCACATCATAAACTCGGGCCGTGAGAATTCTTTCCAGGTAGTCGCAGTGCATGGGCGAGGAGGGTGCAATGGCCGCATAAACCATAATTCTACGGCACTTAGATCTGAGTAGAGGTCAGTCAACTGCGTCTGCCATTAAAGGTGTAGGTAGATTTGCCGAAAGGGTAAACATTAACTATTTGTAAACTCCTTCCGGAACACGGAATTGATCAGCAGAGAACTCTATTTAACGGCATTGCAATTCCCCTTTATTTGCAGACGTATGAACTCCACCGTGATCTTCACAACAGAGCAATCTACAAAACATTTGTCAAGCGGTTCAGCCGTTTCTGCAGCTGACCCTGATGGAATTTATAGGGGAAGGGGAATTCTATGCCTATAAGATTTGTGCTATTCCCAACGGCTATGTTTACTTCGAACGTTCTCGTTCAACCTACGATCGCACAAGCACCCACTCCCGCAGCCCGCGTTGGACTGGAAAATCCCTGGATGATGTCATCCGGGCTGCTGACCATGCTGCTTCTGGGGCTGGGAGCCTATTCTCATTTCCAACAGACCCGTATTCAAAAGCGACTAAAGTTCGAAGAATATAAAAACCAAGAACTGCAAAAGAAGGTTCAAAGGGCACTCAAAACCATCACCAAGATGGAGAAAAACCCTGACCTAATCCACTCGCGGGAGTTTAACCTGGACTACCTGCGGATGCGCATGGAGGAAGAGCTGTTTCACTTCTCTATCGTTAACCAGGTCAAGATTAAGGTTAAACAAAAGATTAGCGTGGCGCTGCGCCCCAACCAGGCAGAGGCCGGCTTAATTGGTGTTGCCAGCAAACCTCGCGCTGTCGATGAGATCTTTGATGTAGAATACGCCCTAAACGACGAACCGGGCGCTAAAAAGCGAGTTTTGTATCGCATTCAGATCCGCCTCGCGAAACTGCCAACCCAAGCCACCTCGGCCACAATTAGCCAGCTAATTGAGTGCATTGAAACCTTCCTCAGTCCAGAAGGTGAAAACCAGAACTGGCAGCCCACCATTCAAGGCCGCATCGCCTATATGCATTGGGACCAGAAAGCAAAACCTACTCCGCTGCTGGTGATCGAGCAGTCCAGCGATGGCGTCAACGTCACGCTGCGGAGCAAAAACCGCATGGAAACTGCCTCATAATCAGGCTCCTATCGAAGGAGCGGAGGAGGGTCTTCTCCCTCCCCTCTCCTCCTTTCTCCTCTCTTCTTCCTCTTATCTCTCCTCTAAACTAGCCCCCAGCTCTCTCAGCTCAGGCTCAGCGTTACCGTGGCAGGCTGGGAGTGCCCTGCCAAAGCGGCACGAGCATCGGCCATATCAGAAATCGCCGCATCCTGGATCTGCTCACGTAGGTTTGGAATAACTGCCAGAGCACGTGTCCAGTCGGGGATCTGGGTGCCGGTGGGATCGTTTAGATACTGCTCCCCAGAGTGCAGAATTACCCGCTCAAAGCACTCTAGAGTGACCTCCTCAGCATGCCGGTCGTAGACCAGGTTGTTAAACCGGGCATCGACAAAAAACTGGCGCGCCAGGTTTTGGGCCTCTCGACGATATTTCACTCGCAGTGCTCGAATGTGGTCAGGGCCAATCACCACCTGTTCGGTTTCAGTCAGCGTCCGCAGGATGGACTGAAGGATGTCGCGGCACATCTTTTGCAGACCCTGATCGACTGCGGTGCCAATGGCCTGATGCTTGTGCTCAAATAGGCCCAGATCCACCTGGGCCACCCGCTTGAGCGCTACATTGCGATAGACCTCGGCCAGCAGTCCCACCTCTAGCCCCCAGTTGGCCGGAATGCGGGTGGTTAGAGCCAGATCGCTGGTCAGGGCAAACTCACCGGAGAGGGGGTAGCGGTAAGCATCTAGGTAGCGCAAATAGTCGCGGTAGCCAAACAGCTCCATTAAAGACGTGACCAGGGGCGTGACAAACAGCCGTGTGACCCGCCCGTGCATGCTGCGAGGCGTTTCTCCCAAACGGGCGTAGTAGGCTTTGCTGAAGGCAATACCAAACTCCCGCTCCAGGATAGGATAGAGCAGCTTCAGTGGGTAGGAGCGATCGTAGGTTGTGATGTCGGCGTCGTGAAGTGCGATCGCAACCGCATCCAGCGTGGCCACTCCCAGGCCCATCCAAACCGCCCGACCTTTGCCGCGAAACTGCAGCAGATCCAGTCCCCGCTCCTGCAAATCTTGAAGAATCTGCGTAATCCGGGGGCCATTTTCCCAAAGGACAAAGGTGGGTTGGGGCAGGGGCTCAAAAAACTGCACCGCTTTGACGTACTGCTCCCAGGTGTCAGCGTAAAGACAAATAACGACGTTGTTGACAAAGGCACACTGGCTCAATTGATCTCGGATCAGCGTTAATGCAGGTCGCTCTAGCTCTTCATAAAGCGAGGGAATTAAAACTGCCGTCGGTTGGGTCTGGCTCAGCTCGGTCAAACGAGCTTCTAGCTGCTCCAAATCACAGCCGAGATCGTGGATAGTTGTGATGAGCTCCTGCTTGTAATCCATTCAAATGTATCCCCTAACAGCGATCTCATCATAAAGAGATGCTGCCCCTTTTAGATGTCTGAATGGCTACTTAAGCAGCCCAACTCTCTACGAGCCCAGCCCCCGCTAGGAAGATAAAAGCGCAGCAGATCAGGTCTTCGCCTAATCTGCTGCGCTAACCAAAAGGAAAATGCAGCCAGCTACTTGTTAGGAAATTAAACGAGACCTGCAAGCATTACTTCAACCACCCTTTTAATCGGGCAGCAACCTGAGGCCGACGCAGCTTTCGCATGGCCTTGGTTTGAATTTGGCGCACCCGCTCACGGGACAGGTTAAACATGCCCCCGACTTCCTCTAGAGTATGGGTTTCACCCGTCGCTAATCCATAGCGCAAGGTGATGATATCTTTTTCCCGTTCGGTCAACACTTCTGCCAAGACACTGGAAATCTCCTGGCGCATCATTGTCTCACTAATTTTCGACTCAGGAGACTGAGTATTGCTATCTTCGAGCAGCTCCATCAGCTCCGTGTCTTCCCCCTTCCCAACCCGATGGTTGAGCGATAGAGAGCGTCGTCGCACCTGCTGTAAACTACGCAACTGATCAACGGTGACATCGAGGGCTGCCGCCAGTTCATGTTCGGTGGGATTGCGATGCAGTTCTCGCCGCAGATCGCGGTGGGCTTTCTTTAGTTTGTTGAGCTTTTCAACAATGTGAATGGGTAGGCGAATAGTACGAGCATCGTTGGCAATGGTGCGGGTAATGCCCTGACGGATCCACCAATAAGCATAGGTAGAGAATTTATACCCTTTATCGGGGTCAAATTTCTCGGTTGCCCGATTCAGTCCGAGGGCTCCTTCTTGAATTAGATCGAGAAAGGGCACACCCCGATTTAGATAGCGCTTAGCAATTGAAACAACCAGCCGAAGATTGGAACGAATCATCCGCCGTTTAGCTGAGCGCCCCTGGTGCAACTTCTGGCTAAACTGGGCTTCGCTGAGGTTAAGACCGGCCGCTAGCTCAGTACGACTGGGGGGCCGAGACAGCGTTTTACAAAGGTTCTCTTTCAGGTCATCAACCTGACTTAAAAAGCGCACCTGCCGGGCCAGCTCAATTTCTTCACTGGGGTTAAGCAGAGGATAGCGGGCCATCTCCTTGAAAAAGGCCCCTACCGCATCATCAGTGAGGGTTTTACTGTAGCCGGTTAATCCGATATTAGCCAGATCGTCGGAGGAAGAAAATTTCGCCAGAACTTCTTTATCTTCGTCCCAGTGGGCTGACTCCGGCCCGGTCTCATGGTCGACCTCAGCGAAGTTAGTTCCCGCTTCAGAGAAAACAACGGACAATTCAGCTTGACTGAGTTCGGGCCAGTCAATTGGACTTTCTGAGCCAGGGTTAAAAGCAGCAGCCATAGGAATAGAGAGTTCTTATACCCAACAAGTTGTAAGACATATAACGGATCGCCTTTAATATAGCAACCCCCTTGGAGAAATTCGTGATTTCTGATTCATTTCGTGAGTGTGCAACCCACTATATTCGTACTTTTCTTGCTTAGTGTAAAATTTCATGGTTATTCTTGCACTCTGTAACAGTAAGCTAAAACCTTACAGCAAATCTAAGGGAAATGTTAAGAGACGGAATGGCCAGCCGGTTGTGTCAGTAACGACTTCGACTTAGGCCGACGTGCAGCCTATAAAGATATAGCCTGCAGGGAAATAGTGGCTAGAGTTGTCCCTCGATAAATTTAAGGGATTAAGGGATTGATTTATCTCTATTAGTGATCAACAGATTAGGCATTCAGTATTGAAGAACTTAAAATTTAAGGCCTTAATCTATCTTTTGATAGAGGCAGAATTGCTCTATCTGCAAATGAGCTGCCATCAGCAACGACTGTATTATCTTCACTCCACCTTGAAATGCAGCGGCAGTCACTGCCCTCAGTACTCCCCAAAAACCCTCTAGACTGGGAAGGATTGCGCGAGGGAGGAACCGTGGCCGACGGGGGAAACACCTATATAACGCCAGAGCCGAAGTGGGTTGAAGTTCTGGTAGATTGCCCCGGAGCCCAGGGCCTCTATACCTATGGCGTGCCGCCCGAGCTGGAGGTGCAGCCAGGAGACATTCTCAGCGTTCCCTTTGGTCATCAGCAGGTGGGTGCGATCGCACTACGTCTCGCCACCCAGCTTCCTGAAACCGTTGCCGCCCAGCAGATCCGTCCGGTTGAAGGCATCCTCAATCGCCGTTTCTTCTCCCCCACTTATTGGCAGCTGCTAGAGCAGGTGGCTAGCTACTACCAAACCTCGCTGATGCAGGTGATCCGCACCGCCCTGCCGCCGGGGTTGCTAGCCCGCTCTCAGCGCCGTGTACGGCTCTGCCCCAACCCAGTTCCGCTTGCCGCCGCTGCCCTCCAGCCTGCCGCTGCTACCCTGCTGGCCCACCTACATAAAGCCCCCAATGGCAACTACACCTGGCAGCACCTGCAAAAGCTTAGTAACGGCAACCGCCGCGCCCTGCAGCAGCTCATTGAACAAGGCTGGGTAGAGAGCTATTTAGCCCCGCCGCAACCGCCCCGGCCCAAGCAGCGGCAGGCTGTAACCCTGCTCAACCCCGACAATACTGCCTTGAGCCCCCGTCAGCAAGAGATTTTGGCCATTCTTAAGCGGCAGGGGGGCGATCTCTGGCTCAATGAAGCTCTGCAGATCTGCCAAACTACCAGCGCTACCCTAAAGCGGCTAGCCGCCAGCGGTCATCTGCTAATCGAGGCGAGAGAAGTGCTGCGTCGCCCTACCGATACGCCCGATCTGCAGCCCGACCAAGCCAAACCTCTGACCCCTGCTCAGCAGCAGGCCCTAGCCGCAATCAGCCAGCAAACCCACCACTGTCAGATGCTGCTCCACGGCGTTACCGGTTCAGGCAAGACTGAGGTCTACCTCCAGGCGATCGCACCCCATCTGGCCGCTGGTCAATCGGCCCTAGTGCTGGTGCCCGAAATCGGCCTCACCCCTCAGCTTACCGATCGTTTTCGCCGCCGCTTTGGTTCGCAGGTCTGCGTCTACCACAGCGCCCTCTCCGATGGCGAACGCTACGACACCTGGCGGCAAATGCTCAGCGGCCAACCCCAAGTCGTGATCGGCACGCGCTCTGCTATTTTCGCCCCCCTGCCCCGCCTGGGCATTCTCATTCTCGATGAGGAGCACGACAGCAGTTTCAAGCAAGACAGCCCCGCCCCCTGCTACCATGCCCGCACCGTTGCCCAGTGGCGAGCTCAACTAGAGGATTGCCCTCTGGTACTGGGTTCGGCTACGCCTTCGTTAGAGACGTGGTTGGCCTGTTTTTCCCCGAACCAGGGCACAAACCCTTGCCCCCCTATCAGCCCTCCCTCCTCTCTCATTCCTCCTCTCTCCTCCCCGCCCTCCACCCACTACCTCTCCCTACCCCAGCGCGTCCATGCCCGACCCCACCCGCCGGTCAAGGTTGTGGACATGCGCGAGGAACTGCAGGTAGGCAACCGCAGCATTTTTAGCCATCCCCTACAGGCGGCCCTACGCAAGATGAAAGCCGAGGGCAACCAGGGTCTGCTATTTATCCATCGTCGAGGCCACAGCAGCTTTGTCTCCTGCCGCAGTTGTGGCCATGTGATGATGTGCCCTCACTGCGATGTGTCGCTGTCGTATCACCAGCCTAACCGAGATAGTGCGACAACTCTGCAATGTCACTACTGTGGGTATGTGCGATCGCATCCTCGCAACTGTCCTGAATGCGCCTCGCCCTACCTAAAGCACTTTGGCAGCGGCACCCAGCGGGTAGTTAACGCCCTAGCCGAAACGTTCCCAGACTTAACCTGCATCCGCTTCGACAGCGACACCACCCGCACTAAGGGGTCGCATCGGGCATTACTGACCCGCTTTGCCCAGGGCGGCGCAGATCTGCTGGTCGGCACCCAAATGTTGACCAAAGGCATTGACCTACCCCAGGTAACGCTGGTGGGCATTGTCGCTGCTGATGGCCTCCTATATATGAATGACTACTGGGCGAGCGAGCGAGCCTTTCAAACGCTGACTCAGGTGGCCGGCCGGGCCGGTCGGGGCGATCAGCCCGGCCAAGTGATCCTTCAGACCTACACGCCAGAGCACCCCGTGGTGGAGGCGGTGCAGCAGCAGGCATACGATACCTTTATCGAGGCAGAATGGGCCCAGCGACAGGCCCTAGCCTACCCTCCCGCCGGACGACTTGCGCTAGTTCGGCTCTCTAGCCCCGACCCAGAGGCGGTGCAGCAGGCAGCCAAAGCGGCAGCCGCACACCTGCAAAAACTAATTGCTGACTGCAAAGGATATGAACTGCTCGGCCCGGTTCCGGCCCCAGTTTTGCGAGTGGCCCGCCGCTACCGGTGGCAGCTATTGCTAAAGTGCCAGCCCAATCAGCCCCTACCCGATCTCACATCGCTCAGAAAGCAGGCTCCAGCTCACGTCAGCTTAACCGTGGATATTGATCCGCTGAACCTGTCGTGAGGAGTTGCACGAGTTAATGCCCTCGAAGACAAGAACCGGCTTCTTGCTGGTGTTAGGGGGAAGTTGCGATCGCACAGCAAAATAGAAACAGGATCTACCCGCCCAGGGCAACTCCCCACAAAGAAGCCAAAAAAGAGACGTTGCTAGGCAACGTCTCTACACTGTCTGGAGTTAGACGGTCAAATCTGCTCAAGTCAGGCAACCGGAACCGCGCCCAGGTTTTGCTGAACCATTTCGCGATACTGGCTCTTTTGCTTCATGCCCCGGAACTCGCCCACCATTGCCTTGTCCTTAAAGAACTGGACAGTGGGAGTGCCCGTCACGCCTGCCGACTCAGCAATATCGGGATCTTCAGTGATATCGATTTCGATGTAGTGAATCCGGCCCTCAAACTCGTCTACCACCTTGTTCAAAATCGGCTTCAGGGTATGACAGGGGCCACAGGTGGGGGAAGCGTATTTCACAATAATCAGGCGATCGCTCTCGTGGTAGAGCTTACGCAGAGCATAGCCGCCAACATGGCGAGTTGTGTCGGGGTCAAACTCGGCTACCTGCTTATACTCGGCCACCCGGCCTTCTTCTTCCGGCTTTTCAGACGCTGCGCTCTGGTGAAACTCCTGCAGCAGGTCATTGGCGACCAAATACCGCTCAGCTAGCAGAGCCGCCATACAGCCAGTGCCCGCTGCCGTAATTGCCTGACGGTATTCGTGATCCTGCACGTCTCCAGCGGCAAAAACGCCCTCAACACTGGTGGCTACTGTACCAGGCTTGACCTGGATGTAGCCCACATCATCTAGATCGAGTTGCCCCTTAAAGAGGCCAGTGTTGGGAGTGTGGCCAATGGCGTAGAACAGACCCCGCACCGGCAGATCACGTTCTTCGCCCGTTTGGGTATCGCGCAAGCGCAGTCCTTTCATCAGGTTGTCACCATAGGCATCAACCGCTTCGGTATACCAGTGAACTGTGATTTTAGGATTTTTCAGCACTCGATCCTGCATAGCTTTGCTGGCCCGCATCTGGCCACCTCGCACCAGCAAATGCACGTGGGAACCGTACTTGGTCAGATACACAGCTTCTTCTGCTGCCGAATCGCCGCCACCAATTACGGCCAAATCTGCATTCTTGAAAATAGGAGTGGCCCCATCACAAATGGCGCAGGCCGAGATGCCCTTGTTCCAAAACTCTAGTTCTGAGGGCAGGCCCAGTCGGCGAGCCGTAGCGCCCGTGGCAATGATTAGGCTGTGGGCTTTGACCTCTCTTTCTTCTGAACGCACTACAAAGGGCCGTTGGCTCAGATCCACTGCAATGACGTCTTCCGTCACCATTTCAGTGCCCCAACGCAGGGCTTGGGCTTTCATCTGGTCCATTAAAATCGGACCGGTGATGCCATCAGGGAAACCGGGGAAATTTTCGACCTCAGTAGTGGTCATTAACTGTCCGCCGGGCAGCCCTCCTGCCTGATACCCCTCGAACATGAAAGGCTTCAGGTTAGCCCGCGCTGCGTAAATTGCGGCCGTGTAGCCCGCTGGCCCCGACCCAATAATTACGACATTTTCCACCGCTGGACTGGCCATAGCTGGACTCGCCATAGGAAAACTATGAACTCATAACGACTACGGTTAGTATATCGTATTTCCGGTCTGATACAGCAGTAGTTTCAGCGAACAGCAAGAGTTGTCCTGATTGGGGCATGCTGCTGGCGTAACTTATGAGCCTGACAGACATGAACTGAGCCTCAGGCGAAAGGCTGGCCCTAATCTCTAACAGCCTGGGATCAAGCTGTACGGGGAAGCGCAGAAAGCGGGAACCCTGGATAGGGGCAGGACTATTCAGCAGCAGGAAAAAATTCGTATCGTTTGGTACCAGGAGAGTTCTGGTCTGCCAATCCTCTGCTAGCCTGAAGCCCAATAATCGCTAAAGACCTGGTCACTAAGCGACCCTCCTCAAGAATTTTGTCTGGATTTTTTTGTCTGGTACGTCCCCGGTTGAGCTGCTACATGACAAACCCTCACTCTGCTTTGGTTGCCACTGTCCTCGCTGCCCTGGGGATAGGATTGGGTGGGGCGCTCAGCCCCCAATCTGCTCAGGCCCTGTCCCTGGGGCAGTTTTACCGGGAACAGCCCCAGCGCATTTCTATAGGGGCAGGCCTAGGACCTTTAGCAACTGCGATCGCACAGCTGCCCGCAGTCGTCTTGCCGCTCCAGGCAAATCTCACCGAACCTGCCGCTGACTCTACACCACCCACCTCTGCGCAGATACTGCCTGGTCTGCCGTCTCGTTCACCCCTTTCCTTGCCTCGGCCCAGGCCGGGGGGTGTTGATCCGGCAGACCAGGTCGCGCCCGCCATCATTGATCTCGATGCTCAAAACCGGCCAATCAATCCGGTGCTGTCGATGACTATGCGAGAGGAGCTAAATAATTTAATCGGTCGGTTTGAAAGCGCCCTGTTGACGGCAAACTCTTCTCAGCAGCCAACTAAGGTCAGTTTAGACCAGGCCGCTCCGGTGCTGACGGCCTCTGCCAATACCTCACCGGTCGAGTCAGACGGCACTGTGCTGCATCCTGCTCTGCTAGAGGCGCGGCAGCTGCTCAATGAGTGGAATGATTTGATTGCCCAGGGAAAATATGCGATCGCACGTCAGCGCTGGCAGGCCGTGCGTCAGTCACTCTGGGACAATTTACCCACCGATCGCCCCAGCGCCCAAGCCGAAATTCGCGCTATCTGGCTGGATCGGGGTACTCTGGTGCAGGCTCGCTCCCCTGAAGGGTTGGCCCAAGTCTTTGACCGCATGGCTGCCGCTGGAGTTAACACCGTCTTTGTCGAAACCGTTAACGCGGGCTATCCCATTTATCCCAGCAGCGTTGCGCCCAACCGCAACCCCCTAATTTCAAGCTGGGATCCACTCAAGGCAGCGGTTGACCTGGGTCACGAGCGAGGCATGTCAGTTCACGCTTGGATCTGGACCTTTGCGGTTGGAAACCAGGTGCACAACCGGCTGCTCAACCTACCCCTCGACTACCCCGGCCCTCTGCTCACCCTACACCCCGACTGGGCCGGATACGACAACCTGGGCAACGTCGTGCCTCCTGGCCAAACCAAGCCCTTTCTTGACCCGGCCAACCCAGAAGTTCGCAGCTATTTAATGCGGCTGATTTCAGAGATCATCACCAACTACGAGGTCGATGGGCTACAGCTCGACTATATTCGCTACCCCTTTCAAGATCCTGGCGCAGGCCGCAGCTACGGCTACGGCACGGCAGCTCGCTGGCGGTTTCGGGCCATGACCGGTATCGATCCACTGCAGTTGGCCACCGGCCCCGGTCAAAACGCAACCGAGGCCGAGCGCCGCTTCCACCGACAGATGTGGGATCGCTGGACCGATTTTCGGGTGCAGCAGATCTCCTCCTTTGTGCAAGAAGTCTCGCTGATGGCGCGGCGGCAGCGGCCCGACTTGATTCTCTCCACCGCCGTGTTTGCCCGCCCTGAACTAGAGCGCCGCCACAAGATCCAGCAGGACTGGGGCACCTGGGCCAGCCAAGGCTATGTAGACTGGATCGTGCTGATGAGCTACGCCGAAGACACCAATCGGTTTGCCCAGTTGGTGGAGCCCTGGCTGGTTTCCCAAACCTTTGGCCGAGCCTTAGTGATTCCCGGCATTCGGCTACTGAACCTGCCCCAGCCCGCCGCCCTCGATCAGATCTTAGCCACCCGCGATCTACCCGCCTCTGGCTACGCTCTATTTGCCGCCACTGACCTGAACCAGAGCCTAGAAGCAATGCTCAGCCGCACCCAGGGCCAGACGGCTACCCCCTTAAGGGGCAATTCCCGGCAGGCCTCTTTTCAAATGGCCCACGCTCGCTACCAGTCTCTACAGCAGGAGTGGAATCTGCTGCTGAGCAACCGCCAGCTGTGGATGGAGCAGCCAGTGCTGACCCCTTGGGTAGAAGAGGTCAACCGCCTGGGCGAGGATCTAGAGGCGCTGGCCGCAGAGCCCTCCGCCCGCCGCTCGCGCGATGCCAAGCTTCGTTTGGAGAAAGTTCGCAGCGCCCTTAACGAGCGGGTGCTGGTACAGACGACCAACAGCAGCTACCGACTACAAACCTGGCAGCATCGGCTGACGGCTATCGAACAGCTGCTAGCCCACGGTGAAGGGGTTCGATAGCCTCGCCCTATCTACAGCCCCAAACTGCCTGTAGCCCTAGCGCTATAAACTCCTCGATTTCAGGCTCTACTTCAGGAAATCCGGACAATTGTCAGGAAAAGTTGCCAAGCAGGCGGATTCGTCGCCGTCAGCCCTGTAAAAAGAAGCAGGACTGAATTCGTCGCCCTGTATCCATCCAGAGTCCTAAAGTTCATGGTCTCTAGGGTGAAGGCTATTTTGGCATGGCAACAAGCTCGATCGATGTTCTGTGGGTTCTAGTTTGCGCCAGCCTGGTGTTTTTGATGCAGGCGGGCTTTTTATGCTTGGAAGCGGGATCTACCCGCAGTAAAAACAACATTAACGTTGCCGTCAAAAACCTGGCTGATTTTGGCGTATCTGTGCTGTGTTTTTGGCTGTTTGGCTATGCTCTGATGTTTGGCCGCACCGCCTATGGCTGGGTGGGCACCAGTGCCCTACTCCCGGATGTGGGACAGGGCGAGGTGTGGCTGGTGGTGTTTTTTCTATTTCAGGTAATGTTTTGCGGCACCTCGGTGACGATTGTCTCCGGGGCCGTAGCTGAGCGGATGCGTTTCAGCGGCTACATGCTGGTGACCGTGCTGCTGTCGGGTCTGATCTATCCAATCTTTGGCCACTGGGCCTGGAACGGGCTGGATCTGGGGTACTCAGCTGGCTGGCTGGGAGAGCACGGCTTTGTAGACTTTGCCGGATCAACCGTGGTGCATAGCGTGGGCGGCTGGGTTTCTCTAGCCGCTGTGCTGATTTTGGGGCCGCGCATCGGCCGCTTTTCTCGCAAGCGCAACCGCTCTCCGATAGCAGGGTACGACCTGCCGTTGGCGGTGCTGGGCACTATGCTGCTGTGGTTCGGCTGGTTTGGCTTTAATGGCGGCAGTGTGTTGGCGCTCAACTATCAGGTGCCGGGTATTTTGGCCAATACGCTGCTGGCCGGATCGGCTGGCATGGTCACGCCGATGCTGCTAAGCCTATCCCGTGGAAGAAGGTTGCCTGTACCCACTGTCATCAATGGCTCCCTGGCTGGACTGGTGGCGATTACGGCCAACTGCCATGTAGTTCACGCGCCAGAAGCGGTGCTAATTGGCGCTATTGGATCAGGGGTAATGTTGCTGTGCGATCGCACCCTCGTCGCCCTCTCCATTGACGATGCTGTGGGCGCGATTCCAGTCCACCTGGCAGCGGGCATTTGGGGCACGCTGGCAGTGGCTCTGTTTGGCGATCTGAGTCTAATTGGCACCGGCCTGTCTCGCTTGGGCCAGCTCCAAATGCAGATGGTGGGCGTGCTGGTGGCAGCGGTCTGGTCTTTTGGGGTGACCTATCTACTGCTGTGGGGGCTCAACCGCTGTTATCCATTGCGGGTGAGCCCCCGGCAGGAGCACATTGGCCTTAACATCTCTGAGCACGAAGCCAGCAACGATCTAGTCGATTTGTTTACCGTGATGCGGCAGCAAGCCCGCACCGGCAACCTGCGGCTACGGGCACCGATGGACCCCTTTACCCCCGCCGGCCAAATTGCGGCTCGCTATAACCAGGTGATCGGTGCGCTGGAGGCTGCGATCGCAGGCACCGAAGCCATTGTTCAAAACGCGATTGAAGCGATTGTAGTCGTCTCCAAGCAGAGCCTTAAAGTGCGGTCGGCTAACCCAGCAGTCGGCAAAATTTTTGGCCTGTCTGCGAGCCAGGTAAAGGGGCAGCCCATCACCCTGCTAGCCGGGATAAGTCAAGGCGACTCCCCCGTTTCAGATCTAGAGCCTATGCGCCAGTGGCTAGCCCAAGCCAGCGTTGATGGCAGTCCCTACGAGCTGTTGGGCAAGCGCCGCAGCGGCGGCCTGTTTCCGCTAGAGGCTACCGTAGCCGAAGCCCAGACCCAGCGGGATAGCTGCTACACCCTAATTTTGCGAGACATTACCCTGCGCAAGCAGGCCGAGGAAGTTTTGCAGGAAGCCGCCGCTAAAGATGAGAAGTCGCGCCAGCTAGAGCAAGCCCTGCAGGAACTGCGCCAGGCCCAAATTCAGCTAGTCCACAGCGAGAAAATGTCGAGCTTGGGCCAGCTGGTCGCAGGTATGGCCCACGAGATCAACAATCCGATCAACTTTATTTACGGCAACCTCAGTCACGCAGAGCAGTACGTCGAAGATTTGCTAACCGTGATCGATGCCTACAGCAAAGACTGTCCCTGCTCATCCGACCGGCTTGACCACCTGATCAAGGAGGTTGATCTGGGCTATCTGCGCCAAGACTTGCCCAAACTGCTGCTGTCGATGCGTAGCGGCACCGAGCGGATCACTGACATCATCAAAGCTCTGCGCGATTTTTCTAGGTTAGGTGGGGCTGAGCTGCAGATAGTAGACATTCATCAGGGCATCGAGAGCACCCTAACCATTTTGAACAGTCGCCTGCGGGAAACCAACCAGCGACCTGCGATCGCAATTCTGCGCCAATACAGTGCTCTGCCCCCAGTAGAGTGCTACGCCAGCCAACTCAACCAAGTTTTTATGAACCTGCTGACCAACGCCATTGATGCCCTCGATGAAAAAGCAGCTCAGCCCCTGACCGACGCTTGGATACCCCGACTCAAGCTAACCACCCACATTACCCCAGCCCACACCATTCGCATTCAGATAGCCGACAATGGCGTGGGCATCCCAGAGGCCGTACAGGGGCGCATCCTAGACCCCTTCTTTACCACTAAGCCCGTGGGCAAAGGCACCGGCCTAGGCATGTCAATCAGCTACCAGATCGTAGTAGACCGACACCACGGCAGACTCAAGTGTGACTCCAGCCCGGGCCGAGGTACCCGTTTTCTAATTGAGATTCCCCTGGGGCAGGCTGTCCAGCAGGGAGAACTGGGCTAATGAGGATACAGGAATGCGAGGAGGAGAAACGCTTCTCCTCTCGATCATCACCTGATCACTTCCTACGCCAGGACGGGCACGTTATAGCCAGCCCCAGGAAAACCCCTTGTTCCCATGTCCCACGACGCTCCCGAACTGATCATTGAAGCGGGCCGCACCGAGGCCCAATATTGGCGCGACCTCTGGCGCTACCGAGAGCTGTTTTACTTTCTGGCCTGGCGAGACATTTTGGTGCGCTACAAACAGACTGCCGTAGGCGTTGCTTGGGCCCTGATTCGGCCTTTTCTAACGATGGTGGTGTTTTCGGTGGTGTTTGGTCGGTTGGCCGACCTGCCGTCTGAAGGCGATGCGCCTTACCCAATTCTGGTCTTCTCAGCAATGCTGCCCTGGCAATTTTTTGCCAACGCCCTAAGCGAGTGCAGCAACAGCCTGATCAGCAACGCCAACCTGATCTCTAAAGTCTATTTTCCCCGGCTAGTAGTGCCTACCAGTGCAGTAATCGTCAGTTTCGTAGACTTCCTGATTTCAGGCATTATTTTGCTGGGGCTGATGGCCTATTACAATGCAGCACCTTCTTGGCGAATATTGTCGCTGCCACTGTTTGTGCTGGTGGCGTTTGCCGCCGCGATGGGGGGCGGTCTGTGGCTGGCAGCCCTCAACGTGCAGTACCGTGACTTTCGCTATGTGGTGCCGTTTCTAGTACAGTTTGGCCTCTACATCTCGCCGGTTGGCTTTAGCAGCAGCATTGTGCCCGAGCGCTGGCGACTGCTGTATTCGCTTAACCCCATGGTGGGGGTGATCGATGGCTTTCGCTGGGCAATTATTGGCGGCGAGGTGCAGCTCTATTGGCCTGGTTTTTTGCTGTCGCTACTGCTGGTAGTGGGGCTGCTGGTAACAGGCATTCTCTATTTCCGCCGCATGGAACGCACTTTTGCTGACGTGATTTAGCTATAACAAGGACAAATAAGTCCAGCGATCTATGAAAAAAGCACTAATCTGCGGAATCTCTGGTCAGGATGGAGCCTACCTGGCAAAACTGCTGCTAGACAAAGGCTATACCGTCTGCGGCACCTCACGAGACGCGCAGATGTCGTCTTTTAGAAACCTGGTGCAGTTGGGCATTCGCGATCAGGTCAAGCTGGAGTCAATGGCGACAACAGACTTTCGCAGCGTGCTCCAGGTAGTGAGCAAGTTTGACCCTGATGAGATCTACAACCTAGCAGGTCAAAGTTCGGTAGGCCTGTCTTTTGAGCAGCCAGTGGAGACGCTCGAGAGCATGGCGACCGCTACCCTCAATCTGCTGGAGGTGATTCGCTTTGTGGCCAAGCCCATTCGGTTTTACAATGCCGGGTCAAGTGAGTGCTTTGGCAACACCCATGGCGAACCCGCCGATGAAAACACGCCCTTTCGGCCCCGCAGCCCTTACGGGGTAGCTAAAGCCGCTGCCTTTTGGGAAGTAGCGAACTATCGTGAAGCCTATGGCCTATTTGCCTGCTCCGGCATTCTATATAACCATGAGTCGCCGCTGCGGCCCGAGCGGTTTGTCACGCAAAAGATTGTGACCACCGCCTGCCGTATTGCTGCAGGCAGCAAAGAGACTCTGCGGCTGGGTAATATCGACATCGAGCGCGACTGGGGCTGGGCTCCAGAATATGTCGAAGCCATGTGGCGCATGCTGCAGCAAGCTGTAGCCGATGACTATGTGATTGCTACGGGCGCATCATACAAGCTGAAGACATTCATAGAAGAGGCGTTTGCAGCGGTCGGGTTGAACTGGCAAGAACATATCATGATCGACCAGAGCCTATTTCGCCCCTCAGAAATTGCCCGAGGTCAGGGCAACCCAGCCAAAGCTCAACAGCAACTCGGCTGGCAGGCCCAGTTTCAAATGCCAGACGTGGCTCGGATGATGGTCGAGGTCAAACGAGCAGCCCTCAGCGTATCCTCAAATTAAGCATGACAGCTTTGGAAGTCAGTTTTGTGGAAGTCTTTGAAGGTTAGCCAGTGCTCCTCTGATTCGGCTGTCTACGTAACTTTATGTAAGCCCTCTTGACACGTTCATAAAGCTTTGAGGGCACACTGACAGTAGTTACATTGCTCCTGCATAGTTCCCACTGCCATGTCTGACACGGTCATCCGCGTCGAGAATTTAGGAAAGAAATACGTTCTTGGCCAGCAACAACAAGGTGCTTATCGCTACACTGCCTTACGGGATGTGATTAGCGATCGCATTAAGTCTCTAAGACGCAGTTTCCGCAAACCCCGACAGCATCAGCCCAAGGAAACCCAAGAAGATTTCTGGGCACTCAAAGATGTCTCCTTTGAGGTTAAGCAGGGCGAAGTTATTGGTATTATCGGCCGCAATGGGGCTGGCAAATCTACTCTGCTAAAGATCCTTAGCCGCATTACCGAGCCGACTAAGGGCCGAATTCATTTGAAAGGACGGGTCGCCAGCCTTCTAGAAGTTGGCACGGGCTTTCACCCAGAGCTTACGGGACGAGAAAACATTTTTCTCAATGGAGCAATCCTGGGCATGAGCAAAGCAGAAATCAACCGCAAGTTCGATGAAATCGTTGAATTTGCCGAGATTAGTCAATTCTTAGATACCCCAGTAAAACGGTACTCCTCAGGCATGTATGTGAGGCTAGCCTTTGCTGTTGCCGCCCATCTAGAGCCAGAAATTCTAGTTATTGACGAAGTCTTAGCTGTGGGAGATGCCAACTTCCAAAAGAAGTGCTTGGGCAAGATGGGAGATATTGCAAAACAGGACGGTAGAACTGTTTTGTTTGTTAGTCACAATATGGCTGCTGTAGAAAACCTCTGCCAAAAAGGACTCTACCTACAAAAAGGCAGTGTTCAATTTATTGGTGATAAGTCTGACGCAATCACTAAATACATTGCTAGTTCTTGTGAAACCCAAACATCACTAGCAGACCGTAAAGACCGTCAAGGTTCAGGTGAAATTACTGTTGTCGGCTTTGCCATTAAGGACATCGAAGGAAACAGTCTTGAAGTTGTTCGATCAGGGCAGGATATTGACATTTATCTCTACTACGAATCTCGCAGCAGCGCCAGATTTAACAGAGTTATTACCAGTCTCGCAGTTAAAACTCAGCTAGACTCTCCAGTTTTTCTGCAGCACAATCGCTTAACCCAGAAAGAATTTGGCATCCTTCCTCAAAGAGGGGCATTCGTTTGTCGAATTAACAGGCTGCCTTTATCCTCCTCTAGCTATCTAGTCACCTATTCCTTAATCGTAGACGGTAGCTATTTGGATGGTATTAACAATGCCTTTCAGCTAACGGTTATTGATGGTAATTTCTTTAACTCTGGAGAGGTTCCTCCAATTGCTCACGGTGTTTGTCTAGTAGATGGCAGCTGGAGATTAGAAGAGGCAGCTGCCCCAGGTGCAGAACTAAGGCTCCAGGAAAGCTTATGACAGATCAAGCCATCAAACAGCTTAAAGGGTTGTATCACCTTCTCAAGGGTAAACGCCGCTACACACCTCCAGAAGAGGTAGTAAAAGCTGAGCTAATTTTCTACATTAAGTATCTCCAGGAAGGCATGACCGTCTTTGATGTTGGCTCAAACCTTGGGGAACTCACTCTACTTTTCTCGAGCCTCATTGGCCACACCGGCAAAGTTCACTGTTTTGAGGCTAGCTCTTCAGTCTTTTCGAAATTTGAATCCTTTTGGAAAACTTTAGGGCGTCCTCAAATCATTCCTAATAACTTAGCTGTGTCAGACATAGACGGCTACCTCTCACTCAACGTGTACGACGATGAGCACTCAGGATGGAACTCTTTAGCCAATCGCCCCCTCGAAAAGTACGGTATTAATATCAAGCCTATTCACACCGAAACCGTAAAATCTACAACGGTAGACAGCTACTGTAAAGAGCACGGCATTGAGAGCATTGATTTGCTGAAGGTTGACGTAGAGGGAGCCGAGTACCAAGTACTTCTCGGAGCTGTCGAGATGCTGAAAGAGAAGCGGATTAAACGCTGCACGTTTGAGTTTGGGGGAACAACCTTTGATATGGGAAACCATCCCGATCAAATCCAGAACTACCTAGATGAAGTTGGCTATAGAATCAGAAACGTTGTTCCGAGAGATCCAATCTTCCCTGGCCGCAGAAGTGCCTTAGATGCCCAGTTTTCTATGCTTGTCGCAGTACCTAAAATATGATTCAAGAAGTTGTATGGATGGCCCGTCACTTAAAGCGAAAGAACGCTTTGGGCGATATGCTGCGATCTTCAGCTAAAACCCTATCGGCCTGGCAGAGCTTTTGGAAAGATTACGCTCAGTATAAAAAGATAGCGGGTGACCAGCAGCCGTTAGTGGATAACCTCTATCCCTGCTTGGGAGACAACACTGGGGAAACCCTCATAGAGCCTGTGTACTTTTACCAGGATACCTGGGCATTCGAGAAGATTATGGAGCAGCAGCCGGCTAGCCATGTGGATGTGGGTTCCCATCACATGTTTGTAGCCTTTCTCTCCAAAATCCTGCCCTTGACGATGGTGGATATTCGGCCACTGTCGCTCAAGCTGGAGGGGCTTAACTTTCGAGAGGGCAGCATCTTAGCCCTACCCTTTGCCGATCAAAGCGTTGAGTCTCTATCGAGTCTTTGTGTGGTTGAGCATATTGGGTTGGGGCGATATGGCGACCCGCTCGACCCAAATGGCACTGAAAAAGCCCTAGCCGAATTAAAGCGGGTGCTCAAACCCAACGGCGACCTCTACCTATCGTTACCGCTTGACGATGAGAACAAGGTATTTTTTAATGCCCACCGTGCTTTTCAAGAGGAGTATCTCAAGAAAGTTTTCAAGCCATTAGAAGTTGTCGAGAGCAGGTACATCTACGGCAACAACTTGCTCGACTACCAGCCTAAGGGGTTTGGCGTTGGACTGTACCACCTCAGATTATCAGACGCTTAATTGACAGGAGCGATCGCAATGGGCATTGTCAGAATGGGGCCGCCAACCGAGCTGATCAGCCAGCTCCGGGCAGAGCTGAGCTTAAAGAACTTCGTCGAAACGGGAACCTACCACGGCAACACCTCTGCCTGGGCGGCCAATCAGTTTGAGCAGGTCTACACCATTGAAAACTCAGAGCCGCTCCACAAAAGGGCCCAAGCAACCTTTAGCGTCGTAAAAAATATTGGCTTCCTGCTAGGGGACTCTAGAGCCGAGCTGCAAAAAATCCTTCCTACTCTACAGGGAAAGAGCTTGTTTTGGCTCGATGCCCACTGGAGCGGCGGGGAAACCTACGGAGAAGCAGACCAGTGCCCGCTGCTAGAAGAAATTGCTGTGATCAATCAGTTTGCTGCCGATAGCTGCATTTTGATTGACGATGCCAGGCTGTTTACTTCGCCCCCCCAGCCACCGCACCGCCTGGAGTACTGGCCGGACATCGTGACTGTGCTGGACTCACTGCAGCAGGGTGCTATCGAAAGGTACATTGTCATCATTGAAGACGTCATCATCGCGGTGCCCAGTAGCGCCAAGGGAATTGTTTCTAGCTACTGCCAGCAGGCCAATGCCAAAGCCTGGAAAGCTTACGGTGAGCAGCAGAACAGTTCTGATTTTCAAAAAGGGCTGGCTTTAGTCTCAAACAGCCTCGTCGCCAGCCTCAAAGGCGTTGGCAGTCGGTTGCGCAGCATTCTTCCCATCTCTGCCGGCTAGGGCTATGATCAAGATTTTTCCTGACCTAGACTGTGAGCTGCGCTGCCCGTTGGACTCGACCCGCTTAGAGAATCGGGGCTTTTCTATTCCGGGTATGCGCTGCCTGGCTGATGCCGTTTGCCCAACCTGCGGAGCGGCCTACTATGCTGATCTGCCTGTAGGTCAAGCGCTATGGTCACCCGCTATAATCAATCGGGCAACCGCCAAAGTCTATGATGCTACGCAGACTGAGTGGTTTAGTCAGCCCCTGCAGACTAGCTGGCAAAAGCCGGTTACGGCAGAAATAGTGCCCACCGTTCATCGGTTCTTTGAAGCTGACCGCATCATCATTATCAACTGCCTCGATTTTCTTTATGGACACAGCCTACTTAAACTGCTCAATGTGCAGCGGCACATCGACCAATCCCCAGATTGGGGGTGCTGTGTGCTCGTCCCTACTCAACTCATGCATCTTGTTCCTGAAGGGGTAGCTGAAATCTGGGAATTTCCTGCTCCTATAAAAGAAGGTTGGCAGTGGTATGTCAGCCTAGAGCGCTGGATTAGTCAGCAGGTTACTCAGCGCCAAGAATGTTTTTTAAGCCGTGGTTATTCCCACCCCAGCCCTAAAAGCTACGACATCCAACGCTTTGTCCAAGATTTGCCTGATATTTCTTCTGAGCTTGAGGGCCATTCCCCAATTATTTTGTTTAGCTACCGTGAAGATCGCCTTTGGGGACGGTCTTTAGGTCAGCAGCAGCGACGGCTACAGAAGCTCTATAACCGCCTAAGCCAAGTGTTTCCCGAGATGGCTTTCGTTCTGGTGGGATTTGGGCAACAGAATCAGTTCTTTGAGAGTGGGGCTAAGCTAATTGATTTACGGGTCACTCAGTTTAGCGTGAGCCAAGATCGCCTATGGATGGCTCATATGAGCATAACGGACTGTGCCATTGGGGTACACGGCTCGAATATGCTGCTGCCCTCTGGTTTGGCTAAAACGACGCTTGAACTAGTGCCACGATCTCGTTTACCCAACACTGTTCAGGATCTCCTATTTCCAGTTGGCTACGAGGACTGCCGCGACGCTTTACTAAATTATCGACTGCACTACGGCAACGAAAGCCTTTCTGATGTTCAACCTTCTAGCTTGGTTGATCATGTAGCAAATCTCTTAGCTTATGCTCCCATCAATGCTACTTGGTTCAAGATAGACAGGACTTCCGGAACTATTCAACCCTATTTAGAAGTACATGAAAGCCCTGTTTCTTGGGCAGCTCGTCAACATATGAAAAACCGGCTAGGAGGAAAGCTACAAGCCAGAATAAAAGAGAGCATAGCGGAGCTGTTATTTATGCTTGACTAATTCTTCTCGGCTTCTGGTAGCTTTCAACACTTTAAATCATTTTTTATTTTTCTAATAATTTATAACATAGGCATATGTGTGGAATTGTAGGTATCCTAAACCGATATGAGGCTCAAAGCAGCAGCCTACATACCAGTCTTCGTTGTCTACATCACCGAGGTCCCGATGATCGGGGAGCCTGGCAAGACGAGTACCTTCAGTTAGGCCATACGCGTCTCTCTATCTTGGATCTAAGTCCATTGGGACACCAGCCTATGGCTTCTGAAGATGGGCGCTACTGCATTTCATTTAATGGTGAAATCTATAACTATCTTGAACTCAAGCAGGAACTGACTACGCTGGGCCATAGCTTTAATGGACACTCCGATACAGAAGTTTTGTTAGCTTCTTTTGCCCAATGGAGCACTGCTTGTCTAGATCACCTCAGAGGCATGTTTGCATTTGCTATCTGGGATAAGGAGACCCAAAACCTGTTTTTAGGACGAGATCGCTTTGGTGAAAAGCCGCTCTACTACTGGTATGACAAAGAGGCTTTTTATTTTGCCTCTGAACTCAAAGCGCTGTTGCCCTTGCTGCCAACAGTGCCAGAGCTAGATCCAGTCTCAATCGATCTGTATTTTCACTATCAGTACGTGCCTGAGCCCCGTACTCCGTTGAAGGGAATTCACAAGCTTCCGGCTGCTCACTACTTGCAAATTTCCCGCGAGGACTGGAAATTTACACCTCAGTGCTACTGGTCCCTAGAGAACATTCCTCCAGTGACAGGTGATCCTGCCACTCTAATTCGTCAGGAGTTGGAAAAATCTATTGAGCTGGTACTGAGATCGGATGTACCAATTGGGGTAGCGCTAAGCGGCGGTATTGATTCGAGTGCGATCGCAGCTTTGGCCGCCCCCAAATACCGAGATACTTTACAAACATTTAGCGTCGGCTACCCTGGTCGCCCAGCCTACGACGAGCGGAACCAGGCTGAGGCTTTGGCTAAGTCCCTCAAGTTGCCTTTTCACGATATTGAGCTAACAACCGAAGCCCTAGTCGATTTTTTTCCCAGTCTAGTTGCGGCTGTAGATGAGCCGATTGCTGACATTGCTGCCTATGGCCACTATTCAGGAATGCAGCTAGCTGCGAGCCAAGGCGTTAAAGTCATGCTCAGTGGCGTAGGGGGTGATGAGTTGTTTTGGGGCTACTCCTGGGTAGCCCGTGCTGCCCGCATCAGTGAATTAAAAGATCACTACCTTCAAGCTCCTACGTGGAAAGCGCAGGGAATTAGAACATTACGGAAACTAGCTCAGCACCCTCTCTACCAAAAATTGGGACAGAGCAAAAAGGTGCCTATCCCTATCCAAAGTTGGTTTCGGCCAGGGATTGACCTTAGCCAAATGACCCTCTCTCCTCCGGATCGAGCTGTTTTTTACGAGCTTTCTCCCGATTTTGTTGAGGCGCTAACGTACCGGCCTCACTTATTCACTCAGTCCCTGTGGGAGCACATCCCCTTAGATAATCCCTACTGCCTCTTTCCACTGAGCCCACCTACAACCCTAGACATTCCTAACCAAATCTCTCAAACACTCTTTCAAACCTGGCTAGTTTCAAATTGTTTGTCTCTTGGAGACCGGGTAAGCATGGCCTGCTCCATCGAAACTCGTCTACCGCTATTGGATAAAGAACTTGCTGAGCTAGTAATCGGCTTACGCAAAAATCAGCCCGATCACTGCCTGCCTGCGAAAGCCTGGTTAAAGTCAGCACTCAAGGGGATACTACCTAATGAAGTATTAGATCGGCCTAAGCGTGGATTTCAACCCCCTGTACAGGAGTGGATGCATGCAGTCGTACGGGAAAATTTGGAGACTCTAACGACAGGACACTTGGTAGAGCTAAACATCCTTTCAAAAAGCTTTGTTCAAGCACTAAGAGATGAATTTTCCAACAAGGGTAGGCACACATTTATGCTCTATAAAGCTGTCGTTTTAGAAATTTGGTACAGACAAATCGTTCTAAGCAGCCAATCGGCTGTTCGTATTTGATACAGGCTCTATCGTAGCCAACTCAAGAATTTTTGATAGCTCAGCTTGGTATTTCAACTAATATGACTTATGCCCTGCTCAACCCCTGTTATCTTTCTTATATTTCGTCGTCCCGAGCTAACTGCCCGCGTCTTTGAACAAATTAGAGCAGCTCAGCCCAGTAAATTATTTGTTGTAGCAGATGGTCCACGCAACGAAGTAGAGCGGGTATTGTGTGATCGAACTCGAGCCGTTACAGAGCAGATAAATTGGGACTGCGAAGTCTTTCGAAATTATTCTGAGGAAAACCTAGGCTGCTGCAGAAGAGTTACCTCAGGGTTGACCTGGGCTTTTGAGCAGGTTGAGGAAGCCATTATTTTAGAGGACGATTGTCTGCCCCATCTCGATTTTTTTAGTTTTTGCCAGACCTTACTAAGTTACTACCGCGATGATAAAAGAGTTTGGGTGATCAGCGGCAATAATTTTCAAGATGGAAGATGGCATGGGGATGGCAATTATTACTTCTCCAAATACAATCACTGCTGGGGCTGGGCAACCTGGCAGAGAGCTTGGCAGCATTGGGAGTTGAATTCTAAGAAGTGGGTTGAGTTTCGAGATGCAGGATTAATGCACTCTATTTGCGAAAGTTATTACGAAACTATCTACTGGACAGAGATTTTTAATGCTCTCTTTCTAGAGGAAAAGTTCAATTCTTGGGCCTATCCCTGGATGTTTACGTGTTGGGTACAAAGCGGGCTAACGGCACTACCTAATGTTAATTTAGTCTCTAACCTTGGATTTGAAGCAGATGCTACACATACACGGAGGGACAGCCATCTGGCCAATCTCTCAACCGAAAGACTAGGTGGAATAAAGCATCCCACCTTTGTGATGCAGGATAAGAGCGCAGACTTATACACCTTCAACCATTATTATCAGCCGCCCCAAGGGAAACTAAATCTTCTTCTAAAGAAGCTTAGATCTCGAGCATCATTCTTGGGAATGATAGCAAAATAAATCAAATTTAAACAGAAATTTGGCGACATGGTTATAGCCCTGGATATAGTTAGCAAAATTCTGCATAAAATGGCAGATAAGCTAGATGAAATCACTAAGCAAGTTTCTAAAGGAGTCAGGGTGCCCGCTTCTGCAAAGCTTAATGTAGGCGGTCTCAAGCTGAAATCAGGTTGCCAGCTCACAGTCGGGGAGCAGAGTCAGGTACTTGCTAGCATTATTTTCGATAAAGAGAATGCCAGCATATCAATTGGACACCGCTCTTTTGTTAATGGAGTTCTCATTGCAGCACAATCTATAGATGTTGGAAACGATGTTTTGATCTCTTGGAATGTCACTGTTGTTGATCATGACTCCCATTCGATCGTATTTTCTCAACGCTCTCAAGATGCAGTAGATTGGTTGACCTCGAAGAAAGATTGGACGCCTGTCAAAATTGCTCCTGTCAAAATTTGTGACAAAGCCTGGGTTGGCTTTAACTCGATTATTCTTAAAGGAATCACTATTGGAGAAGGAGCTGTCATTGGGGCAGGTTCAGTAGTCACAAAAGACATACCTGCCTGGACAGTCGCTGCAGGCAATCCGGCGCGAGTGATTCGGGAGATGTCAGAAGATGAGCGATAGATTACTCACTTGGGAAGAAGCCGTTCGGTGGCTTAAAGCGCAACCCGATAGACAGGCCCTTGTGCAGCATTGCTATTATGATGACCCTTTACAGGCGGCAGCAGAGCGCTTCAGCCGTAGTCAAGAGTGGCAGGCACTGGCTCAACTACTAAAGGCTCACCTTCCCGGCGAAGTTCTGGATTTAGGCGCAGGCAGAGGAATTTCTAGCTACGCCTTTGCTAAAGCTGGCTACTCTGTTACGGCCCTAGAGCCTGATCCCAGCAATTTAGTCGGCGTAGGCGCTATTCGATCTCTGATTGAGAGCAGCCATTTACCTATTCAGATCGTTCAAAACTACGGAGAGGCTTTGCCCTTTGAGGACGGTACATTTAATGTTGTTTATGGGCGAGCTGTTTTACATCATGCCCAAGCACTCAAACAGCTTTGCCAAGAGAGCGCTAGAGTCCTTAAACCGGGAGGCATGTTCATCGCCACCCGTGAGCATGTGCTTTCAAAGAAGAGTGATTTGCAGCAGTTTTTAGATGCTCACCCCCTACACTTTCTTTATGGTGGTGAGAATGCTTACTTACTAAGTGAGTATAAAACCGCCATTCAGGCTGCAGGGCTAAAGCTACGTAGGACAATGGGGCCTCTAGACAACGTCATTAACTACAGCCCTATGACGAGAGCTGAATTTCAAACGGAAGTTGCCACTGCTCTTAGCCGTCATGTAGGCAAGTATTTAGGCAGTTGGCTTGCTAATCAGCAGATTGTGCAGCAGGGCTATGGGAGATACCGCTCTTTGCGATCTCACACCCCCGGACGGCTCTACTCGTTTCTGGCCGTAAAGCCATGACTTGCGAGACCCAAAGCGTCCTCGTTACGGGCGTAGCAGGCTTTATTGGCCGCTACGTTAGCCGCTACTTTTCTCAGCAGGGCTGGGCCGTCATCGGTATTGACAACTCGCCTCCAGAGAACGCGCCCCTGGCTAATCTCGCAGCCTACCAGCCTTTACACCTGCCCGATGAGGCACTCAAAGACCTGATTCGGCAGTATCAACCCCAGGTTCTAATTCACTGCGCAGGCAGAGCCTCCGTCGGTCTTTCGGTTGCCGATCCCGTTGCCGATTTTCACGGCAATACCGTCTTGACCCTTGATGTGCTCAATGCGCTTCGCCTGTACGCCCCTGACTGTCGGTTTATTTTCCTATCTAGCGCAGCAGTCTACGGCAATCCAGAGTCCCTGCCAATTAGAGAAAGCCAATTGCCCGCTCCCCTGTCGCCCTACGGCTTTCATAAGCTTCAGGGGGAACAGCTCTGCCTAGAATTTCATAAAATTTACGGCCTGCCCACTGCCAGCGTGCGCATTTTTTCTGCCTACGGCCCCGGTCTGCGCCGCCAGGTCATGTGGGACATTTGTCACAAGGCCACCATCCAAAGAAAAGTATACCTTCAAGGAACGGGACAGGAAAGCCGCGATTTTATTCACGCCCTAGACATTGCCAGAGCTTTAATGCTAATTGCCGTCGCCGCCCCCATGCAGGGTGAGGCTTACAACTTGGCGACGGGGCGAGAAGTCACGATTCTGGAGCTGTCTTCTCTACTACTTGAGGCCCTTGAGTACAGCGGCTTACCGGAGTTTGATGGCGTTGTTCCGGTAGGCAACCCTCTCAACTGGCAGGCCGACATCTCGAAACTTCAGGCCTTAAGCTTTATGCCGTCTGTCGGGCTAGAGCAGGGCGTCAAAATTTTTGCTACCTGGTGCCGAGCGGAGTTAATTGGCGTATGAATCACCCCTTCAGAATTGGCTTAATCTATCAGGGCGGACGCAACTGGATTGGCGGGTCAATGTACGTCAAAAATATTATTCTGGCGTTAGCCAGTCTTCCCGATCAGGTAAAGTCAACTTTTGATATCTGCCTACTCTACAACGATGCACTCGATGCAGCCACTCGGCAGGAGCTAGAACCCCACATCAGCCAGTTTTATGACCTTGAGCAGGAGGTCAAGCCGATTACCCTGAAGAATCGTTTAATTTGGAAGTTTGAAAAGGAGGTCTTTCGGCAGCCCAATCCTCCATTTAATCCTGTGATGAAAAAAGGAAAGATTGATTTCCTGTATCCCACATCTGCCCCTACAAGAGAGCCGTTTGCTCTGCGCAGCTGCCCTTGGATACCTGATTTCCAGCATAAATATCTACCCCATCTGTTCTCAGAAGCTGAAATCGAAAGGCGCGACCGAGAACATAGTGCGATCGCGCGCCACAGCACTAGGGTCGTCCTCAGCAGCAAAGCCGCGGAGAGCGACTTTAAAAAGTTTTTCCCAACTTCGCAGACTAGGACTGAGGTGCTTCAGTTTAGAACGTCCCCCGCATCAAGCTGGTTTAGCGCCCATCCAGAAGAAATTCAGAAGAAATACTGCCTACCGGAGCGGTTCTTTCTGTTTAGCGGCCAATTTTGGCAGCACAAGAATCATCTGGTTGTCCTTGAGGCTCTGCAGGAGTTGCGATCGCAGGGCATTCAGCCCACCGTTGTGTGCACAGGCCATATCTACGACGACCGCAAACCCGAATACTTAGATCTTATTCTCCAAAAGATACACACCTACGGTCTATCCCAGCAATTTCTAGTATTGGGTCTAATTTCCCGCAGTGACCAAATACAGCTGATGCGGCGTTCCATTGCTGTATTGCAGCCCTCTTTGTTCGAGGGATGGAGCACAGTTGTTGAAGATGCCCGCTGCCTGGGCAAGCCAATGATTCTCTCCGACTTCCCCGTTCACGTGGAGCAAAATCCGCTCGGATGCGTTTTCTTTGGAAGAAGCAACTTTATGGAATTAGCAAATATCCTAGCCAAAGGCTGGCAAACTCTTTCATCCGGTCCCAACCTAGAGCAGGAACAATTAGCCAGAGCCCAAAACAAAAAAGACATTCGATTCTTTGGCCATCGTTTTCTTGAAATAGCCAGAGGTGAAACCAAGCTATAGCTATAGCCACCATGTTAGCTTCAGCTCCTGAATCTTACCATACAGCGCCGAGCCTAATCCTTAACACTTCTCATTAACACACAGAATCATATGACAATTCTTAAAAAGCTGCTTAGAAAAGCGGGTCTAGCGAGAACTCAAAACCCCGCTGCTCTTGAAGCAGCTCTACAGCGAGCAGCTCAGCGAGGAACACAAGTCCAAACTGTTATTGATATTGGGGCCTCCAATGGCTCTTGGTCAAAAACCGCCAGAAAGTTCTTTCCCACGGCGTACTGCCATCTCATTGAGGCCAACTCTTATCATCAGCCTGCTTTAGCAACCCTCAAGAGAAGCTGGGAGAAGATCGACTTCACCGTGGCTGCCGCTGGTGATAGCAATGGCGAAATTTTCTTCGACGGTAGCGATCCTTTTGGCGGGTTAGCTTCTCACGATGCTTCCAGAGACAGCACAGCGAAAGTTCCCGTGGTTACCATTGACCACATCCGTAGCGCCCATACATTAGCGCCTCCCTTTCTTCTCAAGCTAGACACCCACGGTTTCGAGGTTCCTATTTTTGAAGGCGCTAAAGAAACGCTCCAAGAAACTAGCCTGGTTGTGGTTGAAACATACAACTTTAAAATCGCTCCCGCCAGCTTACGCTTCCACGAAATCTGTCAATATCTAGAGGAGAGAGGATTTCGGTGCGTTGATATTTGCGATCCGCTGTTTCGCCCCAAGGACCAGGCACTGTGGCAGTTTGATCTATTTTTTGAACCCGCCTCTAATTCCAAGTTTCTAGATAATACGTGGTCTTAACAGCTAAAGGGCACCTAGCTTTACAGGCTTCAGAAGCATTTCAGGTTTTATGAGCAGTCCGTTCAAGCTTCCCAAAATTACCATCGTTACCCCTTCGTATAATCAAGCCCAGTACGTAGGAGCCACTATCGAGAGCGTGCTGTCCCAAAACTATCCCAATCTGGAGTATATCGTTATGGATGGCGGTTCCACAGACGGCAGTTGGGAGGTGATCAAAACCTATGAGTCCGGTCTCCATCACTGCTCTAGCGGCCCTGACCAGGGGCAATACGATGCCATCAACAGAGGCTTTCATCACGGCACAGGCGAGATTATGGCCTGGCTCAACTCTGATGACAAATACACCCCCTGGGCCTTTCAGGTCGTCAGCGAGATTTTTAGCACTCTGCCGGAGGTGGAGTGGCTAACAACGCTATCTCCCATCGTCTGGTCTACCTCGGGAGCCGCAGCTTATTGCGGTCATCGAGGAGGCTACACCCGCCGCGGCTTCATGCACGGTGAAAATATCCTGGAAGCTCGCTGGTCTACCCTAGGGACACTCCAGCAGGAATCGGTTTTCTGGCGGCGATCCCTCTGGGAAAGAGCCGGGGGGTACGTGGATACAGCCTACAAGCTCGCTGCCGACTTCGAGCTCTGGGCTAGGTTCTTCCAGCACGCCAACTTATATACCGTCGAATCACCACTAGGCGGTTTTCGTCAGCACGGCAATCAAAGATCAGTGAACCAGGTACAGGAATACATCGAGGAATCAAGACAAATCCTAAAACGATATGATGGGCAACCAGCCGGAGCCTTTAAAGGGGCTTTCAAAAAAGTCCTAAAGGACTATGTCAGGCTCCCTCGCAGCGTCAGAAAATTGGCCGTAAAGCTCAAGCTGAAAGACCCCCACCGGCTCTGCGTTTACTCGTGTTCGGAGCAGATTTGGCAGGTTGATGAGATATGACAACTTACCGCTCTGTTTACATCATCATTCCAGTTCACAATCGTAAGGCGATCACCCTTAAGTGTTTGGAAGCACTAGAAGGTACGGGTGATTTATATCGTTGCTCCGTTGTGGTTGTGGATGATGGCTCGACCGACGGCACCTATGATGCAGTACAAACCCGCTTTCCTAGCACTCTCCTCTTGAGAGGAGATGGCAATCTATGGTGGACAGGGGCTATTAAAAAAGGGATGGAGTTTGCCTACGCACAAGGGGCGAGCCACTTTATTTGGCTCAATGACGATACCTTACCCCTAGAAGGCAGTCTTTCCCTTCTGATAGAGACTTGTACTCAAGATCCGCAAAAAATCGTCACAGCCCAGTGTTACAGTTCTGCTGACTTTCGGGAACCTACGTATGGCGGGCAGATCAAACAATGGTTTTCCGTTCAGCTATTATCTGTACCGGAGGGTGAGCGGGCAGCATGTGACTGCTTGAGCGGTAACCTTGTGTGTCTGCCACGCTCAGTCGTTGATCAAATTGGGTATCCGCCTAGTCACAAACTGCCGCAATGCCTTGCGGATATTGTCTATACCTGGGAAGCCAAGAAAGGTGGATATCAGTTAGAAATATTAGGCGACGCTAAAGCCATTTGTGAATTTAACCCTTTAGAACAAGGGTGGAGCTATAACCCTATGCCTATGATTAAGCACTGGCAGAGGATGAAAACCCCAAAATCCAACCTTTATCCACCTGCCTACTGGAACTACTGCACAAGCTTTTATGGATTCTTAGCACCTATTCCCTTCATCACAATCTATATAAAGCTACTTATTTTTACTGTCGCTCGCTGTTTTTTGCCTCCTGCCTCTTTGAAAAAGCTCAAAGCTTTCAAGAATCAGTGGCTCCGCTCATTGTAAGAGTATCTGCAGAGGATACCGTTTTTCATCCTGCTTCCCATTCATCACTGAGGCCGGTTTCCTATATCATCTCTACGCTCCTTAAAGGAGCTACTGCCTAGAAAACCATCCAGGAAAAACAGTATGCTTTCTGCCGACATAAATGCTGCATTTGACTGTTCTATTTTAGGAATGGGATATATCAATCCTAAAGCGAGAACAGGTGTTTTTCGAGCTGTCGAACAAACTCTGCTAGCCCTGCTTGAGCAGCCTAAACTCAATTTGCACCTTGTTAGTTTTAACAATGAGTTAAGTTCCTGGAGTAGCCTCGGGACAAAGCTTTATTTACAGGAGCATCAGATTAGATCGAAGCAATCTGAGCTAGTCTTAGGGTCCTCCTGGGAGGAGGTTTACCTAAAATATCCTGTCCTGATGCAAAAGTACGTTCTAGAGAATCTTCAGCTTTTTGAGATTCTCCGTAAGGCTATCGTGGCGATGCAGATTCCATTTGATAAAGTAGCAAATCTTTCACAGCGACATCTGCCAAAGATCGAAAACTGGCAAATTTACCACTCACCCTATTTTCCCTTACCAGAGAACATAAAAGCAGCTAACATCCCCAGAATCTTAACTATTTACGACCTTGCCCCTATTCTCTACCCTACGCTGTGCTCAAAGCGAACTGTACAGCAGTTTAATCGCATCATCGCGAGCATTGATATTCACCGCGATTGGATAGTCTGTATTTCAGAAGCAACAAAGCGAGATTTTTGTGAGTATACAGGTATGAGCTCGGATCGGGTATTTGTTGCCTCGTTAGCAGCATCTACCAGATTTCAACCGATTCCGCCTTCGGACGCAGCCCGACAGGTACTAAACCACTACAACATTGCCGATGCTCCGTACCTACTCAGCTTAGCGACGCTAGAACCCCGCAAAAATCTAAAGTTTCTAATTCGATGCTTCTCCAAGCTAATTCTGGAAAATCCTTCGATAGACCTTCAGCTGGTTTTAGTAGGTATTAGTGGCTGGAAAAACAAGGGAATCTTCCAAGAGGCCAAAACCCGTCCCGAATTAGCCGAACGCATTGTTTTTACTGGTTTCTTACCTGACCAAGATCTTAGTACTATTTACAGTGGTGCTCTTGCATTCGCCTATCCCTCGCTGTACGAAGGCTTTGGGCTGCCACCTTTAGAAGCTATGCGTTGCGGTGTTCCAGTCATCACCTCCAACGTCAGCTCTTTACCAGAAGTCGTTGGGGATGCAGGCATTATGATCGATCCTACAGATGAAGAGGCGATGTGTCAGGCTATTTTGAACCTAGTTAACAGCAACACCCTCAGACAGTCACTTGCTCAAAGAGGTTTGGCAAGAGCTGAGCAATTCAGCTGGGCCCGCTGTGCGGAAGAAACAAGCAAGGTTTATCAAGTTTCTATCAGTAGCCAGGATAGATCATGAAACTGCTTTATACATTGACAGCCTATCCTCCGGCCATTGGAGGTGCACAGCTACATCAGCACTTACTGGCTCAACAATTCCAGTCGCAGCACGATGTTCAAGTCGTGAGCTTTTGGAACCAAAACCGCACAGATTGGCTGTTGGGAACAACATTGAGAGCCCATCAGCGCCCCCACAACTATGTCATTGACCAGGTTCCCGTTCACCGTATGGGCTTCTCCCCCAGAGAGAAACTGCAAATGCTGCCCTGGCTTCCGCTCTACTACCCTCTGATGTCTAAGGCACTGCCACCTGTTGCTCAGATCATTGTCAATCAACTCAAACCCTTCGTCCAGGAAGCCGATCTGATTCACAACGTCCGCATTGGCCGAGAAGGGCTTACCTACGCCTCTTGGCAAACCGCCCGACAGCATGACATTCCCTTTGTGCTAACGCCAGTTCACCATCCTCGATGGGTTGGCTGGCGCTATCGGGCCTATAACGAGCTTTACCGGCAGGCAGATGCAGTCATCACCCTGACCCCTTCCGAAAAACAAACCCTGATGTCTTTGGGCGTTCGAGAAGAGCGTATTCATGTCACCGGACATGCACCTATTCTAAACACTGAGGCCAATGGTGACGAATTTCGTCAGAAGTATGGGGTGAAAGAGCCCATTGTTCTGTTTTTAGGGCAGTTTTATGGCTACAAGGGCTACCAGCAGGTATTGGAGGCCACATCTCTGGTTTGGCAGCAGCAGCCTGACACTCACTTTTTCTTCATCGGCCCGCCCGTTGAGCAATCTGAGCAAGTCTTTGTAGAGTATCGGGATCCCCGCATTTATAGATTAGGAGCCGTTAGCGCGGCAGAAAAGACAGATGCCCTTGCAGCCTGCGACCTGCTCTGTGTGCCCTCCATGCAAGAAAGCTTTGGCGGCGTCTACACCGAAGCCTGGAGCCTAGGTAAACCTGTTATCGGCGGGCGCATTCCCGCTATTGCCGATGTGGTCACTGAAGGGCAAGATGGGTTTCTCGTTGATCAGCAGCCCAAGGAGATTGCCGATCGTATCCTTTACCTGCTCACCCATTCAACAGAAGCTACAGCAATGGGCCAAGCTGGAAAAGCTAAAGTCACAGCCAACTTCACCTGGCCTAAATTAGCCCAAAAAACGTTAAGTGTTTACCAGAGCGTTTTAGCGGGGTAGGAGTCACTGAAGCCGCAACAGCATCCCTAACCTTCATTTCTGAGCAGCCAGCCAAATAGATTTAACGCCAAAGGCAAACTGGTTTTTAAGTATTTTGTGCTTAGAAAAACCAGTCTTTTTAAGATAAGCAATTAGCATCCTTCGGTTAAAGCCAATTTCATGTGTCTTTGTCAAGATACTCACTCGATAAGAAATGACCGTGTGCATCAAATTAGGCTCTGCACAAATTAATAGCCAGCCACCTGGTTTTAAGCACCTAAAGCAGGCTTGAATCGTCTCCTGCCAACTGTAAGCATGATGTAAAGCTTCATACACAAAAACACCATCAAAGGTTGCCAGATCTTCAGCCTTTAAGCTTTTATCCACAGTCTCCATAGGAGCTTGACAGAAGTTGAGTTGTTTATGGATACCCTTAGTCTTCAAACTTTCGACCCTGCAGTTAGCCGCCGTAATATCATAGGGGGACAATGTCGTTCCAATAACTTCAAATCCCATGATTGCCAAAAATTCAGACAGCCAGCCTGTACCACAGCCAATCTCTACCAGTTTCTTGGGTGGATTAAGCCCTAACTTCTCCAGATAACGAGTAATTTCAAGAAAGTCAGACAAGTACTGAATTCCCCATCGCCCAAACCAAAAAGGTTTGCTTTGGGCGACTTCAAACGACTCCTCCGCTGAGAGTCCAGGCCACATTAAGGTGAAGTCTATCTCATCTTCATAAAGCTTTTGCTGATCCTCAAAGGTGGGAGGAAACTTACCTTCAGCGAAATCATTCAGAACAAGGTACGCTCCAACCAGCGCCTTCTGGGATTTAGAAAGGTGCAGCTGACCATTGCTTTTGTTTTTCTCCCAAATGGCCCTTGCTCCGTTGAACAAAAATGAGCTTGAGGCTGCCCCCGAAATCCATCGTGACCAGGCTTTTGTTCTATTACTCATAGGGTTCAAATTAGTCGACACCTTTCAAACAGGCGAGCATCGCGTATCTCAGCAGCTATTTGCAGCCTCAAGCGCACCTAGCACCCATCTAGTGATAGCAAGCTTCAGTTAAGACCCATCTTATATTTCCTCTACTCTCAAAAAAGTCTCTCAAAGCCTTGCCAATCGGCTTGAGCCGTGTAGTGAGAGCCCCTCCTCAAAATTCTAAGACTAAGGAACCTTAACCGTTCTAGGCAACCTTAGGCCGAGTAGTCACCTATGAGCTTACCTACCTATCTGAAGCTGTTGCAACAGACCGAGTCGGGAAAACTAAAGCCAAGTCTGATTCCACTTAATGGAAGCTCATAGTCTGAGCAGATTCTACAGGTCTCTAAAGGTCTGCCAGCCATTTACGCATTGACGTATTGTTCCCTTGCTAGGATTGCCTTATGGAATCCGAAGACGCCACCGTAGTACAGTCTCCATGCCCTGCTAAAACCATTGTAGGTGTGCGAATTGACGGCACCAACTATGACGATGCCTGCGATCGCATCACCCACTGGGCTACCCTTCCCACCTCCTGCTACATCGTCGCTGCCAATGTCCATGTGGTTATGACTGCCTATTGGAATCGAGCCTACCGGGAAGTGCTCAGCCAAGCTGCCTTGGTTACCCCCGACGGTATGCCGCTGGTGCTGGGGCTGCGGTTGCTGGGCTGTGCAGATCAAAGGCGGGTGTATGGGCCTGACCTGATGCTGGCCTGGTGCGATCGCACGGCTCGCTTGGGTCTGCCGATTTACCTCTATGGCGGCACCCCGGTGATGCTGCAAAAGCTGGCCCATCACCTAACGACTACCTATCCCGGCCTCATCATTGCAGGCAGTCATGCGCCGCCCTTTCGCCCTCTTTCTGCTGAGGAAGAAGCAGAAGATCGCGATCGCATTCACCAATCGGGGGCGCGAGTGGTTTTTGTCGGGCTGGGTTGCCCCAAGCAAGAGCAGTGGATGGCCCGTCAGCAGGGGCAGCTGCAGGCCGTCATGATCGGTGTAGGAGCGGCCTTTAGCTTCTTTAGCGGCGAGGTCACCCAGGCTCCCCGCTGGATGATGTGCTGGGGGCTGGAATGGCTCTACCGCTTTAGTCAAGAGCCAGGGCGGCTGTGGCGGCGCTATCTCATCAACAATCCGGCCTTTATTCTGTTATTTAGCTGGCAGCTGCTAGGTCACAAGTTGAGCCACCGCTTCGTTAAAAAACCTTTGCGGTGATGGGTTTTGACTCCAACTGCGGCACCCTAAGCCTGATGCCAGCGTAGTCGGCAACCGGCTGCATTGCCCCTATGGATTGTTATCACGCTGCGCCCGCTTATATGAAGCGACAGCCCCACTCACCCTCCACCGTCCGCCAAGACATCCGCGCTCCCCGGTCGCTGCGGCTTAAGGATATGCTCTCCTGGCAGGGGCAGCGGAGCTTAGTGCTGGTGCTGAGCGATAGTTTGGCCCTGATTTTGGCTTGGCAGATTGCCCGCTTTCTCAACCAGTTTTTCTCACCGATTCCAGAGCAGCTGGTGTGGTGGACTTGGTTTAGCCTGCCCAGCTTGTTCTGGGTCTTTATTGCCGTTACCCTGCTGGTATTTGCCCAAAACGGGCTCTACGGCTCCATTAACCAGGTCAAGAACTACGTTCGGGCAGGGAAGCTGGTCAGCATTGTCTACCTGATGTCTCTGGTGGCGATCTACTTTTACGACCCCAAGCTCGACCCACCCCGGTCTCTCTTCTTTTCAGCCTGGATGGGCAGCGTGGTGCTGATTATCGTATCGCGGCTGATGGTGACGGGGCTGCTGCGCCCCTTTGAGCAGGCTTACGCGCGCACCAAGGTATTTGTCATTGCTCCCGCCCGCCGCCTCAAGCGCCTGGCTGAAGTGCTGGAAAAGCGGTCTCGCTACCCGATTGTGGGGGCAGCCCTAGCTGCAACGGCTAATTCCCCCTCCACCTATCAGGCGATTCTGGCTTCGGGGGCGAAGCTGGTGCTGGTTGAGGAGATTCCAGCGGCGGATCTGGCCTCGGCTCTGTACTGGAAGCTGCGGCGGGCGGGCATTACGATGCAGCTGATTCCCTCTAGCCGGGAAATGCTTTACCGCCGGGGCGTGCCCGAAGTGGTGGCGGGCATTCCGACGCTGCGGCTAGATGCGCCCCTAGTAGGCGGTTGGGACTACCGCTGCAAGCGCTGGATGGATTTTGTCGGGGCCGCTGTTGGGCTGCTGCTGCTGTCGCCTGTATTTTTGGCAATTGCGATCGCAATTCGGCTCGATTCTCCTGGCCCAGTCTTTTTCCGGCAAGAGCGCATTGGCCTGCACGGCAAAGTCTTCCAGGTCTGGAAGTTTCGCACGATGAGCACCGATGCAGCCCAGCGACAGGCCGAACTAGAGCAGCACAACCAGACCGAAGACGGCATTCTCTTTAAGATCAAGCACGACCCCAGAGTGACGCGGATCGGTCACATCCTGCGGCGCACCAGCTTAGACGAGCTGCCTCAGCTCTTTAACGTAGTGCTGGGCCAGATGAGTTTGGTGGGTCCTCGGCCCCTACCGCTGCGGGATGTCGCTCAGTTCGACTCCTGGCACCATATCCGTCACCAGGTGCTGCCAGGGATTACTGGGCTTTGGCAGGTTTCGGGGCGCTCTGACATCGATAGCTTCGACGATGCTGCCCGACTTGATCTGCACTACATCGACCACTGGTCGCTCAACCTTGACCTAGATATTCTGATGGAAACCTTTCGGATCGTGTGCCTGGGTAAGGGCGCATACTAGACTCGCCCGCCGCACAAGAGGTCCATGCCCATTTCTGTCTCCCAATTCTCCTTTAAGCTCAGCGCTTGGCCCAGTCTCCTGTGGGGATTGGGCGGCCTTGTGGTGGCTGTGCTGGTGCTCTTTACCTGGCTGCCTTCGAGCTACTACCGCATGGTGGAATGGCCCTGGATTGTCATCTGGCAGGCAGGCTTTTGGCTGGCTGGGCTGCTGCTGATTGGCTGGCTGCGGCGGTTTAAGCAGGCATTTCAGCCGCTGGGCTATGGCTTAGACGCAGTTCTAGCGGCCACCTTAGGGAGCGTGGTGCTATCGGGCCTGGCTTCTGAATTTCGGCCTGTGGCGCTGTGGAATTTGACCCTGGTTTTGGGCTATGGCCTGCTGCTTTACCTAGGGCGACAAGCGCTGAACCAGGCGGTGTTAACCCGGCAGAAGATTTGGCTAGGTCTGGTGATCGTGGCTGCTGGAACCGCCGCTATAAGTCTCAGTCTGTGGCGGCCTGACCCGGCTATGTGGGCCGCAGGTAACTTTGCGACTGCCCTGCGAAACCCGCAGCCACTGGGTCATCACAACTTTGTTGGCGGCTATCTGGCCCTGGTACTGCCGCTGGTGGGGGCCTTTGCCCTGGCAGAAAGGGGTCGGTGGCGAGGACTGGGGGTGGGGGCAACGGTTCTAACTGGAGTAGCCCTTTACGTCAGCGGTTCTCGGGGGGCTGCTGGGGGCTGTTTGATCTGGGCAGTGGTAACGCTGGGCTGGGCCACGGTCACCGCGACGGGTCGAGATCGCTGGCGACGACTGGCCGTAGGGGGCAGCCTGCTGCTGCTGCTGCTGGCTGGGCTACTGACTAACCCTCGCGTGCAGAGTTGGTTTGCAGGGCTGCGGTTGGGACAGGCTGGGACGGCAGTTGCGATCGCAGATGGCCCCACACTAGATCGGGCTTTTATGCTGCGGCTGGGCCTGAACATTCTGCGAGATCGGCCTTTTCTGGGTGTGGGGCCGGGCGTTATGGGTCGGGTATCGAACCTGTATCGGCCGATTGAAACGGGCGAAGGGCTCGATCACATTCAGCAGCTCCACAACACGCCCATGCAGCTAGCCGGAGAGCTGGGGCTGCTGGGGCTGGCCCTGTACATTGCCTGGTGGGTGGTTGTAGGGCGGCTCTGGTGGCGACTGTACCGGCTGCCGCAGATGGCAGGGTATGAGCGCATTCTGCTTTACGGGATTGGCGGCAGCTTTTTGGCCTATGGCGTTGCCAGCCTCACTGACTACCAGCTAGAAAATATTGCGATCGCCAGCACCCTAACGCTAAATCTGCTGCTGCTGCTGTCCCTGGCCCAGAGAGCGCTGCCCTCGCCTCCAGAGCTGCCCCAACGGCAGCGGCGCATCGCTAGCTTAAGCGTTTTAGGCATTTTGGGTCTGATGATCTATACCTGGCTGCCCTTTGATCTGGCCCTGGCCTTTGGCCAGAGCGGCACCGAGGCCATGATCCAAACTCAGTTCACCCAGGCTGAGAACCGCTGGCTTAAAGCCAGCCAGCTAGCCCCTTGGGACCCCACTTTCAGCGCCCTGGCCAGCGAACGGCTGCTGGATCTAGTGGCAATAATGGGGCCTTCGATCAGCCAGTCCGCTTTTCAAGATAGCCTGTTGACCTTTAGCCAGCAGGCTGTTCAGGCGGCTCCCTACGATGTTTGGTTTAACCAAAACCTGGCCGTTCTCTACCAGAGCCAAGATCTGGCGGTTGCCGAGCAATTCGCCAGCCGCAGCGCTCAGCTACTGCCCCGTAATCGCAACTTCACCTACTGCCTGCTGGGCCAAATTTACGCAGCCCAAGGTCAGCTCGACCGGGCGGTGGCCGCCTTTACCCTGGAAGCGCTAGTGCGGCCCGCCTTTTTAACCTATCCCCTGTGGGCCGAGCCGGACCTAGAGGGCCTGTACCCAGCAGTTGTGCAGAGCACCCTCCTGGAATACGCTGCCCTGCTAGCACTGCCGCCCCAGTCGCCGCACTACAACAGCACCTATAGCCAGTGGGTGCTGCTTAGGTGGTGGTTGGGAGACTCCATCGCGGATGTCGATTTGAGCCGACTGCGGCCTCTGGTGCAGGCAGTTTTAATGGCCGAAAGCGATTTTGATGGAGCATTGGAGCAGGTAGAGGCAGCACTTGCCAGCGGCGATCCCGATCTTGGCCTGCCGCTATTAGCAGCCTGGCTAGAGCCCGATAAATACTTAGGATCCTACCTGCAGCAGGCCAACCTAGACCCTGACGAGGCCCAGCTAATCGAGCAGAACCTGCGGCAAAACCGCCGCTTGCGCGATTGGCTAACCGCTTTGGTTGGGCCACCACCGGCTCGCTACCGAGGGTCGCTAGCCTTTGCCTACCGCAACCGCTCTGCTAATCAGCTAGAACAAATGCTGCAACCCCTCGACTTACTGACCTACACCTTCATCGAAAAGCTAGACCTCTGGCCTGACTGGCCACGAGAATTTGCCGCTCTAGATCAACACATCGAACAGTTTAGAACCCGCACTCTGAACCTGCCCCACCCAACTCACAACGCCTTTCAACTCACCCCACTCCCCGAATTTCTGTCTCCCTAACTTTTCGGCACAACACTGATCCTAAGCCTTCCCTGCCCTCCGCCCTCCACCAACCTGACCCATGCACTCTGCCACACCGTCTCCTAAACTAGACCGCACTTCTGCCGATGGCACCCTGCTCGGCCTCCTCACCGCAGGCTTTTACGCGCTGTTTACGTTGCTGCCGGGCAGCAATACCCTGATGGTGTCTTGGCCCTGGGCCTTTCTCTGGCAGGTCAGTTTGGCGCTGCCGATACTGTGGCTGCTGTGGCAGGTCGGCTTTAAGCCTTTGCGGCAGCTGGCGCTGGGTAGCGGGTTGGACTGGGTGGCGGCTCTGATGGTGGTTGGGCTGATCGTCTCGACCTTAGCTGCTGACTTTCCTCAGCAGGCCCGCTGGTACACCTGGGTGGCTCTGGGTGGGCTAGCTGCTCTCTATGCGCTTAACGGTTGGCTCAATTCTCCCCGGCGACTGCTGAGCCTGCTCCAGTTTCAGGGCGGACTGGCCCTGGCTTTTATCGCGCTGAGTCTGGGGCTTTGGATCAGCCAAATTTATCTGCCGGAGTTGGCCCGGCTCAATACACTGCGTCAATATGGTGTCGATTTAGCCTTCAGCTTTCAGTTCACCAGCCTACGCAACTGGCAGCCCATCGGCCACCAAAACTATGTCGCCGGATACCTGGTGCTGGTGCTGCCGCTACTGGCCGCTTTGGCCTGGGTCAGCAAGGGCTGGCAGCGGTGGCTCTGGTTGGCGGGCACTGGGCTAGGGCTGGTGAACCTCTATACCACCAGCTCTCGCGGCGGCTGGCTGGCCCTGATGGGGCTGGCGGTAGGGGGCTTTGCGATCGCACTTCTGCTCAGCCCCTTACCTCGACGAGTGCTCTGGTCAATCGGCGCAGTTGGGTTGGGAGGCATGTTGATTGCGATCGCAACCAACGATCGTCTCAGCGGAGTTATCCGGGCGCTGCTGCGGGGCGACGTGGGCGGTGGCGAACTGGTCTATCGGCTGATTACCAATGCCGTTGGCTGGAATATGGGCATTGACAGGCCATTGACAGGCCAGGGGTTGGGCAGTGCGCCTCTGGTATATCAGCAGTATCGGCCTTACTGGGCCGGTCGAGAAGCGGAGTTGCAATACCAGCTCCACAGCACTCCAGCCCAGCTTTGGGGAGAGTTGGGTATCTGGGGCATTTTGGTGCCCATTGCTTTAGTCGGCGTGCTGAGCTTCCAGACTTTCCGTTGGGTACGGCGATCTCCGGCGACTGACCAGACCCTACCGCCAGTGCTGGTCTGGAGCTTGCTAGGGGGTTTATTGGCCTACGGTATTCTCAGCCTCACTGACTACCAAGTTGACAATCTCTGCATTGCTGGGGCCATGCTGATTTATCTGGCTGTGCTGGCCCGCACCTGGCAGCCCCAGCTCTCTACTCAGGCCGCTTCTCCTGGGCGGATTAACCGCTGGCTGGTGGGCTTGGGGCTGGGTACAACCTTGGCTATGACCCTTTGGCTGGTGCCCATCCACCGGGCTTGGAGTCTCTCTAGCGATGGCTTTGTTGCTTTGCAGCGGGGCGACCTCGATAGCTTTGTGCGGCGGCTAGAGCAAGCCCACACCCTCGCTCCCTGGGAACCCTATTACGCTCACCAGCTGGGCTGGAACCTGGGCAACCTCAGCTACCAAAGCCCTGATCCTGGCCAGAGCCAGGCTCTGAGACGGGCTGGCATTGAGTGGTTTCAGCGGGCGAATGCTGTGGCTCCCTACCTGGAGTTTGGTCACTCTAACTTGGGCTGGCTGTTAATTGGCGAAAACCAGCCCCAGGAAGCCACGGCTGCCTTTGCCGAGTCTAGCCGTCTGATTCCCGCTAAACCAGGTGTGTTCTTTGGCTTGGGGTTCAGCCGTCTACTGGCGGGCAACACCGATCAGGCAGTAGAAGCGATGGCTTTGGAAATTGTCCGCAACCCAATGCTGATCAGCAGCTCAGTTTGGCAGGTAGGGCAATTTGCTGCTCTGGCTGGCCCTGTTCTAGATCGGGTAGAAACAATTACCACTGACCTCATTGCAGACGCGCCTGCCGGTGCCCTCAAGGGCTACCTGCACCAAGTTCGCGGTGGCACTCGCTGGTGGCAGGGCGACCTAGCCCAGGCCAACGAAGACTGGCAGATCGGCGGCAGTGCTGCCAGCCTTGCCCTGTTAGCTCTGGCCCAAAACCAGCCGGTTGACCTGGAAAGCCTCCCCCCCGGATCGCCTGAGCAGTTGGCCCTGCAAGCCTGGTTCACTCCCGCCGAGCGGCGCGATCTGCTGGCTCAGGCTTGGGTCGCCCAGCCCGAAGACTTGCCCCAGCTAGACGAAGTTCTGCCGCCAGAAGACATTCTTAACGAGCTGGAAACCACGATGAACCAGTCGCCCAGCCTAGAGGTGTGGCTAAAGCAAAATGCCCCTTCGTGGCAACCTCGCAGTCAGCGATTGGGGTTTGGCATCATCAGCCGCCATATCGACGGGCCGCAGCCGAGCGACTATCTGCCTCGGATTGAAAATGTGCCGATGGTGAAATTCTTTGACACGGTTTTTCCAGAGGCAATCTATCTGCCAGAACTGGATTCGGCTTTACAGCCTTACCGAGATGAGCTTTTGAACCAGGTGAGTAGCCCAGGATAGTCCTGCTAGTCTTTGCACTTGGGGCGCTTCTGACTGTAGCTTGAGCTATGCATCACAATTGCGCTAATCAATATTGCAAATACCAAATTTTCGTAGCAGCGTGGGTAGGTGATCATCCAAATTTTGAATGTGCTGGTCAGTCAATTCAATTAGGCGTAGCTCGTTGGCTTTGTAGAGCGCTCTTTTTTCTTCCTTGCGGGCAAGATACTTAGCTTCATTCTCATAGCCCCAGTATTCAATGTAGATACGGCCTTGGGGGATATAGAAATCACAGTATGCGTCTTTCTCAGCTTCGACAGGCAGCTTTCGCTCATAGGCGTGAGCGAGCCCAGCAAAGTAGAGCCAGTTGTCAATTAAAACTTCAGCTTTGGAGCGAACCCAGTGCCCGTCATTAGTGCGGTACTTAGCACCCTCTTGAAACTTCTCGCGAAAGTTAGATGTCTTTTCTGGTGCTTCCGCAGAGGAATTGCCCTCAGCCAATACCTTAACGGCCTGTAGGAAAATGCGGTTATCTAGTACCTCCGGCGACCAGACAACATATTGAGTACCGCCTCGCTGGCCGTCTTTTTGTTGAGCCCCAAGAGCAAGCCCACGAGGGGTAGCCACCCATCCTTTCTCTGCTTTATCAAGCAATCCTAGCTCAGCCAGAATAGGGTTGACCTTGAGGCGAGAAAGGCCAAAGTGCTCACCCAAACGGGTTGTAGATAAGAGGTTCCCTGAAGTTTCTAGGCTGGTTTCGCCTTTGACCGTCTTTTGAAGAACTGGCTTTTCTATAATTGGCTTGTCTATGGTGGCCTTTTCTACAGGTCGTTTAGCTTTCCAGCAGGTGTAGCAAAGGGTATACCCCGACTTTGCCACTGACTGATCACAGCCCGGAGTAGTGCAGAGGCTCATGTATAAAATTGGTTTTACGCCAAGGCAAGAGTACCCAGTTAAAGGTTAAGAGTTGAGGCGTTAGTCCACTATGAGACTGGCCCTAAATCATCTGGTAAATCTTCAACTGACCACTGCAGGAGTCGGCAGAGGGCCTTAACCTGTGGCAATGTTAATTTCGCCTCTTTATAACGCCCTGTCTCCCAGTTGCTCACAGTTTGGACTGAAATATCAACTGCAATAGCCACATCCCGCTGGGTCAGTCCCAGTTCTTCACGGCGGTGTTTGAGGATAGATACTGGCGCAGCGCTTTGCTCAGGCATGGGGGTTTACGCCTTGAGAGGGCCAAACTCATCTGGTAGCTCCTCAATCGGGATCTTCAGCTCGCGGCACAGGGCCTTGATTTGAGGAATTGTGGGTCGCGGGGTTGCTTCGCCGGTTTCCCAGCGCACATAAGTACGCAGCGGAATCCCACATCGGCGGGATAGTTCCTCTTGAGTCAGCCCTAGACGATCTCTCAATTGTTTAAGAGGGGATGCTTGCGAATTCTGAAGGCGTTTTTCCGACATTTAGAACGGTTACGCCACCAAACAATGCTGACTTGACATACGCCAGTCTGACATGTCACGATGGCACAAGAATTTAACGGGTTGAGATTTTTCTAACTCAGTCTCGCATTTTGTGCAGCGCAGCGCACGTTGCACACCGCTTCGTGTATCCAAAATTTGGACAATCTCATGACTTATCACTCCCGGCTTCATCCCTGGTGCATTGTTCGCCTGCTGCCTCATATGCAGCGCATCACCGTCGCTCGCTTTCGCCGTCGCAATGATGCCGATGATCATGCCCGCACCCTGCGTCGTCTTATTCCTGGGGGAACTTTTGTGATTTTGTTTGAACCTCCCAGCGATTTCTGCGCTGTTAAGCCTGCTGCGCGTGAATTGGCAAAGTCGTCAGCCCAATAGTTTCAGCCTCCCTAAAACTATCAGCTCCATTCCTCAATTAGTTTCTGGGCTGTCTCGGCTGGGCAGGGGCGGCCCAACCAATAGCCTTGGCCAAACTCGCAGTGCAGCAGTTTCAGCTGCTCTACTTGGTCGAGGCTTTCGATGCCTTCGGCAATCACCTGAAACTGGAGCTGGTGAGCCAGAGTGATGATGGTTTCGACGATTCTGTGGTTGGTGGCGCTGTTCGTCATGCCGCTGACGAAGGATTTGTCGATTTTGAGGCTGCGAACAGGAAAGCGGTACAGGTAGCTGAGCGAGGAGTAGCCGGTGCCAAAGTCGTCGATGCTCAGGCTAATGCCTCGTTCCCGCAGTTGATGCAGTAGGGAGATGGTGTCATTGATATTTTCGACTAACATGCTTTCGGTGATTTCGAGGACTAGGGTTTCTTCCTGGAGTCCTGTTTCCCGCAAAATTTGATCAACCTCGTGGAGAAAGGTAGGGCTGTGAAGCTGCAGAGCTGAGAGATTGACGTTCAAGGTCAAGGGCTGCGACTGGGGTAGCTGAGCCTGCCAAGTTTTAAGCTGCTGGCAGGCTGTCCGCAAGATCCACTGACCCAGCGCTACAATAAACCCGGTTTCTTCGGCCAATGGAATGAACTCGTTGGGAGGCAGCAAACCCCGCAGCGGATGCTGCCACCGAATTAGCGTCTCGAATCCTTTTAGCCTGTTTGTTTGCAGATCGACGATGGGCTGGTAGTAAAGCAGCAGCTCTTGAGGAGACTCTAGCAGGGCTTTGCGCAGGTCATTTTCTAGCTGCAGCCGCTCTAGAGCTTGAAGGTGCATAGCGGGGTCAAAGATTTCGTATCTTGCTCGGCCTTTGGCTTTGGCCCGGTACATGGCTGTATCGGCATCGCGGAGAATTTCTTGGGCTTCGTGGTAGCGATCGCTGCCTAGCACAATGCCGATGCTGGCGTTGACGAACACATCTTGGTGAGCCAGCACCAGCGGGGCCTGCATCTGCTCAAAGATGCGATCGGCGATACGGATGGCGTCGGCACTGCCGCTGATGTCTTCTAGCAGCACAATAAATTCGTCTCCCCCCAGGCGGGCAGCCAAATCCATCGAGCGCAGCACCGCCTTGAGCCGACAGGCAATTTCGACCAGCAGTTCATCTCCGGCCAGGTGCCCTAGGCTATCGTTAACGACCTTGAAGCGGTCTAGATCGAGGAAAAGGACGGCAAACTGATGGGTTGGATGCCGCTGGAAACGCTCTAGGGCCAGGTTTAGCCGCTCGATAATCAGGTTGCGGTTGGGCAGGCCCGTGAGGCCATCGTGCAGGGCATCGTGCTCCAACTGCTTCTGCATACGGAGTTTTTCGGTCACGTCTCGTGAGGCAGACTGCAGGCGAGTAGCGGCTCCGGTCGAATCGAGAATGGGACGGGTGATGGTTTCTAGCCAGATATAGTGGCCGCTGCGCTGCCGCATGCGATAGGTGATCGGTCGGGGCACACCGGTAGCGGCAATTTGGTGGTTTTCGGTGCGGATGCGATCGCAATCTTGAGGATGAAAGAAATCAAAGGGATTTTTGCCGACCAAATCCTCTGGCTGAAACCCCAACAGCCACTGTACTGAGGGGCTGACGTAGCGATAGCGGCCATCGATATCGTGCAGGCATACCAGATCGCTCATGTTCTCAGCAATTAGCCGAAATAAGTCGGCCTGTTCCTTCAGCTCCAGGTTGACCTGCTCCAAGTCGGCCTTGGATTGGCGCAATTCTGAGAAGGAAGTCTCTAGCCGATCGGCCATCAGGTTAAAAGCAGTGGCCAGCGCTGTCAGTTCCCGCAGTCGATTGGGGGCAATGCTCTGATCTAGGTCTCCCTGGGCAATGGCGGTCGAGGCTTGACTAAGCTGGGAAATGGGCCGCAAAATCCAGCGGCTAGTGAGCAGTCCGGATGCGATCGCACCTATCAGCGCCAGCAGACACAGCAAAAGCGTGGTGCGCGTATTGGCCTCAATTTCGGCCATGAAGTCTGCCTCAGGCACCACCATGACAATCAGCCAGTCAAGGCCGTACTCATCGTGAAACGAGGTCACTTGCAGAAACTGGTGCTGGCCTTGGTGCCAAAAGGCGAGCTGGACTGTCCCATGAATGGGCTCAAATCCGCCATAGCGATCGACTAGGAACTGAGCCGCACTTCTGACGAGAGGGTCGTCGCTCTGGGCTGCTTCGATCCGCTGCGGCTTGCCCTCTACAATCTCAAACGGTTGATCTAACGTGGAGCTAGCTACCAGCAAACCGGAGGGCTCGACGATAAACACTTGACCGTTTTGACCGATCTTCAAAGTTCTCAAAAAACTGCTGATCTCGGCCAGAAAAAAGTTATTGCCCAGCACCCCAACTAGATTGTCCCCGGCATCGTACACCGGTACCGCCATCGGAATCGCCATGACTGGAAAGGCGTGGTAGGTAAAGATATCGCCCCAGGCTGGCCGCCCAGCTTCAACCGCTGCCAAGTACCACGGACGGGTCTGCGTTATCCATCCTGGTGTTTCAAGTTCGAGCCCAGCAGTTTGACCTTCAGGATCTATTGCATGGAAGCGAATATTACCTCCCAAGGAGGGGCCTGCCTGCATCCGCAGGGGATGGTCTGGGTTAAAAGTGCCGTAGCCAATAAACTCGCCATCAGCACGACCAAAAAAGATCGACTCAACGGTTGGAAATTGGCCAGATTGGGTCTGAAAGTGGCGAAAGAAAGCCTCTAGATCTTGGGGCTGTAGGTAACCCAGAGCGATCGCATTAAGGTTGAGCTGGTTAACCCGGTAAGAGTCTTTAAGATACTCCTGCAGCTTTTGTTCGACCCGGTTCACCACTTCCTGCCGCAGCTGGCTGGCCACTGTGTTAACGGCTCGCTGGCCGTTGCGCACCGACAGCAGACCAGTCAAACCGACCGCCAGCGACACCTGCAACACAAAAGGCACGATCAGCAGGGTCCGTAGTGGCAGCCTACCCGCCGGGCGAAAAAACTGACCCAACCCTGTTTTTGCCATGTAGACAACGAAAATAGGCTTTCTTACTGAGAGATGCGCTTAGTGTGCCTGGTTTAGAGATGCGAATCAACTTTGGCGCTCCAGTCAGATTGTTAATCTTCAGGGGGGCAGGTGCCGTCTCAACGTCAGCAGCAGTTCTCGGGCATTAAACGGCTTTGGCAGAAAGCCTTGAAAACCCAATTTTTCGGCCTGAGCCACAGCTTCTTTAGAGTTCAGCCCGCTCATAGCCACGATGTAGAGGTCGGGGTTGAGCCGTCGCAGCAGGGGAATGGCCATCAGCCCATCCATGGCGGGCATCATCAGATCCATCAGCACAGCGTAGATGCGGTCTTTGTGCTCGGCCAAAAGTGCGATCGCAGCAACCCCGTCAGTCGCCGTTAGAACCTGATAGTTGTAGGTTTCTAAGGTAGTTTTGGTAATTTCGCAAATGGCGGGCTCATCATCTACCACCAGCACCAGCTCCTGTTGACCTAGCAGCAGTTCCAGGGCTTCCTCCCGTTCTGGCTGAGCCAAGGGAGTAGCAGGCAGATAAATTTTGAACTGGGTGCCCTGGTCTACAGTGCTAACCACATCGATAAAGCCGCCGTGGCTCTCCACAATGCCCAAAACAGCAGACAGGCCCAACCCTGTGCCCTTGCCCACCTCTTTAGTAGTGAAGAAGGGATCAAAGATGCGGTGCAGAATAGCGGACGGAATGCCCATACCTGTATCTGAAATCGTAACTAGCACATAGGGGCCAACTTTGGCATTCAGATGCATCTGGGCAAACTGGGCATCGATTAGAAAGTTTTCTGCGGTAATCTCTAGCCGGCCGCCCTCTGGCATAGCGTCTCTGGCATTGACGCACAGGTTCATAAACACCTGATGGAGGTGAGTTGCATCCCCTGAAACTGGCCACAGTTCGCTCGGAACTTCGCTTTGAATTTCAATAGATTTGGGCAGGGTCTGCTGCAGCAGCTTTTGAATTTCCCGCAACAGATGATTGATTTGCAGGACAAAACGCTTGCCCTCAACCCCGCGGGCAAAGGCCAGGATCTGCTTCACCAGGTCAGCTCCCCGATGGGCGCTGGTTTCCAAAATCTCCAGCTTCTTTTGGATCGATGCGTCTAGGTTGGGCAGCTTCAGCGGCAACAGCTGCACCACCAGGATAATGGGGGTGAGAATGTTATTGAGGTCGTGGGCAATGCCGCTGGCCAGCGTGCCCAGGCTTTCCAATCGCTGAGCCCGCAAAAACTGCTCCTCCAGCCGTTTTTTCTCGGTGATGTCCATGTGGATACCGATCATCCGCAGAGGCTGACCCTGAGCATCGAGAAATAGGCTACTTTTGATCGCAATCCAGCGGGTTTCACCGCTGTAGTGCAGGATGCGAAACTCGCTGTTGAGACCCTGCCCCGCCTGCACTGCCTGGGCTCGCTCCTGCCGCAGGCGATCGCGATCTTCTGCGTGTACCCGTTCAAACCAGTCGTCGTTGCGGCCCTCATAGCCACGTGATGAGTAACCGTAAAGCGCCTCTAGCTCGGTGCTCCAGGTCAGTTCGTTGTGCTGAATGTGCCACTCAAAGGTACCGATCTGTCCGGCTTGCTGGGCCAGCGTCAGCCGCTCCTGCATTCGTTGACGCTGATCGATCTCCTGCCGCAGCAAATCGTTGGCCGACTCTAGCTCAGCCGTCCGCTCCTGCACTCGCTGCTCCAGCACCTCGTTGGCTTCCCGCAGAGCTTCGGCGGTCTGCTTGCGCTCGATGGCGTAGCGCAGCGATCGCACCAGCAGTTCCTGGTCCATCTGGCGCTTCAGCAGATAGTCCTGCGCCCCGTGGCGCACCGCTTCTACGGCCAAGTCTTCATCGTTGGTGTTAGTCAAGACGACGATGGGCAGGCTGGGAGCTTGCTGAATCAGCAGATCTAGCGAAGCTAGCCCGGTGCTATCGGGCAGGGTGAGGTCAAGCAGGGCTACGTCAAAAGGTTGGTCGGCTGGCTGGGCTTTGAGCTGGGCGATGGCTTCCCCCAGTCGCTTGGTATGAACCAGGTGGAATCGACGATAGGCCGCCCCCTTAAGGACTTCCTGCAGCAGGCGAGCTTCGGCCAGGTTGTCCTCAATGATCAGGACACGAACGGGTTTAGCTAGGGTCCGCTCGATGGCAGGGTGGCTGTTTCCAACCAAAATTCCTCAATCCCCCTAACAATTTTGAATAGCTGAGCTAAATTTCGCGATTTCGAGATATAGCAGTTGACGTGCAGGTCGTAGCTCTTGAAGATGTCCTCCTCATTGCGTGAGGTCGTTAATACAATAATCGGGATGTGCTTCAGGTTCGGGTCGGCCTTGATTTCGGCCAGCACTTCCCGCCCATCTTTTTTGGGCAGATTCAGATCCAGCAGGATTAGGTCGGGTCGCCCCGCCGCCCCAAAAAAACCATCCTGCCGGAGATAGGCCATCGCCTCCATGCCGTCCCGCGCAACCATCACATTACACGGGGCAGCAGTGCTCTTGAGGGCCTCCTGAATCAGCCGGATATCGGCTCGATTATCTTCGACTAAAAAGATAATTTTGGGCTCGGCGTCCGTTGGCATGGTTGCGATCGCGTCCTTCAACGGGAATCGTGAAATAGAACGTAGCGCCGCTGTTCGGCTCCGATTCGACCCAAATGCGGCCCCGGTGACACTCGACAATCTTCTTGCAGATCGCCAGCCCCATTCCTGAGCCTGGGTACTCATCGCGAGTGTGTAGCCGCTGGAAGATAACAAAAATCCGCTCGGCAAACTGCGGGTCGATACCAATCCCGTTGTCCTTCACCGAGAACAGCCAGGAATCTTCCTGCCGCACCACGCCAATGTGGATGCGCGGGGTCTGATCCAGCCGCCTGAATTTGATGGCGTTGCCAATCAGGTTGAGGAAAAGCTGCATCAGTTGGGTGCCGTCGGCCACGATCGTAGGCAGGGGATCTGAGGTAATCTCAGCCCCCGTCTCAGCCACGCGGCCTCGCAGATTGCTCAGCGCCTGATCCATCGCTGCGCCTACTTCAGTTAGCTCCCACTCGACGCCCTTCAGGTCTACTTTGGAGTAGGCCAGCACGTCATCAATCAGGGTCTGCATCAGGCTTACCCCTTCCACCGCAAAGCCAATAAACTCTTTGCCGTCTTCATCGAGTTCATCGTCATAGCGCATCTCCAGCAGCTGCACGAAGTTGGCTACTTGGTTTAGCGGCTCCTGTAGGTCATGGGAGGCAACATAGGCAAACTTCTTCAGCTCAGCGTTGGAGCGCTCTAGATCCTGAGCTAGTAAGGCCAGCTCTTCTGCCTGTCGCAGCACGATGTTGACAATGGCTTTACGCAGTTCTAGAGCAGCTTTGACCTCGACCGGCTTCCAGGGAAGAGACTGCAGTCGCACCGTCTCTTTCCAACTCTGAAAAGACTTGCGCGGACACAGGCGCAGGCTGCTGCCTTCCCCTTCCACGGTGTAGGCATGCTGGGGATCACCCCCCCAGTTCACTGTCTGGATCACTTCCGGCCGGAACCACAGCACATAGCTGCGCTTGGAGATCGGGATGGCGAGCAGCCCGCTAGCGACATCCTTAAACCGCTCTGCTTCTGAATAGGTCAGCGGTAAGGCATGGGTGGCAAAGGCCTCATCTTCCTGGCTCTTGGCTAGCCACTGCACCAGATAGTTCAGTTCCTCCTCAGGGGGCGTGCGGCCGATCGTAGTCCAGCGACCGCCAAAGCAAATGGCTGCCCCCTGGGCATTGACTAACTCCAGCAGATTTGGCTCGTGGCGAGTCAGCCCATCAACGAAGTAGTCTTCTTGAGCCATCAGGTCAATCAGGCTACTTTGCACCTGAGACACCTTCATGCGGTAGTTGAAGTCGGCTTCTTCCTCACGGGTAGAGATTTCTGAAAAGATCACTCGGCCCAAAAATTCACAGGCTTTTCGCAGTTCGTAGGGGACGTGTTTGGGCGTCTTGTGGTGGCAGGCAATCAGGCCCCACAGCTTTTGATCTTTCATCAGGGAGATGGTCAGCGAGGCCCCTACGCCCATGTGCTCCAGGTACTCAGTGTGACAGGGGTAGGGCTGCCGCAAAATAGACAGAATCAGGTCGGTAGGCTGGCCCGTTACCGGATTTTGCGCCGGAAATAGGGTTACGGGCTCTGCCTTGGCATCGGGGATGAGCCGAATCCAGTTAGAGACAAACATTTTGCGGGCGGGCTGAGGCACGTCTGATTCTGGGAAGTGCAGCCCTAGGTAAGATTCCATATCTTCAAGCTGCTCTTCGGCCAGCACTTCACCGTGGCCATCGTCGTCAAACTTATAAAGCATGACCCGGTCAAAGCCGGTCACTTTACGCACTTCATGAACGATGATTTGACAGAAAGCTTTGAGGTTGGGGCTGGCCTCTAACTGGGCAATCGAGGCCCGAGCCAGGTGGTAAAAGCTGAGGAAGGGAATGTTCTCTTGGCTCAGGGCAGGCTCTAGTTCGAGTACCAGGAAGCCGTCGCCACTGCGGTGGAAAATAGCATCGTAAACCCCGTAGTCATCGCCACGCCGCCGCACCCAGATCTTGGTGGGGTTAATGATATCTAGATTGTCTTGGGCCAGCCCGGCTCGAAACTGATCGACTTGGTAAGCATCAAGCAGATCATCTAAGCTTTTGCCCAGCACCTCCTCTGGCGGCAGACCAAAGGCATCACGAGTGTTGCGGCTAACTTGCAGCACCGTCAAGTCCGATTCCTGCAGCACCAGCAGCACTCCGTGGGGCTGCACCTGAGTCAGGCTGTGGATCTCCGGCTGCTTCAGGTGGGTGAGGTTGGCTTCCTGGATTTCTAGATTCATGGCGGTCATTGAGAGGTCTTCTCCCGAGTTGAAATTGACGTGAATCCCCGGTTTTTTGCTTGTCGAGCTAGGCGAGAGCGAGGACTAAAAACCGGGAAGTTTCAGTCATCTGTTTTTTTCAGGCTGTCTATTCAATGGGTCGGTTAATGGCCTTTCTACTGAGTGGCCTTTCTCGAATAGATGCTTCGTCTACAGCCGTTGATTGTGTAGTATTAATCCAGCCCTACAAGCGGACCAGGGCTACAGTTTTGGACTTAATTTCTTGCCTCTATCCAGAAGCATATCTCAGCAGCAGGAGACTCTTGGGAGATGAATTCTTAAATAAACAGGAAGGTTTAAATGAACGAAATTAGCCTGTTTATTTAGCTAGTTAAAACAGTCAAATTCTTATTTAATTTGATGATTGCTTATTACCCAGATCAGAACTTTATTATTTTTTAATAAATCTTTTTATTGATGAAAGTGTCATTCCAGCGGCAGCGTTACAATGCCAAGCCAAAAATCTTCAATGCGCTTGACGAGGTGATAAAGCTGGTTCAGGTCGGCAGATTTGATCACGTAACAGTTGCCCTGCATTGCATAGCTGTCGAAGACATCGGCTTCACTGTCTGCTAGTGTCAAAACGACGATGGGAATGCGGCGCAGGTGGGGCGCGGCTTTGATAGCGGTTAAGATCTCCCAGCCATTTTTCTCGGGCAGGTCGAGATCGAGCAAAATTAGGTCGGGGCGAGGAGCATCGGTGTAGGCACCTTGGCGGTTGAGAAAACTAAGCGCTTGCGCTACTTCTGCGATCGCAACCAGCCGGTATTGACCAGCAGTTTCGCTCAGCGCCTGATCAATAACGCGAACATGCTCGGGGTGATGATCTATCACCAAAATCAATCGCTCTGCTGCCGTCTCCATGCTGTCTCCCATCCTTCCTCAGTGAAGCTACAGGCTCGCTGCAGTGACGTTTGCCCTAGCTGATGATGGCAGTTTTCCTAGCAGATGTGGCAAAAACTCCGGCTACTGACCTGGGCGAGTCAGCGGCGGCAGAGCCCGCCACGCAGCCTGAGCCACCCCCTGCTGAGGATTTAGCTCTAACGCCTTGGCCAACACTCGACGGGCTTCGTCATAGCGGTTGAGTCGGGCCAGCACCACGCCCATGCCGGTCCAGGCATCAGCACTATCGGGGGCAATTCGGATCGCCTGCTGGTAGGCTCTGCCTGCTTCCGGGTAGCGCTCTAGAGACACCAAAACTGTGGCCCGGTTGTACCAGCCCAGATATGTACGTTCATCTAGGGCAATGGCGCGGTCTGCCGATTCTAGTGCCGCAGCGTGCTGCTGCAAATACCACTGCACCACGCTGCGGTTAGCCCAGGTTTCGGCATCATTGGGATCCAAAGCAATAGCCTGATCATAGGCAGTGAGAGCCGATTCATACTGCCCCAGCCGCCGCTGGAGGCGGCCCACATTGATCCAGGGAGAGGCATAGGTAGGGTCGAGTTCGGTGGCGCGCTGGAGAGATGCGATCGCACCCTGCCAATCTTCTAGGCGTGCCAAAATAGCCCCCCGGTTATTCCAGGCAGCGGCGTACTCCGAGTTCAGGCCCACAGCTCGGTTGATCGCCGCCAGCGCCGCCTGAGGCCGATCCAAACCTAGATAAGCCGTGGCCTGCTGCGACCATGCTGCGGCAGCCCCTTCTGCTCCCCAGTCTCCATTTCCATTGCCCGCTAGGGCCTGCTCACAGGCAGCCATCGCGGCCTCATACTGAGCAGTCTGGTTAAGCAGGGCACACTGCCCCACCCGCGCCTCTGACCAGTCGGGCTGCAGGGCCACCGCTCGGTTGTAGGACAGCAGCGCTTCCTCAAAGCGATCCAGCATTTCTAGGGTCTGCCCCTGAGCTACCCAAGTGAATGCATCTTCCGGGTTTAGGGTCAGGGCCTGATCAAAAGCAGCCACGGCGGGAACAAGCTGCCCCTGCTCCCGGTGGGCAATTCCCCGGAAAGACCAGGCTAGGGCAGGGCTGGCGCTACCCCAGCTAGAGTCACCGTTTAGGGCGGCTTCACAGCTTTCTAGGGCATTGCTGTACTGTTTTAGATCCAGGTAAGCCTGGCAGCGGTAAGTTAAAACCTGGGCATCCTGCCGATTGGTCAATAGCGATCGCTCATAGGCCACCAGCGCCGCCTCATAGTCCTGCTGCTGGGCCAAGGCGCGGCCCTGATACAGCCAGAGTGACGCCATAGATGCATTGTCGCCACTATCGGTTAGCTGTAGCGCTTGCTCGCAGGTGCTCAACGCCTGGCCAGGCTGATTCAGTTCGAGGTAGGCTCGGCACTGGTGCGTCAGGGCCAGCGCATTATTAGGATGAAGGGTCAGAGCCTGCTGGGCCGCAGCGATAGCCTCGGGATATTGAGCTAACGCCAGTAAGAGGCTGCTTTGGGTGATCCAGAGATCAGTCTCTTGGGGACGCAGCTGGAGCGCAGTCGCACAGGCAGCCTGGGCCTCGACATACTTTTCAGCTTCGACCTGCAGGCGGCACACCTCTTGCCAGTAGCCGAAGCTCTCCAGGGTTTGGGTCAGGTTACTGGGAGGAGTTTGGGCTAGGTAGACAGAAGGTGAAACAGCTTCTGTCAGAACCATCGCGCTGCCGGGAATTAGTGCGATAAGAGCAAAGACTTGCTGTATAGGCATTTCAGAGGAGCTGAAAAATACTGTTCGGGAACCCGTACAGCGGGGATGGTTGCGATCGCACACCCCAACACCTTAAATTAGCACTCGGGGCTTGAGAGTGCTAAGTCCTAAAAGAAGTATTGCGCTCCCGATTTTACACGGGATCATTCCACAAGCGCGCAACTTAATTGAGTATCAAATCTGGAGAGTAACATTTTATGGCAGCTGTAACTTTAGCGGCGTCTAGCCTTAAGCCGCTAGGCGATCGTGTTCTAGTTAAAGTAAGCGAATCCGAAGAGAAAACTGCTGGTGGCATCTTGCTGCCCGATACCGCCAAAGAAAAACCCCAGGTGGGCGAAATCACCGCTGTGGGTCCTGGCAAGCGCAGCGACGACGGCAGCCGTCAAGAAACCGAAGTGAAAGTTGGCGACAAAGTGCTGTACTCCAAGTACGCAGGCACCGACATCAAGCTTGGCGCTGATGAGTATGTGCTGTTGTCCGAAAAAGACATTCTGGCTGTCCTAGGCTAACCATCCCGTTTCGTGGGGCAGGTTCTCGTGGGAGCAGGTTTAGCAAACAGCTTTACCGGCCTGCTTACGAACTCGCTACAAAACCTGCCCTACTCCTAACTTGGCAGATCGCTCCAACTCTGTTTCAACACAACAACGCAACTAAAGAACTATGGCTAAGCGCATCATTTATAACGAAAATGCCCGTCGTGCTCTAGAACGCGGCATGGACATTCTGGCCGAAGCCGTTGCTGTCACCCTTGGACCCAAGGGCCGCAACGTGGTGCTAGAGAAGAAGTTCGGCGCACCCCAGATCGTTAACGATGGTGTCACCATCGCTAAAGAAATCGAATTAGAAGACAACGTTGAAAACACCGGAGTCGCGCTGATTCGTCAGGCTGCTTCCAAAACCAACGATGCTGCTGGCGACGGTACCACCACCGCAACTGTGCTGGCCCACGCCATGGTCAAAGAAGGCCTACGTAACGTCGCTGCTGGCTCCAACGCCATTTCCCTCAAGCGCGGCATCGACAAAGCCACCGCTTTCCTCGTCGAGAAAATCGCTGAGCACGCTCGCCCTGTAGGCGACTCTAAGTCCATCGCTCAGGTTGGCTCCATCTCCGCCGGTAACGACGAAGAAGTTGGCAACATGATCGCTGAAGCGATGGAAAAGGTGGGCCGCGAAGGCGTCATCTCCTTGGAAGAAGGCAAGTCCATGACCACCGAACTGGAGGTCACTGAAGGGATGCGCTTTGACAAGGGCTACACCTCTCCCTACTTTGTCACCGACACCGAGCGCATGGAAGCTGTGCTCGACGAGCCCTTCATCCTGATTACCGACAAGAAGATTGCCCTGGTGCAGGATCTAGTACCCGTACTGGAGCAGGTTGCCCGCGCCGGCCGCCCGCTGATGATCATTGCTGAAGATATTGAGAAAGAAGCCCTGGCAACCCTGGTTGTCAACCGTCTGCGCGGTGTGCTTAACGTCGCTGCAGTTAAGGCTCCTGGCTTTGGCGATCGCCGTAAGGCCATGCTCGAAGACATCGCGGTGCTGACCGGCGGCCAGGTGATCAGCGAAGACACCGGCCTCAAGCTAGACAACACCAAGATCGACATGCTGGGCAAAGCCCGCCGCCTCACTATCACCAAAGACACCACCACCATCGTGGCTGAGGGCAACGAAGCCCAGGTGAAGGCCCGCTGCGAGCAGATTCGTCGCCAAATCGACGAAACCGAGTCCAGCTACGACAAAGAAAAGCTCCAAGAGCGGCTGGCCAAGCTCTCTGGCGGTGTAGCAGTCATCAAAGTGGGTGCCGCTACCGAAACCGAGATGAAGGACCGCAAGCTGCGTCTAGAAGATGCTATCAACGCTACCAAGGCAGCGGTTGAAGAGGGCATCGTCCCTGGTGGCGGTACCACCCTGGCGCACCTGGTTCCCAGCTTGACCGAGTGGGTCAACGCTAACTTGAAGGATGAGGAGCTAACCGGCGGCACCATTGTGGCTCGCGCTCTAGCGGCTCCCCTGATGCGGATTGCTGAAAACGCCGGTAAGAACGGCGCTGTTGTGGCTGAGCGAGTCAAAGAACTGCCCTTTGATACTGGCTACGACGCCGCTAACGATAAGTTCGTTGACATGTTCGAAATCGGTATCGTAGACCCTGCTAAGGTGACCCGTTCTGCCCTGCAAAACGCGGCCTCCATTGCCGGCATGGTGCTGACCACCGAGTGTATCGTCGTAGACAAGCCCGAGCCTAAGGAAAATGCGCCCGCTGGCGCTGGCATGGGCGGCGACTTCGACTACTAAACTAAGGTCAACAACTCTCCCTAGCCTCGTTTTAGGGGCTTAACTGAGCAGGGCTGTCTTCGCGAGAAGGCAGCCCTTTTTGATCGCCGAGCAAGTTGAGTTCAGTTCATTGCCCTATCGATCTTTATGAGAATTAGCGGGAAAACTGGTAGAGGATCCCTTTGCGCTAGGTGGTATGCCGCGTCTTCTCCGTTTTCCCCAGGTTCGCCAACCGTGGGCTAAGCGTCCCCTACAGTGGATCTTGGTGCTGCCCTTCATCGCTCAATTGGTAGGGGCTGTGGCGCTAGTAGAATATTTATCTTTTCGCAATAGCCAGCGAGCGATTCACGATCTGGCCTCTCAACTGCGTATCGAACTAACTGGGCGAATTCAACAGCAAATTCAGGGCTATGTAGAATCGCCGTTTCTAATTAATGAAATGAATGCGATCGCACTGACCCAAGGCAGCATTCAAGTCAAGCAGGCAGAAGGGGAGTATCTGTTTTGGCAGCAGGCTAAGACCTTTCCTACTAATAATTTGATCTACTGCGGTACTGAGGCGGATGGTGCCTTTATGGGAGTGGGCCGATCAAAGGATGACGGCACGCTGCAACTGCAGATCTCTAATGCTGATACCAACTACTACTTTCAGTTCTATAAACTAGACAACCGAGGCAACCAGGCCCAGCTTAAAAACGAATTTCTAGACCGCCCCTACGACCCACGCCTGCGACCCTGGTATATTGCAGCAAAAGCTAGAGAAAGAGCCACCTGGAGCGAGATTTACCTAGATTTTGATGCCCTGGTACCGGTCGTAACGGCCAGTATTCCTGTGTACGACGCCAACCAGAAGCTGTTAGGGGTCTGTGCGGCCGACTTTCTGCTGTCTGCCGAATTAGACACGTTTCTTAGCGAGCTTGAGGTTGGTAAATCTGGCGAAACCTTTATTTTGGAGCGATCGGGGGCGCTGGTCTCTAGCTCTACCGCTAATGAGGAAAACCTGCTGCTGGGGGAAGGCACAGCAGCGGAGCGACTGCAGGCAGTTGACAGCAAAAATCCTTTGGTCAGCGCCACCGCTCGCTACCTGATCCAGCAATTTGGAGATCTTCGCTCTATTCAAGGCATTCAGCAAGTTGCTTTCCGGTTGCCCAATGGCCAGCAGCAGTTTGTTCAGGTAGCCCCCTTTTATGACAGCCGGGGTCTGGACTGGCTGGTGGTATTGGTCATTCCCGAGTCGGACTTTATGGCCGAGATTTATGCCAGCACGCACCTGACCGTATTTTTGAGTGTGCTGGCCGTAGCGGCAGCGCTAATTATCGGGCTGCTGACAGGCCGCTGGATTACCCGACCAGTGGCAAAGCTCAACCAGGCAGCTACAGCAATTTCCAACGGCGATTTTACTTCCGTGGTGGAGGTGGAGGGAATTGATGAATTGGAGGATCTAGCAGCTTCCTTCAACAGCATGGCCCACCAGCTTCGGCAGTCCTTTGACACGCTGGAGCAGCGCGTGCAAGAGCGGACGGCTGAACTGGCCGAATCAAACCTAGAGCTAGCGATCGCAAAAGATAAAGCCGAAGTTGCCAACCAGGCTAAGAACATCTTTATAGCCAACATGAGCCACGAGTTGCGATCGCCCCTAAATGCCATCTTGGGCTACTCCCAACTGATGCTACGATCCTCCTGTTTTTCCTGCGGTGAGAGAGAAAAGGTTGCTATCATTTATCGTAGTGGCGACTACTTATTGACTTTAATCAATCACATCCTGGACCTATCTAAAATTGAGGCGGGGCAGGCCAAGCTCTCAACCCATAACTTTGATCTCTATCAGCTGCTAGAAGACTTAGAAGATATGTTTCGGCTTAAGGCAGCCGAGAAACAGCTAGCGTTTATCTGTGAGCGGGGGGCATCCCTGCCGCGTTATGGCTCAACGGATGAAGTCAAGCTACGCCAAGTTCTGATCAATCTACTGGGCAACGCCATCAAGTTCACTCGGCAGGGCCAGATCACGCTGCGGGTTTACGCCTCGACTGTGGCAGCTGCGGTTGCTGTTAATAGCCCAACCCCTGAAGCAGCACCGAGCCAACTGCCTATTAGAGTGATCTACTTTGAGGTTGAGGACACCGGTATCGGCATGTCAGCCCAGGAGGTAGCTCAGGTGTTTGAAGCCTTTGTCCAGGCTCCGGCGGGCCGGGAAACACAGGAGGGGGCAGGCCTAGGCCTAGCCATCAGCCGCAAGTTTGTGCAGCTCATGGGCGGCGATATCACAGTCGAAAGCCAGGTTGGTTACGGCAGCTGCTTTCAGTTTGCTATTCCAATGGGACAGGTAGAATCGCTTCTGGCTACGGCAGGTGAGCAGCAAATTCTAGAACTGGTGCCGGGTCAGCCTACCTATAAAATTTTGGTAGTAGACGATAAGCTAGTGAATCGCTGCCTGCTGGTAGAGTTGCTGGCTCCCTTGGGGTTTGAAGTGCAGGAAGCGGCAAGTGGCCGAGAGGCTGTAGCTCTATGGCACTGCTGGCAGCCAGACCTAATTTGGATGGACATGCGGATGCCCGACGTAGATGGCTATGAGGCCACTCAGCAGATTAAAGCCACCGCAGCTGGGCAAAAGACGGTCATTGTCGGGCTGACAGCCAGCGTGTTAGCAGAGGAGCGGGCAGCTATTTTGGCGGCTGGCTGCGACGACTGCCTGCAAAAGCCTTTTAAGCAAGAGGCCGTTTTGGCTGCGATCGCAGCTCACCTAAACGTTCGCTACCGCTACACCCCAGAGGCATCTCTGCAGATCGCTGATGAAAGCCCTGAGCAAGTCCTCTTAGAGCTACGCCAAATGCCCCAAGCCTGGATTGACCGGCTTTATCAGGCGGCTCTGGAAGCAGATGCCCAGTGCGCCCTGAGTTTACTCCAGCAAATTCCGGCTGAGCGCGAGGCGCTCGTTCGCCAATTCAGCCACCTGGTTCATCGGTTCCATTTTGAAACGCTGCTTCAGATCATCGACTCCTGAGTTAACCATGACTCATCAACTTACTGCTGCGATGCCTGGCAATATCTTGATTGTTGACGACATTCCCGAGAACCTGCGGCTGCTAACAGAATTGCTCTCCCAAAGGGGTTACAGCGTCCGCAGTGTTCGCAGCGGTCAGATGGCCCTCAAAACACTAAAAGTCAAACTGCCGGACCTGATCTTGCTAGATATCAAAATGCCAGAAATGGACGGCTATCAGGTGTGTGAGGCAGTTAAAGCTAACGCCCAGACCCAGCACATTCCCATAATTTTTGTCAGCGCCCTGGATGAAGCGATAGATAAAGTCAAGGCATTTCAGGTGGGTGGGGCAGACTACATTACCAAGCCCTTTCACATAGAGGAGGTTGCTGCCCGTCTAGAGAATCAACTGACCCTCCAACGGCAGCAGCAGCTTCTAGGGCAAGAAGTCGCCAAACGCAAAGCGACAGAAGCTGTGCTAGATCAGTCCAAGACCCTTCTATCTAGCATTTTGAATAGCTCTCCAGATGGCATTGCAGCTCTCCAGGCTATACGACATCAGACTACCCAAGCGATCACCGACTTCCGCTGCCTGGTAGCCAATCCAGTTCTGACTCAACTGCTAAGCCGAGATCAGATTCAGCTGGAGGGTCTGCTAATGGGTGAGTACCTAGAAAATTTGGTTTCCCATTTGCCAGAGGCATTGATTCAGGTTGTCGACCACGGAAACCCCTGGGAAACGGAGTTCTGTTTTTTTGGGGCGGACGAGATGCTTTGGTATCAGCTGATAGCGGTCAAGCTGGGCGATGGGGTAGCTCTCACCCTACGCAATATGACCCTCCGCAAGCAGGCTGAACTAGCTTTAAAGGCTGCTAATCTTAAGCTCGAAACGCTGGCCCACCTGGATAGCCTAACGGGCGTAGCCAACCGTCGTCGCTTTGACGAATATTTTATTGGGGAGTGGCTGCGCCTAACCCGCACCAAACAGCCCCTTAGCCTGATTTTGCTAGACGTAGACTACTTCAAGCTTTACAACGACTACTACGGTCACCAGCAGGGGGATGACTGTCTGATGCGGTTGGCCCAGGCCTTAAAGCTGCTAGTGCATCGCTCAAGCGATCTGGTAGCTCGCTATGGGGGCGAAGAGTTTGCCATTGTGTTGCCGGGAACAGGGGCGAAAGGTGCGATCGCAGTCGCGCAACGCGTCCAAGTAGCCATTCAGGCTCTAGCCATGCCCCATTGTCAATCCCAGGTACAAGACACTGTCACTGTCAGCATGGGCATTGCCAGCATCATTCCCGACAGGGCAACCCCGCCTAAAGTTTTGATTCAGCAGGCAGACAAAACCCTGTACCAAGCCAAGCAGCGAGGCCGCAACCAATACGCCTACGAGCAGTAGGACAGGCAGAAGATGAAAGCCTGATGGATTGGTTAGGTAGCGCCTTCTTCCACCCTACCTAGGCGTCTCTAGACGTAGTTTACAATCCGGGCAAAGCTCTTAGGCTCTAGGCTAGCGCCTCCCACCAGTGCCCCATCAATCTCGGGCTGAGCCATCAGTTCATCCACGTTGTCTGGCTTGACAGAGCCGCCGTACTGAATTGTGACATCTGGGTTCTTCAGCTGCTGCCGAATGACACCAATGACTCGATTGGCTTCTACAGCCTCACAGGTATCTCCCGTACCAATTGCCCAAATCGGTTCGTAGGCAATCACCAGATTGGTCTGGTCCACGCCCACCAAGCCCTTTTCGATTTGTTTGATGATAACGGCTTCAGTTTCACCAGCATCTCGTTGCTGTTTTGTCTCGCCCACGCAGAGGATGGGTACAAAGCCGTACTTTTGGGCTGCCTGAAGGCGCAGATTCACTGTCTCGTCAGTATCGCCAAAGTACTGGCGGCGTTCGCTGTGCCCCACGACAACGAAACGAACGGCGAACTCCTGCAGCATTGCACCAGAAATTTCGCCGGTATAAGCTCCGGTCGTCTCCCAGTGAATGTTTTGGGCACCAATCCTAACTCGAGCCCCATGCAGATTTCTAGAAAGCGCACCGAGGGCTGTAAATGGAGCGCACAGCACGACCTCTCTATCATCGGGAGTTTCTGTTAGCTCCCCTAAAAAGCCTTGCAAGAACTCCAGGGCTTCTGCCTGGGTCTTGAACATTTTCCAGTTACCAGCAATGACAATTTTTCGCACAGTTGGTTAATGAATGGGGATCACGTCAATGGAATTGCATCATTGCATCCTACCGAGAAAGGTTCACCCGGATCAAATATTCCTCCTAACCCGTTCCAAGAATAGCCCCAGGAAGATTGTCCTGGCATAAAGGTGGGGCTATCTTAGCGGCGACTTCAGACACTGTAAACAGCACAAAAAAGGTGCCCCTAAGGGCACCTAAAGCAAATAACACTGAACGCTAAAGATGCGCCAACTGTTATCTGTTACCGGGCAGCAGCAGCCTCACGGGCGGCAGTCGCCTCATCAGGATGGATGTTCAGGCGGGTCAAGTTGATCCGGCCTCGGCCATCAACTTCCCGAATCTTAACGATGACATCATCGCCGACGTTCACTTCGTCCTCAACCTTGTTAACCCGGTAGTCCGCCAACTGGGAAATGTGAATCATGCCCTCCTGGCCGGGCAGAAACTCCACAAAAGCTCCAATGGGAATGACCCGCGTGACTTTGCCCGCAAAGACATCGCCAGCTGAGGGCCTGTGGGTAATGGCTTCAATTAGGGCTCTGGCCTGTTTGGCCTTTTCCCCTTCGATAGCGGAGATGGTGACGGTACCGTCGTCGGCAATATCTACCTTAGCTCCGGTTTGCTCGGTGATGCTCTTGATCTTCTTACCGCCAGGTCCAATCACCATCCCGATCATCTCGGGATCGATCTTGATGGTCAGCAGTCGGGGGGCGAAGGGCGACAGATCCTGGCGAGGCTGATCGATGGTTGACAGCATTTTCTCTAGAATGTGAAGCCGGGCAGGCTTGGCCTGGTGAATAGCATCAGCAATCACCTTCATTGGCAAGCCAGTGATCTTCATGTCCATCTGCAGAGCAGTGATGCCGCTGTCGGTGCCAGCCACCTTGAAGTCCATGTCTCCCAAGAAGTCTTCGATGCCCTGGATGTCGGTGAGGATGCGCACCTCATCGCCTTCCTTAATCAGGCCCATAGCAGCCCCGCTGACGGGTTTGACGAGGGGCACTCCGGCATCCATGAGAGACAAGGTAGAGCCGCAGACCGAGCCCATGGAGGTCGAGCCGTTGGAGGAAAGCACCTCAGAGACAACTCGAATCACATAGGGAAACTCTTCTTTGGGCGGCAGAACCGGCACCAGTGCCCGTTCTGCTAGGGCTCCGTGGCCGATCTCGCGGCGACCGGGCGATCGCATGGGGCGAGTCTCGCCTACGGAGTAGGGCGGGAAGTTGTAGTGGTGCAGGTAGCGTTTTTCTTCGTCGGGGTGCAGGTCGTCCATCATCTGAGCATCGCCGGGGGTGCCCAGAGTGGTGATAGACATTACCTGCGTCAGGCCCCGTTGGAACAGGCCGCTGCCGTGTACTCGCTGAGGCAGTAAGCCAACCCGGCAGCTGATGGGGCGAACTTCATTTAGCTTGCGGCCATCGACCCGCACGTGATCTTCTACAATCTGCCGCCGCATCATCTTTTTGGTGACAGATTTGTAGGTGTTGCCTAGAGCTTTGGCATTTGCAGCAGCGGCAGCTTTGATTGGGTCTTCATCGCTCAGAGCTTCTATTTCAGCTGCGATCGCACTCTTGATCGCATCTAGCTTCTCATCGCGCTCAGGCTTGGTCAGTTCAAACTGCTTCAGCACCTCTTTGATGCTAGCTGTCGCTTTCTCCTGAACAAACTGTTCCAGGGTCGGATCGGTTTCCGGCTCCGTCTCCTGCACCAGCTCAATGCCCAGTTCAGCAATCAAATCCCGCTGGGCTTGAATCAGATCCTGCACGACCTCATAGCCAAAGTCGATTGCCTCAATCATGTCCTCTTCAGGCAGCTGATTGGCCCCTGCTTCGACCATGATGACGCCATCGGGAGACCCGGCGACGATCAGATCTAGATCGCCGTCCTCGACTTCCTGATAGGTGGGATTGATAACAAAATCGTCTCCGACCAGACCAACTCGAACCGCCGCCATGGGGCCATTAAAGGGAATTTTTGCCAGCATGACAGCGACCGAAGCACCAGTTGCCGCCAGCACATCTGGCGGCACATGCTCGTCCATCGACAACGTGGTCGCAACCACCTGAATGTCGTCTCGCAGCCAGCCCGGAAATAGGGGTCGCAAAGGCCGGTCAATTAGACGGCTGATGAGCGTGGCCCGCTCTGGGGGGCGGCCCTCCCGCCGCAAAAATCCGCCGGGAATTCGTCCGGCTGCATAGAGGCGCTCTTCGTAATCCACCAAAAGCGGCAAAAAGTCGATGCCCTCCCGCGCAGAGGCTCGTGTAGCAGTTACTAAAACGGCTGTATCGCCAGACTGTACTAACACAGCTCCCCCTGCCTGAGGAGCCAACAAACCTACTTTCAGTCGAATATCCCGTCCGTCAAAGGATATCGACTTTTCAATTTCTTGCATGTACGAATACGTCCTCTTCGTTCTTTTTCTCTCTTCTATTGAATAGATCCTAGCACTGGATTGGGTTCCTGCTTGAATAAGTTACAGGTTATGTGCTATGGACCGTCAACCACAAAGAAATGAGTAGCTTTCTGTACCAGGCTGTTACTGTTGGACAGGCAATACCACCCGGCATCAAAGTTCTTTTTCCAGAGTAACGCGGTCTCTTTCAACTTGATCTCAAGGCTTCCATTAGGCTGGGATCCGCTTCCACGGCAGAATCGCCAAGAACGTAGGGCATTCTAAAGGCAACTGCAGAGGACTGCCGATTTTGCTTTTGAGTTTGCCAATTATTCGCCAAACAATCGGGCCAACGGCTGAAGGGAGAGCTATTTCATGAGGATTTTGATCACTGGAGTCGCTGGCTTTATCGGTTTTTTCGTGGCTCGGCATCTGCTAGCAGCGGGCCACACCATTTACGGCATCGACAATCTCAATGATTACTACGACGTTCGCCTCAAGCAGGATCGTCTGCAGCAGCTGCTAGGAGAGCCCCAATTCACCTTCGAAAAATTGGATCTGTTCGATCGAGCAGGCATGATGACTCTGTTTGAGGCCCATCCCTTTGATGCGGTAGTACATCTAGCGGCCCAGGCCGGAGTGCGCTATTCCCTGGAAAATCCCTTCGCCTATTCCGATAGCAACCTGTCCGGTTTTCTCAATGTGCTAGAAGGCTGTCGTCGCGCTCAGGTTCAACATCTCGTCTTTGCGTCGTCTAGTTCGGTCTATGGGGCCAACCGCAAAGTTCCTTTTGCGGTTAGCGATACGGTGGATTATCCGGTGTCTCTCTACGCTGCCACCAAAAAAGCCAATGAGCTGATGGCCCACGCCTACAGCCACCTCTATCAGCTACCCATGACCGGACTGCGTTTTTTTACCGTGTATGGCCCTTGGGGCCGACCGGATATGGCCTACTTTAAGTTTGTCGATGCGATCGCACACGATCGCCCCATCGACGTCTACAACCACGGCCAAATGAAGCGCGACTTCACCTACATTGATGATGTTGTTGAAGGGATTGTTCGCACCCTAGGTCATCCACCTCAGCCCCTAGCGACTACGGTAGAAGACTGTGATAGCCGTGCCCCCTACAAAATCTACAACATCGGCAACCACCAGCCGGTAGCCCTGCTGCGCTTTATCGAGGTCATTGAGGCGGCCATGGGCAAGCCCGCCGAGAAAATCTTTAAGCCCATGCAACCTGGCGATGTGCCCGCCACCTACGCCGATGTCGATGACTTGATGCAGGCCGTCGGGTTTCAGCCTAACACCCCTATAGAAGTGGGTATTGGTCAGTTTGTGCAGTGGTACCGGGGATATTACGGCGTGTAGGGAGATAGGGAGGGTGGGGAAGACGCGTTCCGCATCCCTGCATCTTCTTCACTCCCCTCCAACCCTCTCCACAACCACCGACTGCCCTGTTCGCCGCTGCCATCGGTAGCCGCCAAAGGCAATACCTGCGATTAGCGCTAGGTAAGGGCTATAGGCTAGAAGCCACAGGCTAATTTTGAGGAGGCCAACGGTGAAGGTGCCGACGGATTGGGTGGCGGCTTGCCAGGAGGTGCTGACAGTCTCTCCTAGGGGACGGGGGTTGGGAGCCGCTGCGATCGCGCTGGTCAGAGTCAGTGTAATGGTTGAGTAGGTAACTTGGCGATTAAGCTGCTGCTGCTGGGCAGCCAAGCGCTCAATCGACTCTCGGACAGTGCTCAACTCGCGAGACACTTCCAGAACTTCAGGAATTTTGCCGGAGCGATCCATGATTTTGAGCAGAGCGGTTTCCGACTGGCGCAGATTACGCAGACGGGCTGACAGATCAACTAGCTGGTCAGACACGTCTTCTGCGGTTACCGACTGCTGCTGAATGTCTCCTAGCTGGCGAATCTGGTCGAGGGCAGCCTCTAGGTTTTGCTGAGGCAAGCGCAGGGTCAGGTTGACCTGGCGAGGGGCCGTCAGCTGTTGGGGCTGCCAATCTTCTAGGGTTAAAATGTCACCTTGGAACTGCCGAGCGATTTGGGTAGCAGCGGCAGTGCCCTCGTCTACGTCATCGAGAATCAGGGTTAGTTTGGCCTGCTTGACCAGTTGGGGGGAGGCTTCAGGCAGAGGTACAGCAGGGGCACCACCCGCTGCAGCTTCCGAAGGCACAGCCGCATCCATCCCTGCATCCGACTGGACAGTTTGAGAAAAGGTTTCGCCTGTTTGAGGTGCAGCTGCCTCTGATGAACTGCGCGAAGGGGTAGTAGAGACAGCCCCACATCCGGTTAGCAGGCTGGTGGTAAGAAGACCGAGCAGGGTCAGTTGCCAGCGGGCAGTAGAAAAGAGAGACGCAGCCATATGCCTTACCAGAAGAGAACAGTCCTAGTATCAGATCGGGCTCTGTTCACTGATGGCCGGTTGCAAATTCCGCAACAGTTAAGCGGCACAAAATAGGCAGGAAACAGTGTTTCCTGCCTGAAGACGGTTATCTAAGATGAGAGCCAAAGCACAAGATTTCTCCTAGCCTGTACCTTCTGTCTTCTCCCTCAAATTCTAATAAGCCAGCGTCTCCAGCGTCTCGCGCAGGTATCGACGCACCAGCTGTTCTAACGAAGTACTTTCGACTTCAGCAGAATCATGCTCTGCCTTCCACCGTTGAAAACCGGAGCTGCTTGCGATCGCGCGTTTCAGACTTTGCCAAATATGAGCGTCATTAGAAGAACGATCAGATTTTGCCGAACGGGTATCTGCCATAGACGTTACATCCCATCGGGTCACATGAGTAAGGAAGGCAGCTGCCCTCTTACTCCTCAGCATAGCGCAGGCAACCCAAAGGCATTGTGCTGGAAACCACAGAATAGGGGGTTACATAAGCAATTTAGGCATGCCAAGAGGATTCTGAGCTGTCGGAGGCGTCGGTAGTAGGGGTTGAGCCGCTAGGATCAGGATTGATCTCTGGGTCATCTAGAAAGACAGGCTCTGCTGCATCTACCTCTGGCTCAAAGGCTGGTTCAAGTGGCTCAAGGTCTGGCTCAGGATGCTGCCAAGGCGTCTCAGAGGCAGCAGTCAGCAAATCCGCTAAGGGCTTAGCGAAGTCCGGATCCTCATCAGAGACTGGTTCACCCGTAATAAGAGCCTCAGCTTCAGAAGTCGCAGCCTCTTGCTGCAGTTCCTCCGAGAAGACAATCTCAGGGCTAGCCAATGACTCTACTTCAGGCGCAACCGGCTCAGACGTGGCCGGAACCATCGGTGCAGATAGCTCAGTAGAGACAATTTCGGCAGAGCCTATATCATCAGTCGATAGATCTGAGGTCACCTCTGACATTGCTGAGAAATCTTCAGCATTTGTTCCCCAAGTATCAAGGTCTTCTTCCAGCGTGGTCGCTACTGGCTGGGGTGGGCTAACTGACGCTACGGAGTCAGTTTTAACCACTGCAGGTTTTGCTGAAGCCTGCCAGTCAGGCAAAATTCGGTTGACTCGAAAGCCCAGGACTGTAAAATCCTGCTTGACCTGTTCTGAAGGGTAGGGCGGCAGCTTATTGAAGACCCGCTGCGGCGTTGCCAGAACACGCAGAACGCTAACCGGCACCTGAACAAAAAGATTGACCAGAAGAAATGCGATCGCAGCTACCAGCAAACCTAGCCCTCGCCCGCCCACGGCAAACGGCGTTAAATCCGATGCTAGCGGAGCCAGCGTATAAAGCCTGACCAGCACCCAGATTAAGGGAATCGGGGCTAGTGCTGCCAGAAACTTGACCAATGGATCCTTAAACAGACGCAAAATGCGGCGTCGGTCTTCGCCCATGCGATCGGGGCGTAGGGCCAGCAAAACTAGGCTAAAGATGCTGAAAGGCTTTTGCCACTGCATCCAGACTATCGGCAGAATGCCGATACCCCCGATCATTCCCAACTCTACCCAAGTTGGCAGAACCGGCTCTCCAGTAGCCAACCCCAGCAGACAAATGTCTAACCAGAGCGGCACGGCAGCCAGTCCTGCCAAATGTACCCAAAGATACGGGTCGAGTCGAAATGAACGCATTCCCTGTTAAGCCATTGCTAGCGTACGGCGCTTAGTAACCAGCCGATAGGCATCAATGATGTCGCCCTCTTGCCAGCCATTGAAGTTATCAATACCAATACCGCACTCAAAGCCTTGAGCTACGTCTTTGACATCTTCCTTCATGCGTTTCAGGGAGTCGAGCTTGCCCTCGTAAATCATGTTGCCGCCTCGCGTCACCCTCAGGTTACAGTTACGAGTCACCTTACCAGAGAGCACATAGGAACCCGCAACAGTTCCCTTGCGAACTGGGAAGACTGCTCGGACTTCCACCTGACCCAGCGGTTCTTCCACCAATTCGGGTTCGAGTAAGCCTTCCATGGCTCCTTGAATGTCATCCAGCAGGTTGTAGATGATGTCGTAGTCACGTACATCTACGCCAAGCCGGTCGGCAGACTGACGCGCACCTGTCGCCAGGGTTGTGTTGAAACCAACAATGACCGCACCACTAGCCGCAGCTAGGTCAACGTCAGTTTCGCTGATCTCTCCAGGGGCTGCCAGCAGAACGCGAATCTGCACCTCATTTTGAGGTAACTGCTGCAGCGCTGCCAGAATAGCTTCCACCGAACCCTGAACATCGCCTTTCAGCAGTAAGTTCAGCTCTTTCAGGTCGCCTTCCTGGGCCTGCACAGACAAGGTGTTGAGGGTTACCCGGCGAGAAGCCATAGCCTGCTGTAGGCGTGACTGCCGTTGCTCAGAGGCACGAGAATCAGCCACTGACCTTGCCATTTTCTCTTCGGCATAGACCTCAAACTCGTCGCCTGCAGCAGGTACGTCGTTCAGACCCAGCACCTCGACAGCGAAGGATGGCGCTGCACTGCTAACCCGCTTGCCGAGATCGTCGATCATGGCCCGCACTTTACCAAAGACAGGACCCGCAACCACGCTGTCACCAATTCGCAGCGTTCCGTTTTGGATCAGCAGGGTTGCTACTGGTCCACGAGCCTTATCCAGGTTGGCTTCAATAACGGTTCCTCGGGCCAATCGATCAGGGTTGGCATTGAGGTCTTCGACTTCAGCTACCAGCAGAAGCATCTCCAGCAGAGTATCCAGGTTCTCTCCAGTGATGGCGCTAACCGGCACCATAATGGTGTCGCCACCCCATTCTTCTGGCACCAGGGCGTACTCCATCAGTTCTTGCTTCACCCGGTCAACGTTGGCCGACTCTTTGTCGATCTTGTTGATAGCGACCACAATGGGCACACCTGCCGCTTTAGCGTGGCTGATAGCCTCAATCGTCTGAGGCCGCACGCCATCATCAGCAGCAACCACCAGAATGGCAATGTCAGTTACCCGCGCACCTCTTGCCCGCATAGCTGTAAAAGCTTCGTGGCCTGGAGTGTCGAGGAAGACAATCTGCTGTTTTTGGTCGTTATGGTCTAGGTCAACGTGGTAAGCCCCAATATGCTGGGTAATGCCCCCTGCTTCTCCTTGGGCTACTTTTGTCTTCCGAATAGAATCAAGCAGGCTGGTCTTACCATGGTCAACGTGTCCCATGATGGTGATGACCGGTGGGCGACGCTGGAGGCTTTCCATGTCAGCCACATCCAGCATCTCTGTAACCTTCTTAGCTTCAGACTCAGCTTCAACAGTCTCAACTACCACCTCAAACTCTTCAGCCACTTGCTTGGTGGTTGCAAGATCTAAGGTTTGGTTGATGTTGGCAGCAATGCCTTTAAAGAAGAGGGACTTAATAATTTCGGTTTCAGGGACAGCAATCTTTTCGGCTAACTCGTGAACCGTTAGTCCTTCAGTCAAAATCAGCAGCCCTGGCCGCTCCTGCTTGTTAGCTTGTTCCCGCCGTTCCCGCCGAGCCCGAGCATTCTCCCGGCCAGACGGCTTGTGACTCCGCATGGTAGGAGCAGTAGGCTTAGAAACTCCCTGCTTCTTAGGCTTAGGGGGGCGAGCAATTGACAGACTTAGGAAGGAAGGGTCTGTACCAGCCTGCTCACCATCTTCGCCTTCGATGATCTCTTCTAGATCTTCGTCCTCGTCATCAAGCACAGGCCCTCGGCGCTTGGCCTTAGTGACCTTGCCGGCCTTCCGCATTTCTTGCTCTTCGTCTTCCTCCTCCCGCTCTTTGCGTCTGTGGCGAGGCGGAGAGGGGCGGCGCAGCAGGGAATCACCCAGATCGCCTTCACCCCCAGAGGGCATTCCTTCGAGCTCTTTTTTAGGCTGGTTGCTATCGGTCTGAGTTGTGTCGTCTTCGTCGCCCCGGGCACGACGCAATCTCGGCTTTGGCTTCAGAACGGGGCCACCGCCACCACTAGCTGGTTCGTCTACTTCGCGAATGGGAACAGGGCGGCGAACTTCACGAACTTCAATCGATCGCTGCTCTCTTTCGTCTGAAGACCCGTCTGTATTTTGTCGAATAACGGGTCGACTAGGAGCAGCTACACCAGGTTCTCGGACGGGGCGAGTAGGCCGCGAAGGGGGGCTAACTAGCTCTGTCCGTGGCTTGCTGATGGCTCTGCTGGCCGGGGGGGCTGGGCTAACGGGTGCTTGAGGCTCAGAGGGCACTGTAGGAGCCGGGGTGCGCTGAAGGGGTGGGGCCGCATCCTGGATTTCTTGCACTGGCTCAGCTGCGGCAGGCGATACTAATCCGTCACGAGCAGGCGGCTTCATGAGCGTGTCTGCGCTGGCTGCAGCAGTCATGGGCTGCTCTTCAAGCTGCATCGGCTGATCGGCTTCCTGAGCGGCTGGAGGCTCTGCGGGACGATTGGGTTTAATGGGAGGGCGATGCCGTCGAATTTCCAAAATCTGCTGTTTATGCACAACCGGTTGTCCACCACCGTTCTTAGGGTTAAGAGTAGGGCGGGGTTTAGAGGCTCCGTTACCCCCTGAACTGCTGCGGGCTTGTTTAGCGGCAGAGCGGATTTGATCCGCTTCATCCTCTGTGATTGTACTGCTATGGCTCTTTACGGCAACATTAAGGCGATCGCAAATAGCCAAAAGGTCTTTATTTTCCAAATTGAGTTCCCGAGATAGCTCGTAAATTCTGACTTTGCCGCTGTTCATCCAGTTCTCCCTCTTAAACCCAGTTATTTCATAGGACCAGCCTGTTTTGCTCAACAAACTACATCAGCTAAAAACTACATCAGCTAATTTCGACAGTGACAGCCGTCGGAGCAGGTGTTGTTTTGACAACACCTAATGATCCTGTATCAGTCTAAACAATTTAACCCGACGTTGGAAGCGACGGGCGACTCTACACCCCTTAAATTGAGGTTAAGTTTGCTCTTGTCAGAGCAAGGTTTGATACTACCAGACTGCAAAGGATACCAAGGGGCTCAATGCCAAGACGCAGAATCTTGAGCATGACGCTGACCTGAAGAAGACAGGCGCTGCCATAGCATCTGATAAATTTCTTCAGGAATCGCTGCTTTGAGTGCCCGCCCTAGCCGATTCTTTTTTTGAGCCGCCTGGAGGCAGTCTGGGTGAGGACACAGGTACGCTGAGCGACCCATGCCTTGATCCAATCTTATCTCCCGGTTGGGGTAAACGCGGACAATGCGCAAAAACTCTTCTTTTGGCGCAACTTTTCGGCAGCTAGCACAGCGGCGGTAGTTTGGCTGCATAACTCTACGGTAACGTGACCCCAAGCATCTGACAGGTGAGGCTTCTCCCCCCTATTCTGCGGATTTCAGATCCTTTTCTTTCTCAGATTCTAGATCCACTTCTTCTGAATCAAATTCATCTGAATCAAAGTCGTCTTCGTCCACAAAAGTCTCAGCCTCAGCTTCTAGCACTACTGGGCTATCATCTAACACAGTTTCAGTGCTAGCCACTGGGGTTGAAATGGGAGCGACGGGTTCCTGCTCTAGCTCAAAATCTTCTTCGTCCTCCTCAACTTCGACCGCCGCCGCTTCTCTGACTGATCGGAAATCGGCAATCTTGCGATCTTCCTCGGCATAGTCGTACTTGGCTGAGTCTTTGATATCAATTTTCCAGCCTGTCAGCCGGGCGGCTAAACGCACATTTTGTCCTTCTTTACCAATGGCCAGACTCAGCTGGTCTTCGGGAACCAACACATGGGCCTGACGCTCATCGGGGTGAACTAGCCGCACTTCATCAACACGGGCCGGGCTGAGGGCATTGGCGATGTAAGTAGACGGATCAGGAGACCAGCGAATGACGTCAATCTTCTCACCGCGCAGTTCGTTGACTACCACCTGAATTCGGGAGCCGCGAGCACCGATGCAGGCCCCAACGGGATCAACGTCCCGCTCCAAGGTATCGACGGCAATCTTGGTACGGGGACCGACAGATCGAGAGGGGGGGTTGGCTTCACGGGCAACCGCCACAATCCGAACGATCTCGTCTTCAATTTCGGGCACTTCATTGGAGAAAAGCTCAACGACTAGCCCAGCATCAGCGCGGGAGACCAGCAGCTGAGGTCCACGATGGGAGCCTTCAGAAACGCGCTTTAGGGCTACCCGAAAGGTAGCGTTGGCCCGGTAATTGTCGTTAGGGAGCTGATCTCGCTTGAGCAATTCGGCTTCTACTTCGGGCTGCCCCACACCACTACTGACGGCCATAATCACAGACTGCCGCTCAAACCGCAGTACACGAGCACTGAGGACACTGCCTTCGAGATCTTGAAACTCTTCCTGGACGAGCTTGCGCTGCTGATCTCGCAGCTTTTGGGCCAGCACCTGCTTGGTCTGAATGGCGGCCATGCGGCCAAATTCTCGCTGATCGGGGGTAACATCGAGCACAACCGTGTCGCCAACCTGCGCCTCGGGAGCAACTTCCCGCACTTCTTCTAGGGCAATTTGGTGATCGGGGCTAGTGACTTCTTCGACAATGGTTTTAGTCGCAAGCACCCGAAAACCCTGTTCGCCATACTCATCGATATCGAGCTCAATGTCGAAGTTCTCAAAGTAGGTTTCGTCGAAGTGGTCTCCCATTTGCTGGGTGCGCCGATACCGTTCGTAGCCCTTCAGTAAGGCTTCTCGGAGGGCATTTTCGACCGCATGTTTGGGCAGATTGCGCTCGCGGCTGATGTGGTCGATGAGCTCTTCGAGATTGGGTAGGTTGACCAGGGACATAAGGTGCGAAACCTCCAGTGAGGGATGAAATGGGGAACAGGGCAGTGACGTTTACGGTACGTTTGCCAGAAGAATTAAGGGAGCAGCAGTTGGCTAGTCCGCAGCTTGATTGCTAAGCTGCACGCTGGTAATTAAGTCTCGGGGCAAGCTGATAGTCTTTCCTTTTTGGCTGATGAGAATGGCCGTTTCGCTGCGCTGAAGCAGTTGACCTACCCAGGTTTGTTTGCCTTTGTGAGGTTCTGTCAGATTGACTTCAACCATAAAGCCTTTGAAAACTGTGAAGTCGCGATCGCTACTCAGCTCAGGTGAGATACCCGGGCTGGAGACTTGTAGATCGTAGGCACCCGGTAGGATGTCGGTGGCATCTAAGGCTGCTTCTAAGGCCCGACTCATGCGCTCACAGTCGACTAGCCCAGTGTCGCCGTTGGGGTTACGGACATCGACTCGCAGCACGGGCGGTGACTGGTTGGTTTGAAACACGGCAGCCGCAATTTCTAACCCTAGCTGGTCGGCAAGGGGGGTTGCCAAATCAATGACTTGGGGGACTATAGGATGGGTCATGGGACCAAATAAGCAATAAAAAAGTGGGCACCGACCCACTTTCCGAAGTTTCTAAAAACGGGAATGGACAGGCCGAAGCTTGTCCATCTCATCAGTTTAACGTACTGGTTTGAAAAACGGAGCCATCCTACCGAGAAGACGGTATTTGAATAAATTTGCTCTGATGAACTGGGCTGCTTGTAAAAACTACAGGGAAGGCACTACGTCGGGCCACGGCCAGATGTCAGCCCCTAAATCAGACAGTTCTAGAATGGCGCTGCGAATTTGACCGGATGCACCCTGTAGCTCTAGGTCGAACCAGCCATCATCAGGGGCTTTAGGACTGAGCAGAGCGGCTCGGATGGTAATGGTAACGCCGTGGTGGGAAATCAGGTGTGAGAGTACAGGCTGCTCCTGCTGGTCCTTGGGTATTCTGACTCGAACGCGTAGGGAGCCTTGATTGTTTTGAAGGCGGGCTAACACTTCGGGTTCTGGGCGAATGGCAGACATAGGCTCTCCTTTAGTGGGCTCTAGAGCGCTTGTAGGATATGCGAGCTTCAAGAATGTGCTTGAACAAAACGGTCACAACTGCCAGCAGGGCCAGCACAACGGCAGCCGCATAGGCAGCCTCAGTGTTGTACTGAACGTAGGCTTCTTCGACAAACAGAGGCAAACTTTGGGTTTTACCGGCAATATTGCCTGAAACTACCGAGACTGCCCCAAATTCACCCATTGCCCGGGCATTGCATAGAATCACGCCGTAGAGCAAGCTCCAGCGAATAGAGGGTAGGGTGACCCGCCAGAAGGTCTGCCAACGATTGGCGCCTAGAGTTTCTGCTGCCTCTTGCTGCTCGGTGCCCATTTCCTCCAGTGCTGGCAAAACTTCTCGCGCTACAAAGGGCATGGTGACAAAGGCGGAGGCTAAAACCATGCCGGGAGCGGCAAAGATGATGCGAATGTTGTTGGCTTCTAGGAGTGGCCCAAACCAGCCATTACGGCCATAGAGCAGCACGAGCATGAGGCCAGCTACGACAGGTGAGATGGCAAAGGGAAGGTCGATGATGCTGACGAGCAGCGTGCGGCCAGGGAAGTTTTTGTTTGCGATCGCAATGGCCGCACACAGCCCAAAAATAGTTGTCAGGGGCACAGCGGTCACCGCCATAAGCAGCGTGAGCTGGGCTGCATGAATGAAGTGGCGGCTGGTAATGGCTTGCCAAAATGGGGCAAAGCCACCCTGGAAAGCCTGAGCAAACACGTTGAAAGCCGGAATAAACAAAATCAGGCTGAGATAGAGCACCACAAAGCCGATCAGCCCCCACTTGCGCAGAGGAGAAGCGGTTTTTTCCGAACGGGGCGAGTTTGGTAAAGGTAGCGATTCGGCCGCGAAAGGGATGCCAGTGCTCAAGTCAGCGGGCGTAGAATTGGTTGAATCAGTCATAGCGTCTTCTGTAGGCTTCAATCACGTTGATCATGACCAGGCTGGCGAGCGAGATCAGCAAAAGCACAGTGCCAATCACAGTGGCCCCAGCGTAGTCAAACTGCTCTAGCCTCTGGAAAATTAGAACTGGGGCGATCAAGTCCTGGAAGGGAATGTTGCCCGCAATAATTACAACTGAGCCATACTCACCCACTGCTCGAGCAAAGCCCAAAGCCACCCCAGTCAAAACAGCGGGCATCAGCGGCGGCAGCACCACTCGCCAAAAGGTCTGCCACTCAGAAGCACCCAAACACCAGGCCGCTTCTTCAATGTCGCGCTCCATCTCCTGCAGCACCGGCTGCACAGTACGCACCACAAAGGGAAAGGAGATAAAGAGCATAGCCAGCAGCACCCCCAACCGAGTAAAGGAAACCTGGATGCCAAAGGGGGCCAGCAGCGAACCAATCCAGCCTACATTGCTGTAAACAGTGGAGAGGGTCAAACCGGCAACGGCAGTGGGCAGCGCAAAGGGCAGATCGATAGCGGCATCTACAAACTTTTTGCCGGGAAACTCGTAGCGCACCAGCACCCAGGCGGCGATTAGACCGACAAAACCGTTGATTAGAGCCGCCGCTAGCGAAGTGAAAAAGGTGACATTGTAGGCTGCGATCGCAACCGGATCCGTCGCAATGCGCCAAACTTCGGCAGGGCTGAGGGTGCTGGCTCTGAGCACAAGCGCCACCGTTGGCAGAAACAGCATGAAAGTAAGATAAAACCAGGTGATCCGCCAGGGCCAAGAAAGATGGCGCACTCGGTTCAAAAAATTCCCTAAAGGATTGGGCGAAGACCCTGGAGTTGGGGTTGGAGAGGCAGAACTAAGAGTCATAGCCAATAGACTGAAATACAGCTAAAGAAATTACTAGTGCTGCCCGAGCCTCTAGTAGCGGGGCGCTTACGCAGATTAGATCATCAATCCGGCTTTTAAGTCTCCCGTGGGAGCAACAGCTAAGGCAAGATGGGTCTGCAAACCGTTCACCCACCTTGCCCTAGGGAATTACCCGGTACCATTAAGGCCACCCGTGAAACTCGAGCCAGATCTACTTGCCGATCTTGGCCTGGATTTGATCGAACACGGCACCGTCCTTAAAGAACTTCTCCTGAATCGTGTCCCAGCCGCCTAGATCAGACACGGTAAACAGCGTTTCCACGGGAGGATATTGGCTGGCAAACTCTTCTGCTACCGTTGGGTCAACTGGCCGGAAGCCCACCTTGGCAAACTCCCGCTGTGCCTCTGGCGTGAAGAGAAACGCGACAAAAGCCTCAGCAACTTCACGGGTGCCATGTTTATCGACATTGGCATCGACAACAGCGATCGGATTATCAATGGAGATTGTCGCTTCAGGAATAATAAAGGGCTGATCTTCACCCTTCTGTTTAGCCAAAAGGACTTCATTCTCATAGTTGATCAGCGCATCCCCCTGCCCCCGAGAGTAGAAAACGTCTGTCGCTTCCCGAGCATCCTTAGGCAGAACCGGAACATGCTTGTAGACGTTGGTCACAAACTCTTCGGCTGCCGCCTCGCTGCCCCCTTTCTGGGTAACTGCTCCCCACAGAGCCAGGTAGTTCCAGCGAGCTCCCCCAGAGGTTTTAGGGTTAGCTGTTACAACCTGCACATCATCGCGGGTGAGGTCTTCCCAGCCCTGAATGTTTTTCGGGTTGCCTTCTCGAGTAATGATCACAGCTACCGACTTGTGAACGATAGAGTCGTTGGGGGCTTCTGTTTCCCAGCCCGGCTCAATCAGTCCGCCATCTTCTAGCTTTTGAGTATCTAGGGCTAGGGCGAGCGCCACAACATCTGCATCTAGGCCATCGAGCACGGCCCGAGTCTGCGATCCCGAGCCGCCATAGCTCTGGTTAAAAATAACTTCCTGGTTATGCTCCTGCTTCCACTGCTCGACAAACTTCGGAATGATCTGCTCGTAGGCAGCCTGGGTCACAGCGTAGGACACCAAGGTGAGTTCTATGGGGGGCTTGGCTGCACCAGCATCGGCACCAGCATCGGCTGTGCTAGTGGGAGTCCCCGTGTTAGCACAGGCTGCGATCGCACTGCTCATCCCCACACCAGCCAAAAACAATCCAAAGCGTCGCCCAAAAGAGCGTCTGCTTAAAGACTTCACCAAGCGATCTGTAGAGGGCTGGTGAATTGAAGCAGCGGTATTGTTTTCGCGGTCATCACGCTGGGGCGGCTGCCAAGACTTCATAGGTCTATCTCTCTGTGAAATTTTTTGTGAATCATCCGTTCGTGATCGAAACTGTATCACAAACAAAATCAGTTTGTTTTGAAATTTGAGCAGCTCATAAATGAGTTTCGCTTGCAGTCTCTCTCTGCATGCGATATGTTTTTCTTCTAAGTGTTGATTAGAGACAATCAACGTGTGGCGTCGTTAGTGGGTCTGCTACCCGGTGGCTCGTTCGTCGTCTGGTCAGAGAGGTTTGTTAGATTCACCTAGAGGCAGATATGGGAATTAGTGTTGAGAACGTTTCAAAGCGGTTTGGCGATTTTCAGGCCATTAAAGACGTCAGCGTCGAAGTAAAGACCGGTTCACTGGTCGCTCTGCTAGGTCCGTCAGGATCGGGCAAGTCAACGCTCCTGCGCGTCATTGCCGGCCTAGAGCAGCCCGATACAGGCCGCATCCTGCTGACCGGACGCGACGCGACCTACCAAAGCGTTCAAGCTCGCAAAGTGGGCTTTGTATTTCAGCACTATGCCCTGTTCAAGCATCTGACCGTGCGTAAGAACATTGCTTTCGGCATGGAAATTCAGAAGTGGCCTAAAGAGAAAGTGCGGCGACGGGTCGAAACCCTGCTAGAGCTGGTGCAGTTAGGCGGATTTGGCGATCGCTATCCTGCTCAGCTCTCGGGCGGGCAGCGGCAGCGAGTAGCGCTGGCTCGGGCACTGGCAGTTGAGCCAGAGGTGCTGCTGTTAGATGAGCCCTTTGGCGCACTGGATGCCAAAGTGCGCAAAGATCTGCGCGATTGGCTGCGGAAGCTCCATGATGAGGTCCACGTCACAACCGTTTTTGTGACCCACGACCAGGAAGAAGCCATGGAAATCTCCGACGAAATCGTGGTCATGAACCACGGTGTCGTCGAACAAACTGGTTCGCCCGCTGAAATTTACGACCGACCTGCTACGCCTTTTGTCATGAGCTTTGTAGGGCCGGTCAACGTGCTGTCTCCCAATGAAGATTTCCTGCCTAGCTGGAATGCCCCTACCCGCAACGGCGATTTCTTCCTGCGGCCCCACGATATTGAGATCTCCAAGACCTTTGAAGAGCAAACGGTTGCAGCCACCGTCCAACGTCTGGTGCACCTGGGCTGGACCATTCGAGTAGAGCTGGCGCTAACCGATGGACAGATCGTGACGGCCTATGTGACCCGCGAGCAGGTGAATGACTTGAGGCTAGAGCCAAAGCAGCAGGTTTTCCTGAGGCCAAAATCCTTTAAAACATTTGAGCAGCCGGCTGGAGCCGTCGCTTAACGTGTGACAGGAGAAGGATAATCCCCATTTCTACAGATGCGTTTTAGACGTCATACTGGGAATGCTGGAATCAAAGTTCTAAAGAGCAGTCTGCATGCTAAGGCTATACTTGCTGTCCACCCTGGTCTTGCTGATTCTGATTCTGCCTCCATTTTTAAGAGACAGCACCGCTCCTAAAAATTCACTAGCATCCTGGGGATTTTTCTTCTTAGTGCTGAGTCTTTCTCCGATTACGCTGCCCACCGTTCTCTATCATCGTGGTTTGTCCCGGTTCAAAAAAACCAAGGGATTCTCCAGCAATGGCTGGGACTTTAGCGCCTGGTATGGACGATAAATTGCTTTAAGCAAGCTTCGAATTAGGGTCAAAACCTGACCTAGCTTGGAGCTAGATGGTTAGCAGATGTTTTTACCCCACTGGGTTTAAGGCTGCTGGGTAACGTCGTAGAGGCGATAGCGCTGCTCTGCAAGTTCCTCAAAATCCTCTGCTGCTAGTCGCTTGACATAGTTGAGCTTGACTTCTTCTAAGAGTGCTACGGTCATAGCCTCGATCTCTTCGACTGTTCCTTCAGTCTGCTTGACCTCCGTTCTCAGAGTTTCAGTCACCTTAGTCAGGAGAGACTGCAGCAGCTCTGCGCCCCGCCGATCTTGAGTGGTTTCTTTCAGGGTCTGATAGAGGGAGTCGGTAATTTGCCCAATGATTTGTCGATTGATCTGCTCAGAAACGCTGCTGATGCCGGGGATCTGACGAAAACTCTGATAACCAGGAGCCTGATCGAGGGCGCGGGTGACGCTGTGATCGATCAGGGCATCGACGTCGGGTTTGACCTGGGGAAACACCTCGTCAAGCAAGACTGAACTCAGGCGCTGGGTGATGACCTCGAGTTCATTAACCCCATTGAGATCGATATAGCGGGTTGTCGTATCTAGCATCCAGCGGGCAACGTCTCCAGAGCGCACAGAGTTTTGCACCTGATCGATAATCCGCAGCACTACAACTTCGGTTAACTCAATAGCGACCTGACTAATCAAAAAGCGGTTAATCCGATTTCTGAGCGGCTCTAGATCGATCAGGCGAGACTGGTTGACCCGCACCATCACTGGAAAAACCCGGGTCAGCGCCAGTGCCGGTAGCCGCATAGCGCTGAAGGGAATGATCAGCAGCAAATCGTACCAACGCCAGAGAATGGTATCTAGCCAGGTGACGTTTTTGTAGCGGCGGCTGAGGTAAAAGCTGCGGGTCAGCAGTTCAATGGCAAAGAGAGCAATAAAACAGAGGTCAATTCTCCAAAACCAATCGGTCGGCCCGCCATCGAAAGCGATGCCCCGATAGTAATTGGTTTCCATCAGCGGTCTGATCTGCCCATTAAAAAAGGCCATTTCGGCAGACCAGCCCTGCTGGCTTAGATGGGGTTGGCTCCAAAAGGCCTGAAATGCCTCTTTAGAGGTTTCGGTGCCGAGGTGCGATCGCATTACGCTCTTAATCCGCTCCAAAGCGCCGGACTTGTTGGCGACCTGAAAGGGATTTTCATCAATCATGGCCACACTGCGCGCCTGCAAGTCCTGTAGGAGGGTTTGGGCAGCAGCAGACTGTAGCCCCGTCTCTGCCACTTGGTTCTCCAGGTCAGCAACTGCAGCAAGATAGGCAGTGGTACTGCGCTCAGGCTCGATGCCTTTGACCGTAGCCCCATACCACTCAGTTATCCCCGGCAACAGCGTTAGGTAAGGGTCTCGAAAACGGATGTAGCTCAGGTCAAACGCTACCAGCACCAAATTAGTGAGAGCGAGCAGCGCCATCAGACGTTCAAACCAAAGCCCAGCGGGGCGACGGCGACTGAAGCGTTTTTTTGACAGGGCGAGGGCAGGCATAGAAAGAACACTACAAGATTGGAAAGACGCTAAAAAGGGCCTTTAAGGCCAAAACGCCTTCTTCTAATATCCACTGGATGACGGTCTGAGAGCTGATGGCGTAACAAAGACTTTGGTTTGCAGTAGAGTGCAGTCTGCCCCGATGATGGCACGCCCATGAGGGCTAGCAACATTCGTTAAACTCATGAATGGACATCTGTTAAGTACTGGATTGAAGGACTGATGGCGGCTGTGATCTCAGGGGATAGCTTTGCTGAAGCCCCGCTCGAAAATACCACCTGGTACTGGCGGCAGCAGGCAGTTAATTACGTTAGAGCAGGGAGCAACCATCCGGATAGGCCGCCACTGCTGCTAATTCATGGCTTTGGCGCATCTACAGACCACTGGCGCAAAAATGTTGTGGATCTCCAGGCAGATTTTGAGGTCTACGCGATTGACATGCTAGGGTTTGGCCGCTCGGCTAAGCCTGCTTGGGAATATAGTGGCTCTCTTTGGCAGGCCCAGCTGCACGACTTTATTACCGAAGTGATTGGGCGTCCGGCGGTGCTGGCAGGCAATTCCCTAGGCGGCTATGCAGCGCTATGTGTGGCCGCCAATCATCCGGAGTCGGCGGCGGGTGTGGTCTTGCTCAATAGTGCTGGTCCCTTTGCCGAGACTAACGATCAGGCTCAGGAGGGTTCTTTTAGAAGTGCTGTCACCAAAGCCGTTCAAGGCTTTATGCTGCAGCCTGCCCCCAGCTGGATGCTGTTTCAGTATGTCCGCCAGCGTTCTACGATTCGCCGCACGCTAGAGCAGGTCTATGTCGATAAATCGGCCATTACTGAGCGCCTAATTGACGAGATCAGCCGCCCAGCCAACGATCCGGGAGCTGTTCAGGTGTTTGCCTCGGTATTTAAGGCCCCTCGGGGTGAAACGATTAGTACCCTGCTCAGCAAAATGAACTGTCCGCTGTTGCTGCTGTGGGGCGAATACGACCCTTGGATGAACTCTCGCCTGCGCAGCAGCCAGTTTCGCCAGCACTACACTAATTTGAAAGAGCACTTTCTCCATGCTGGGCACTGCCCCCACGATGAGGTGCCCGACCAAGTCAATGCCCTGATGCGAGACTGGGTGCTGAGCCTGAGCCATTAAGGTGCTTCTACCACTAGCATTGACTCAATACGTTTAAGTAGCTCTGAAATTGATTTGTAGGGAACCTGCTTTGTAGGCTTCAATGGCCGTTAACCCACTACTGAAACAGGGGACTGCAGGTCATTGAGCAGATTAAGCACATAGCGGTGCAGGCTCACTGCACCTTGTTTTTGAGCGTGATAAGCAGCTGTCTGCAGATCTGCGATCGCACCCATCCGATCCCCCATATTCTGGCGGATCAATCCTCGCTTTAGGTAGGTGTGGCTGTGGCCCGGATCGAGCGCTAGCACCTGATCAAAGTTAGTGAGCGCCGCTGTCTCCTGTCCTAGGTAGTGGCAGGCACAAGCCCGGTTAAAATACGCTCGGGCATCGGCAGGGTTAAGTGCGATCGCATGGCCAAAGTCGTCAATCGCGGCATCTGGCCGGTCGATCAAAAGCAGAGTTAGGCCCCGGTCGTTATAGAGTGCCGCAAGTGAGTTGGAGTGGGTAGTGGCTGCAGCGCTGGCGGTCGCCAGCGCCCGATCAAAATCCCCTAGGGCAGCCGGAAAATCTTTCTCGGCCATCCTCACTAGCCCCCGGTTGTAGAAACCTCGATAATCATTCGGCTGGCGGCGCAGAAAATCGCTGAAATCGCTGAGAGCGGTCTCGAAACTACCCTGCCGGTAATGCGCTAGGCCCCGGTTAAGCAGAGGCTCTGCAGCAGCTGTATCAATTTCTAATGCCTGGGTGCAGTCTGCGATCGCAGCTAAGTACTGGTTCATCTGCAGATTTGCTAGGCAGCGATTGGCATAGGCCGCAGCGGTTGGCTGCTGCTCAATAACCGCCGTGAAAACCGTGGCAGCCCGCTCATACTGCCCCTGCTCTAGCGCTCCAACGCCTAGCTCAAAAGGCGTGAGTGAAGCCACCGCTGCCTCCAGCCAGTGGCCCAGCGGCATCAGCCACACCAACACCCCAAGGCTAGCAGCAATCACTTTTGGCAATAGCGTGTGGAACATCGGTACCTGCTTCCAGCAACAGAAAATCCCCGGCCCTAGAAAGCCGAGGGCGAACCGGAAAATTCTCCCCTCAAAGCCAATTACACAAGTCACCCTATCTTCTTGAATCGAGCCAATCAGATCAAAAGACACCCCGTCAAACATTACGAACTGCGAACCTAAGGGATAGGCCCAAGCAGACAGACTCGATACACTGAGAACACTGACTTGTCGCTCCCTTAACCTGTTTGCTATGGCACCCCTGCCCTTTAATCGACCCAAACAGCTCTCCCTAGGGCCATTAGAGTCAGAAATTCTGTCAATTCTGTGGGAGTTGGGTTCTGCTACTGCCAAAGACATTCACGATCGCATCCTCGACGATCCTGATCGGGAACTGGCCTACCCCTCGGTAATGACCGTGCTGCAGCGGCTCCAGAAGAAGGGCTGGTTGAGTTGCGACCGCAGCCAGCGCACTTACCGCTGGTCACCTGTCGTATCGCGGGAAGAGGCCACGATGCTACAGGCTCACCAGCACCTTCACACATTTCTAGCCGTTGGCAATCCAGACACTGTGGCTGCCTTTGCCGATAGCCTGGATACAGCCAGCCTCGATCAGCTAGAAGCAATTGCCCAAAAAATCAAAGCAATGCGGCAGCGCCAGGAGGGCGACCATGCACAGTAGTTTGATGATGGTTGCAGTAGGCTGTGCCCTTTGGCTGCGGTGGCAGTGGCAGCCTACCCAGGCCCCTTGGGAGCAACGCTGGCAGAGAGCACTGGTGGCGTTTTGCCTGCCGCCGCTGCTGCTGTTTTCGATGGCGATAGCGGTGCTGCGCATGGGTCACCACGGCCAAATGCTGGGCCTGCCGGTCAGCCAGGCGGGCTGCTGGGTTGCTACTGGCATTCTGTTGGCAGGCCTGGGGCTGTTGGGGTATTTAGCGGGGCAAGGGGTGCGATCGCACCTCCACCTGCGTCGCTATCCCCAAGTTTTCCTGACGACAGGAGATACAGCTCGCTGCCTACCAACAGATTTGCCCTTTGCTGCCCAGGTCGGCTTCTGGCACTCTCAGCTGCTAGTGAGCCACGGATTGTTGGCCCACCTGACTCCGCAAGAACTAGAGGCCATACTGGCCCACGAACAGGCTCACCGGCACTACCGAGACACCTTTTGGTTTTTCTGGCTGGGGTGGGTGCGGCGCTTGACTGACTGGTTACCGCACACAGACACACTCTGGCAAGAGCTACTCCTGCTGAGAGAGCTACGGGCAGATCGCCAGGCGGCAGCTCAGGTAGATCCGCTCCTGCTAGCAGAACTGCTGGTAAAACTGGTTGCCTTTCCGCTCAACCAAGAAATTTTTGGACAAGTTGCCTTTAGCCAACCACTGTCTGCCAGCCGCCTAGAGCAACGCATTGAGGCCCTTCTATCCCAACCGCAACCCGGCCCAGCCCCTCACATTACTATCCCTTGGATTTTAATTTCCCTAGTACCTCTGGGAACAGTTTTACTGCATTCTTGAAAGACATAGGATAGAGGGCAGAGAAATGCCAGAAATATAAAGGGTTAAGGGTACGGTCAGCCCCCCTATCGGATCAGTTTTCTACACTGTTTTTAAGTTAGGAGGGCTGGCACTATAGAGGGTATAAACCTTCTGCGGCTGGTTCCCATGAAAAACCCCTCTCAATCCTTCTATACCTGGTACAAAAATACACTTCGCAACGACAAGTACCGCTGGTTGGTTATTCTGGGTTCTCTGGCTTATCTAATCTCTCCGCTAGACATTTCCCCAGACTTTATTCCCATCATTGGTTGGATTGATGATGGCGTGGTAGCAACGCTGCTGGTGGCTGAAGTTTCGCAGATAGCAATGGAATTTCTCAAGAAGCGTGGCCGATCCATCTCTACAGATCAGGCTGCTTCAATTGATGAGCCTGCAGTTACGGTAGAAGCTCGCTAAATCACTTTTCTTGTGCTGTTTGCATGAGATCCTTAAAACCAAGATCCTCGAATTCGAGGATCTTTTTTATTACCATTGTGTTCATGATCATTCCCATTAAACCAAGCCGGGCTGAGATTCAAGCTGCATACGGTAAAACTGTGCCAGATGTCATTGCCCCTAATCTCAAGGTGCTTTTTTGCGGTATCAATGCCAGCCTCTACAGTGCCGTCGTTGGGCATCACTTCGCTCGTCCCGGAAACCGCTTTTGGAAAGCCCTACACGGGGCCGGATTTACTGATCGTTTGTTAAGCCCGTTTGAAGATGAGGAATTGCTAAGACGGGGCTACGGAGTGACCAATATTGTCGATCGCGCGACTGCCAGAGCCGATGAACTAGACCCTACCGAGCTACTAGCTGGAAGAGATGCATTGGCCGCAAAGATCAGTCAATATCAGCCTCAGTGGTTGGCGGTGCTCGGCATCAGTGCTTATCGGGTTGCTTTCCAAGAGAAAAAAGCAGTCATAGGACCCCAGAAGACTACCCTAGGCGATACCAAAATTTGGGTGCTGCCCAATCCAAGCGGTCTCAACGCTCACTATCAGATACCCGCGCTGCAGCAGGTTTATCGAGAACTTCTAGAGGGGTTACAAACTTTGGCTTGAAAAGAGGTGCACTGGTCAGAGACCTGCCCTTGGGACCATCACGCTGCTTATCCTCATGGCCACAGCCACCCGGCTCAGAAGTCATAATGACAGGCATAGAGCAATAAATCTTCAAGGAGTGGCTATGGCTGCACGGAACGTTTTAGATAGCGAGCTAGAGTGCTGCTGCACCTCCCCTATGACCGGCTTTTACCGGGATGGCTTCTGCAATACAGGCGGTGGTGACGTTGGCACTCACGTAGTCTGTGCTCAGATGACAGAAGAGTTCCTAACGTTTACTCGAGATAGAGGAAACGATCTCTCAACCCCTATTCCCGCCTTTAACTTTCCAGGGTTGAAGCCCGGCGATCGCTGGTGCCTTTGTGCCTCCCGCTGGAAAGAAGCCCTAGATGCCGGAGTTGCTCCCCCAGTTGTGCTAGAAGCAACCCATGCCCTCGCCTTAGAATATGTCTCTCTAAGCGAGCTAAAGCAGCAGGCTCTGAAATAGCGCTAAACCACCCTGACAGCTGTGCCGCTGACGGCGACCATCAGCATATTGCCGCCGTTATTGATCTCTAGCGATTCATAGTCAACGTCGATTGCAATAATGGCATTAGCCCCCATCTCCTTAGCCGCCTGCGTCATTTCCTGAAGCGCGGTTGTTCGGGCCTGCCGCAACGATTTCTCATATCCTGCCGAGCGACCCCCCACAATATCTCGCACGCCCGCAAAAAAATCTTTGAAGATATTTGCGCCAAGAATAGCTTCTCCATTCACGAGGCCACAGTACTCAACAATCTCTCGGCCTTCCACATTTGGGCCAGTGGTCAAAATCATAGGGCGTCCTCTCAACAGTTTCTACTTCCTGTTTTAACTCAGCCTCATACTCAAATCCAGCCAGGTTGAGCGGGTAATTGGCGCACTGCTGGAGATGTAATCTACCCCTGTTTCGGCAACTGCCCGAATAGTCTCAAGCGTAATATTGCCAGATGCCTCAATCTTGACTCGGTCACCAGCCCGGCGGATGTGCTGCACAGCTTCCTGCATCTGGGCCAGTGGCATGTTGTCGAGCATGATGATGTCTGCCCCGCCCGCCAGCGCCTCCTCAACCTGGCCCAAAGATTCGGTTTCGACCTCAATCGTGAGCGGGTAGGGAATGCTGCGACGAATCTGGGCGATGGCGGTCCCGATCCCACCAGCGGCGGCAATATGGTTGTCTTTGATCATCACTCCGTCGTCAAGACCCAGCCGATGATTTCTGGCTCCACCCACGAGGGTTGCATACTTCTCTAGCAGCCTCAACCCGGGGGTGGTTTTGCGCGTATCGACCAACTCGGCAGGTAAATCTGCGATCTGGTCTACGTATTTGCGGGTCAGCGTAGCAACACCGCTAAGACGCATCACCAGGTTCAAAGCGACCCGCTCCCCGGTCAGCAATGCCCCTAACGGCCCTTTGATTTGGGCAATCTCGGTACGACAGGCACAAAAGCTGCCATCACTCACCAAGGGCACAAACTCCACTTGGCTGTCTAACAGCTGAAAAACCCGCTGAGCCACAGGTAGCCCGGCTACGATTCCCGCCTCCTTAGCTAGCCATAGAGCAGAACCAGGTTGATTTGCGATCGCACCCAAACCGCCGGTCGTGCGATCGCCTCGCCCAATGTCCTCCCTCAGCCAAGTCTCCAGCATGGGATCTAGCACAATTGCAGGCGGCAGCATAGTTCATTTCTCAGGCACACTCCTCTTCCAGCATAGGCAAGGAGAATCAACTGCCGAAGAGGGTACAGCTAAAAAGACCTCATTCAGCCCCCCAACCTCAGATCCATATGCTATCTTGATTATTAATGCTGTCGAAGCTCAGCAGAGTGTCTCTTCAGATTCAACCGTTCAGGAATCAAGGAGGTGATGCCCATGCAAGAAAGTAGTAAATGCATGGGTCTTCTGGTTGTAGCTAGCCGGCTGTGCGCCGGGGCTGATCTCTAGGAAGTTAATGCTTATTTCTTCGGAAATAGCATCTGCTTTTAAAGCTGACTGATTAGGGTTCCTTCCGGCAGTCAGGCTCAACCTAAGACCCGCTAGACCGCTCCCATCGATGAAGGTAGTACCTTCCCCCGATGGGAGCGGATAGTCTTTTAAAGGCTTTTCCTCTAAAGCACGTACTGCATGCCCAATCAAGAGGGTTTTTGATGGCCAAGCCCCTAAGTGAAACCGAAGTTCAACTGAAGCTCAGCCAGCTGACTGATTGGATCCTTGAAGGCAAAATAATCAAGACCACCCGCACCTTCACAGACTTCGTTGAAGCCGTAAGCTTTGTCAATCGACTAGTCGAACCAGCCGAAGCGGCAGGGCATCACCCCGACATTGCTATTTCCTACAACCAAGTCACGATTAGCCTCACCACTCACGATGCCGGTGGCCTAACAGAGCAAGACTTCGCAATGGCCGAGACCCTTTCCAAGCTTGTCTAACAAAACCCGCAGCCAATCAAGTTACAAGAAAAAGGTCAGGAACTTCACGGCTTTTTAGGCAGTCAAAAATTTCAGCGATGAATCTATAGCCTAGCCGGAAGTGATCTGTTAATATCAGCATGAGTAACTTCATGGCAGGAAATCTGGGTTAGCCCTAAAGCCTGTCAGGCAGTGTTCATAGGGACTTCCGTTTGCTCTTTGGCTACAGTCACAGATGTCAAGCTTCCCTTGTATAAGGTGTGAGGAGAGATCAAAACCAATGTCTAAACTTCTTTGGAAATCTTTGCTGGCTGCTCCGGCTGCACTAGGCGCTGCGCTAGCTGTATCAGGTTCCGCTGTAGCTGTTGAAGCTGCTGCTATTGAGTTCGCTACCGAAACCGCTCCTGTTGAGCTGGCTACTGAAGTAGCTCCCGTTGAGCTGGCTACCGAAGCGGCTCCTGTTCAACTCGCTGCTGCTGCTGCACCGGTCGAGTCTGTTGTTGGCGTTGATGCGCTAAATCAGCCCGTTCAACTGGCTCAGATCACCAGCGTTAACCAGCTGACTGATGTTCTGCCAACCGACTGGGCTTTCCAAGCGCTGCAGAGCCTGGTTGAGCAGTATGGCTGTATTCAGGGCTACCCTGACCGTACCTATCGCGGTAATGCGTCCCTGACCCGTTATGAATTTGCTGCTGGTCTAAACGCCTGCTTAGACGTCATCGCCCAGCTAGTAGCTACTGGCATCAACCCCGATGACCTAGCAACCATTCGTCGCTTGCAGGAAGAGTTTCAGGCTGAACTGAACACCCTGCGCGGTCGCGTCGATGCTCTGGAAGCTGACGTAGCTGAACTGGAAGCTAACCAGTTCTCTACCACCACCAAACTGCGTGGTCAAGTCGACTTCCACCTCGCTACCCCCTTCGATACCATTCCTGGCGTTGAAGACAGCACCAACTTCAACTCTCGAGCTCGTCTAAACTTCGACACCAGCTTCACTGGCGAAGATCGTCTGCGAGTTCGTCTCCAGGCTTCTTCTGGTGATTTGCCTCTGGGCGATATTGGTGGTTTCAACAACGTTTCTGGTCTGCAGGGCGAAGGCGTCCTTGACCTGCGGGTTGATGACTTCTACTACGCCTTCCCCGTCGGCAACCGCATCGACGTAACCTTGGCTGCTAACTCCCTGTCCGTTGACGACGTTCTGCGGGAAATCACCCCCTTCGGCAACGGCGTTGCTGATGCTGCTGGTCCTCAGTACCTAGATGCTGGCATGGGCGGCGGTGCAGGTGTCGGTCTGAGCTTTGCCTTCACTGACAGCATCATCCTTGATGCGCTATACACGGTTAACACTGCTGGTGCTCGTTCCCCCAGCATCGGTGTCTTCCGGGGTACCAATGAACTGGGTCCAAGCCAAGCCTACGGAGCTCAGCTAAGCTTCATTCCTGAAGGCTTCCTGAGCCTTGCTGCAACCTACCTTCACAGTGATGGTGGTCAGGTCTTCCAAGGAGTCGGCACTGGTAAGGCAGTTGACACCTATGGTGGTCAAGTCAACCTGAACTTTGGCGGCTTCAACATTGGCGGTAGCGCCGGCTTCGTCAACTTTGATGGTGGCGACGACTTCATTTGGAATGCAGGTGTTGTCTTCGATGACTTCTTTGCTGAAGGTGCTCAGCTGGGTATCTACGGCGGTCAGGCTCCCCAACTGATTGGCTCAGTTGACAACCCCTTCTACATTGAAGGTTTCCTGAACGTTCCCTTCAATGAATTCCTGACCATTACTCCTTCTGTCATCTATGCTGACTACAACAACGGCCTAGCTGACGAAACCCTGATCTATGGTGTAATCCGCACTACCTTCCGCTTCTAAGGTTATCAACTCCCTTAGTTAGCTAAAGAACGGGCCTCAACTAAAAGTTGAGGCCCGTTCTTCTTGTTTAGAGGAGCTCACTAAAAAGCACTCACCCCTTAAGTTGAGAAAACACTAGTTTCTGTGATTGTTCGTATAGTTAATTCGGGTGCCTGCCCAGTTGAGCTTATTTCTTAAAGTGCCGTAGTAAGAGTAATTCTTTCTAAGAATAATGAACTTGGCCATAAATTCAGCCATGCGAATATCCACTCGCTGTCCTGGCCAAATGGCGGTGGCCATCACTCCATCCATCCAGAGCTTAGTATTAAGATCGACATCCGCTAACGGCCAAACACTGACTACCGAACCAGGAGGCAGCACAATCGGGCGGCTCGATAGGCTGAGAGGGCAGATAGGCGTGACAATAATTGCTTCCATACCAGGATGAACAATGGGGCCGCCTGCAGCAACCGTATATCCTGTGGAGCCTGTCGGCGTGCTAACCAAAAGGCCATCGCCCTGGTACTGATCGACAACTTCACCATCAATTTCCATTTCCAAAATGGAGGTGATCATGCGATCTGGGGAGGCAGGCTTAACCGACATTTCATTAAGGGCTAAAAAGCGATCGCTCATTGCCTCCAGGTTACTTCGGTCACCTTGAAAGACCTGGGTCTGAAGCATCATTCTCTGCTGCACAGCAAAGCGATCGGACAGCAGCCTTTCCCAAACCTTTTCCAGATCAACATAGTCTTCTGAGGCCTCGGATAAAAAGCCTAAATGCCCACCAATATTGATGGCCAAGATAGGGATATTTTCAGGCGCAACATGCCTGGCCGCTGCCAAAGCAGTACCATCACCTCCTAAAACAATAGCTAGATCAATCGGCTGAGTCACAGAGGCAAGGAAAACGGGGTAGGGATTGTCCTTAGGGCCACTGGGACCAACCAGCACTCTACAGCCTAGTCCCTCAAGCTGCCGGGCACACTTCTCAGCCCACTGCTGGCTCAGGCGGTTCCTGGCTTTATAAACAATGATGGCCTGCTTTAACTCCACCGCTGCCTAGGTACTCCCTAAATACACCTACCCACAATTGTAAAGGCGCTGCCAAAGCAGCGCCCCAACGCTTAGCAAGACTGAAGTTCGGGCAATTACCACTTGAGCAGATTGAACTGTTCCATATCTACAGTGTCGCGGTTGCGGTAAATAGACAAGACAATCGCCAGGCCAACAGCTGCTTCTGCCGCAGCAATAGTAATGACAAAAACAGAAAACACTTGACCTGTGACATTGGCCGGATCAAGATAGTTAGAGAATGCCATCAGATTCAGGTTAACGGCATTCAGCATCAGTTCAATTGACATCAGAACTCGAATAACGTTGCGGCTGGTTACCAAGCCATAGATACCAATGCAGAAAAGCGCCGCAGCAATCAGGAGAAAATATTCCAAATGCATCTTCAAGACTACCCAAAATAACCTGGAACCAAACGAAGCTTAATTTTTAGAGAAATGAGTCAGTTGCGCCCTGCTCCGAAGTATTGCTGCCAACAGGCACTAACTCGCGGGGCCGCTCTGGTAACTGTAGAGCGTCTTGAACAGGCACTCCAGCCTGAGTGTCTGGAATGTATTCTCGACGGGCCAGAATGATTGCACCTACAAGTGCGATTAGCAACAGCACTGAGGCCAGTTCAAAAGGCAGTAGGAAGTCAGTAAAGAAGTGTATGCCAATCAGAACAATGGCGTTGTCGCCTGCTGCCGGCGCTGATGAGAGCTTCCAGGGTGTGCCAACAACTGTCGTTGCTAGCAGAGCGAATAGGCCAGAGCAAACTAGAGCCGTAACTGCCCTACCAACCCACGCCCTGGCAATTGGTCTGAACTCCTGCTGCTTGTTAACCAGCATAATTCCAAACAGAATCAGAACGTTGACAGCTCCGACATAAACCAGAACCTGGGCGGCCGCCACGAAACTGGCGTTGAGCAGGATATACATACCTGCAATGCTGATGAAAACACCCCCAAGCAAAAAGGCGGAGTAGACAATGTTCTCTAGCAGCACAACCCCCAGCGCTGCGCCGAGCATCATCACCGCTAAGATGCCGAATGAGACTATCTGTACCCCTTCTGCTAGCGTCACGACCGCGTCTCCTCTAAATAACAATTGGTCCAGGTTGTAAAGTACTGCCCGGTAGAGGCCCAGCTGGCCACTACTAGGAACTCTTAGGCTGGGTCTTCCTCGGAAGGTTCCATTTCCTCAATGATCTCTTGAGGCAGCTTGCCGGCTCGCCGGGAACCTTCGGCCAATCCGTGGGGGTCCATAACCCCTTTAGGTAGGTAGGCCAGTTCTCGCAGCGGCGTTACCATCGGATCTTGAGTCACTTTGTAGGGTAACCGTCCTAGGGCCACGTTGTCGAAATTTAGTTCGTGCCGGTCGTAGGTGGCTAATTCATACTCTTCTGTCATGGAGAGACAGTTAGTGGGGCAATACTCAACACAGTTGCCGCAGAAAATACAAACTCCAAAGTCAATGCTGTAGTGCTTCAGAGTTTTCTTCTTGGTAGCCTTGTCAAAGTCCCAATCTACAACGGGTAGGTTGATGGGGCACACCCGAACACAGACTTCGCAAGAAATACACTTGTCGAATTCGAAGTGAATTCGGCCTCGGAAGCGCTCAGAGGGAATAAGCTTTTCGTAGGGGTACTGAACTGTGACGGGGCGTCGCCGCATGTGATCGAAGGTAACGGACAGGCCTTGGCCAATGTACTTGGCTGCCTGAACGCTCTCTTTGGCATAGTCCCCGACTTGCTTCAAAAAGTTCAGCATCGGTTACATCTCCGAATGAAAACAGGGCAATTAAGACAGGAATGCAAGAGGTCGTTGAGGGTTAGCGTGCCTCTTTAAAGGCGCTAGGCCCAATAAGGTGCATCACACGCTCTACCTATCCCCCAAAAGCAAGGGGGAAAGACAGTTTTAAGGCCGCAGTCAGCAGCAGGTTAACCAGGGAAACTGGTAGGAGAAACTTCCAGCCTAAATCTAGGAGTTGGTCGATCCGCACCCGAGGTACTGTCCAACGCAGCAGGATTGCTAGGAAGACCAGCAGATATGCCTTGAATAGCGTCATCATGATGCCGATGGAGGCTGCCAGTACCTGTAGCCAAGGAGCCGTCTCACTAGCCCCCAGCAGACCTGCTAGCCAGTCTATAGACACTGGCGATTCCCAACCTCCTAGGTAGAGAATCGCAACGATCAGGGCCGAAAGCACTAGGTTCACGTAGGAGCCTACGTAGAATAGGCCAAACTTCATCCCCGTATACTCAGTTTGATAGCCTGCGACCAGCTCTTCCTCTGCCTCAGGGAGGTCAAAAGGCAACCGCTCGCACTCAGCCAAAGCTGCAATCCAAAAAATTACAAAGCCGACTGGCTGCCGCCAAATATTCCAGCCCAGGATGCCGTAGCCGGCCTGCTGATTGACAATGTCAATGGTGCTGAGGCTGTTGGACATCATTACAACGGCTAGGACTGCTAGCGCCATCGGAATTTCGTAGCTGATCGACTGAGCAGCAGCCCGCAGTCCTCCCAGCAGCGAATACTTGTTGTTGGAGGAGTACCCCGACATCAGCAGTCCAATGGGAGCAATGCTGGAGAGGGAGATCCAGAGGAAAATGCCCACTCCAATATCAGTAATAACTAGGTTTTGGCCGAAGGGCACAATCAGGTAAGACAAAAAGACCGGGATGACAACGATCACTGGTCCCAAAGTAAACAGGATGGGATCGGCCAGGGCTGGGGTAATGTCTTCCTTGAAGATGAGCTTGATGCCATCAGCGGCAGCCTGCAGGGTTCCCAGGGGTCCGGCAAATTCGGGACCAATGCGCTGCTGAGCCGCAGCGGAGATCTTCCGCTCCAGCCAAACCGTAACAAAGATGCTGACGGTTGCGGCAGCTAGAATCAGCACCATCGGCAGCGGCAGCCAGAGTGTCTTCGCTACGCCAGGTGGCAGTCCTAGATCGACGAGGGCTCGAACAAAGCTGCCTTGCAGGTCGATTCCTTGATTCATGGGCTAGCCCTTGGGAGTGTCAAATTTCATAAATTCTCTCATCGATCTTACCGCCTCAATCTGCTAAAGATGGGGGTTTTTGAGGGATTTATGGATAAGAAGTTCTGTTCTCAGCAATAGAAGCCCCCAATAAACATAATACGAACAGAGAGCCTTATAGAAAAACCTCTATCTAGCGAAGTAGCAAGACAAAACGTGCCGTGGCTGGACGCAATTGTTTCGAGCAGATTTATCCATGAGGACTCGTCTCAACATAAAGCGGGGGCGTCATCCCGCCATCCCTTACTGAATAAGGCTTTAAAATGAAAGCCCTCCGGCCAAAAGACCGGAGGGGCTGGAGTTCCTGAAAATCGTCACTGTAACGAATGATCTCTGCTATCTCTTAGCTTGAGAAGAGGGGTTTGACCCATCAGTTGACTATTGACTGGATCGTAACTGCCTGCTTATCCCAGATTTGAGGCCGCTCTGCCAGGGGCGTATAGACCTGGTTGCGAACTCCGGTATAGACCTGGGTGGGCCGGAAGATTCGGTTTTCACCTAGCTGTTCTTTCCAGTGGGCTAGCCAACCGGCTACTCGTGCGATCGCAAAAACCGGCGTGAACAAATCAACCGGGATGCCTAGTTTGCGATATACCAGCCCAGAGTAGAAATCAACGTTGGGGTAAATTCCCTTGTGGCCCAGCTTCTCCTCAACCGCCTGCTCCATTTCTAGAGCAATCTCGTAATACTCATCCTGGCCGAACTTGTCAAAGAGCTGCTCTGCCAATCGCTGCAAGATCGTGGCCCGAGGATCTTTGACCTTATAGACCCGGTGCCCAAAGCCCATAATCTTAGACTTCTGTTGAATGCAGGCCTCAACATAGGGTCTGACATTCTCAACAGTGCCAATCTCCTGCAGCATTGTGATGACCTCTTCATTGGCACCGCCATGCAGGGGACCTGCTAGGGTGCCTACAGCCGACGCAATCACCGCATAAGGATCGGTCAGGGTTGAGGCTGTTACCATCGCGGAGAAGGTTGAGGCATTGATGGTGTGTTCAGCGTGCAGCGTGAGGCAGATATCAAAAATCCGAGCCGCTAACGGATCGGGTTCTTGTTCATTCAGCATGTAGAGAAAATTAGCTGAATAATCTAGGTCATCTCGCGGCTGAACCGGATCATTGCCCTTACGCATCAATTGAAAAGCCGCTACCATCGTTGGAATTTTGGCCAGCAGCCGCACCACCGCGTCTTGAATATAGGTTGGGTTATCCAAGGCCCGCTTGGAGTAAAACAGGCCCAGAGCCGCTGCACAGGCCTGCAGAGCATCCATAGGGTGACCGCTCTCCGGGAAACACTTCATCATGTCTCGGACGCGGTACTTGAGGCGGCGGTGGTAGCGAATCTCATGTTCAAAGGCTTCAAGTTCCTGCTTTGTGGGCAGGCCGCCCCAAATCAGCAGATAGGCTGTCTCTAGAAAAGTGCTTTTTTGTGCCAGCTCCTCAATACGAATGCCTCGGTATTCCAAGATGCCTTGCTGGCCGTCGACAAAACTGATGCTGGATTGAGTGGCGGGCACCCCCTCCAGACCAGGTCTATATTCACATACCGTCATGATTGCACTGCTCCCATGCGTTGAAAAGGGTGCCAACGGGGGAATGAGAGCCCCGCCGGTGTCAACGCTACAACGTCGCTGCGACAAGGAATAGTTTAGAGAAAACGAAAAGGACAGTTTTGTAGTAAAAACTGACTCAAATCAGGCTGTTTCTCATATTGCGGCAAGCAAACTGCCTAAATCCCTTGGCCTCAAACCTTGCTAGGGTGTCTGGAACGAAGTAGCTTGACGATGCGTCTGCTGCTTTAGATTCAAAGCCGATTTTACAACGGTCCTCTAGTAATCATCCGTAAGCCCTGGAATTTGTTAGGATCCCTTCGGAAGAGGCGGCCCGCAGAAAGCACTCTGCTCCTAGGTAAGGGCAGCTTTAGGCTCAATCGGTACTGATAACGCCATCTTCAGGGTTAATTAACCGCAGCAGTTTTTGCTTGATCTGCATATCAAACACCTCCCACTTCAGTCGGTTATATTCACTATTTTCATAAAATCCAGATAGAAAGCCGACGGGAATTTCAAACCCACCTGCCATAGACCGCCCGCCCCCGAAAAAGCGACCCTCACTGTCCTGACCAAAGGCCTCTTTGATGAACTCGTCTGGATCGAGGGTAATCTTGCTAGTACGAAGGGAGCCGATGACGACCTCCCGCTCCTCGTCCTCATCGTGGACAATACCGTAGACTAGGGCCGTGTGAACATTTTCTTCAGTCACCAGAAAATCTGCCGCCTGAGGAATGGCGTCGCGGTCTTCGTAGCGCAAATACCCCACTCCCGCGAGAGAAACGCTGTTTTGAATCTTACGGTTGCGCAGCGACCGCTCAATCACATCCATTACTCGTTTAGAGCGGGAAGCCTGCAACACTGCGCTCAGCAGTTGACTGTCGTAGAAGCCACTGAGGTAGGCTGCCGCTAAAAAGTCTGCCTCTGCCGCGTGCATTAGCTGATTGGTATCGGCCCTAAGACCGTGCATAAGCGCCGTGGCACACTTGACATGCTTGCTGTTGCTGCGATCCAGATAAAGCAGGCCGCACTGCAGATACTGAGTCAAGATTGTTGCTGTTGCTCGAATGTGAGGCCTGAGGTCAATAAACTCGGCGTTTAGCTTAGCCTGGGGAGCATGGTGGTCAATGACCAGAATCAGCGGCAGATGAGCAGCTTCGACGAAGGGGAAAAGCTGGCTAGTTGTGCCCTGGTTATCAATCAGCACATAACCTTGATATTGACTTAAGTCAGGACCCTCACTGGCGGGTGCCCAGCGCCGCGCTGGCAAACTGGTTAATCGCACTAGGGCGATATTTTCCTGGTGGCTGAGGGTGCCCGCGTAGTAGATCTCGCAGTCGATGTCGTAAGTCTGGGCAATGAGCATGTAGGCCCAGGCAGAGGATAGCGCATCAGGATCAGGAAAATCCTGCAGTAGAATGATTTGGCGTTCTCCTGCATGCTTCTTAAGCAGCTGCCTGATTGCCTCAATTGGCGGCTCCTGTTCGGGATGGCTGGAAAGTTCGACAGATACACTTTTTGGCGGGCGGGGTGAATCAGCCACTGAATTTGTCATCATTAAAAGTAAGAACGGGCCTACATACTCAGCGAATGCAAAAAAAGGAACTCTTGTTTGAATTTGGAACTAGCGGTTGTCAAAGGCAAACAGATTTAGAAATCAGTGGCAGATGACTGAACCCGGCAGAACGGATTCAAAATTGAGTGTAGTAAGAGAAGAGTCAGTGGGGGATGAAGTTAGCCCACACTTTAAGTCAACTAGAAATTGCGGCTAATAGCGTCACTCATTGGAGGGAAATCTCAGGGAGCATATTAAATGCCGATGACATACTTCTTCCACTCCTGATGTCCTCCACCGCGAATTTGGCGGCTGACCTCAAAATAAAGGCTGCTATGGGGCTTTCGAGGGGAATTTCGTAGCGGCATGTTAGCTTCTTTGGGAGTGCGATTGCCCTTTTTAACGTTGCAGCGAACGCAGGCACTCACCATGTTTTCCCAGCTGTCTTCGCCCCCTCGAGAGCGAGGCACTACGTGGTCTAAAGTCAACCCTTCTCCAGCATACCCGCAGTACTGGCAGCTGTGATTATCGCGCTGCAGGAGATTGCGGCGGGTCAACGGAATATCTTTATAGGGAACTCGGACGTAATGCTTTAGACGGATCACAGTCGGAAGAGGCAGCCCGGCATAAATCACCCGGCCGTTGTGCTCGACCTGTTCCGCTTTACCCTTAATGATGAGAACAATCGCTCTTCGCCAGCTTGTAATGTTGAGGGGTTCAAAGGAGGCGTTGAGCACCAGAACCTTGCTCATTGGGGATCGGTAAGGGGTATTGCACCGATAGTAGCATAGAAGCCGCAGAACCCGTCTTGACGGCTGATACACTGGCTGGTAGCCGCAGCAGGGTCTAGGAAAGGCTTAGAAGCAGCGGCCATCCTAGCCAGTAGCAGTTTGCCTTATCTAGAAGCTGGCTGCGAGGCACTTGCTGGGACTCTTGCTGGGGTATAGACAGGTGTGGTTAGAGGTGTGTGTGAATTATGTTGAGCTGGGATCAAACTCCGGGCCTAGCCTCGATGCGATGCTGTCGGGCCTGGGTAGAAATCAATCTGGCTGCCCTGCAGCACAATGTTGAGCAGTTAAGAGGGATGCTGGCAAACACCACAGACCTGATGGCAGTGGTCAAGGCCGATGCTTACGGACACGGGGCTGTGACGGTAGCGCGCACGGCTTTGCAGGCAGGGGCTGCCTGGCTCGGGGTGGCGACTGTGCCTGAAGGCATGGAGCTGCGGCAGGCAGGTATTCAGGCTCCTATCTTAGTCATGGGGGCGGTCAACAGCGTGGAGGAGATGCACGCGATCGCACATTGGAACCTGCAGCCGACGCTGGTCACCCCCAAACAGGCCCTGGTTTTTTCTGATGCGCTGTGCAGCCGCAGTGAGGCGCTAGCGGCTCCGATACCAGTACACCTAAAGCTCGATACCGGCATGTCTCGCTTAGGCTTTCCCTGGCAGCAGGCGGTGGAGTTTGTCCAGTTTGTTCAGCGGCTGCCCCGAGTGCAGATTGCTAGCCTCTATTCTCACTTCGCAACTGCCGACAGTCTCGATCAAACAACGCTGCGGCTTCAGCAGCAGCGCTTTGACCAGGCTGTTGCGGCTCTGAGAGAGCAGCAGATCTGTCCGCCTCGGCTGCACCTAGCTAATTCCGCTGCCGCCCTCACCGATGCCCATCTGCATCACGATTTAGTGCGGGTGGGACTAGCGCTTTATGGGCTGTACCCGGCTGTGCATTTGCGATCGCAAATCACCCTCCACTCAGTAATGCAAGTCAAGGCTCGCATCACCCACATCCAGGAGATACCAGCAGGGACAGGCGTGAGCTACGGCCATCAGTTTGTCGCCGATCGCCCCATGCGAGTTGCCGTAGTTGGCATCGGCTATGCCGACGGCGTGCCCCGCGCGCTCTCCAACCAAATGCAGGTGCTGGTCAAGGGCAAGCAGGTGCCACAAATTGGCGCAATCACAATGGATCAACTCATGCTCGATGTAACCAGCGTTGCAGCCCTACAAGCAGGCGACATCGTGACGTTGCTAGGGCAAGAGCAAGGGCAAGCCATCACAGCAGACGATTGGGCCGCACTTACGGGCACCATTTCCTGGGAAATCTTATGCGGCTTCAAACACCGCTTGCCGCGCATAGCTCTAGAGCAGCCCCTGCTGATGTCTTCTCAGACACGAAGCCGTGACTAAGCCTGGCCCTGGTTGACCACATCCAAAATAGCCAGCAGCTTCTCAGGGCCGGCATTGTGCTCTAGAAAAGAGAACATATGGCTATAGCGCAGCCGTCCCTGCGGGTCCAGCACAAATTGAGCCGATAGGGGAGCCCCCAGTGCCTGGCCTGTATGGTACTGGTGAAAGCTCTGGCAGCTCTCGTCGCTTAGCAAGGGCAGGTTCAAACCCAGATCCCGTACAACAATCTGGCTCTGGCGCAGATCTGTACTCGTAATCATCAGCACCTCTGCTCCTCGGGCCAAAAACTGCTCATAGGCCTCATTCATCGCCAAAATGTGGGGAAAGCAAAAGGGGCAGTACTGTTTTTCGGTGAAAATGCGGGTGAAGGCAAGCACTAGAGGTTGCTTGGCACGGTAATTAGAGAGCCGCACTGTACGCTGATGGGTAACGTCCCGCAGGGCAAAATCAGGGGCAAACTGACCCACAAGCAATCGCCGCTGGCCAGGAATGGGCAAAAAGTGCTTAAAGAAGCGGCGAGTAATTAAACCTTCAAAATCTGTAGATACAGTCATTTCCGGCTCACCAAGCTGCTTGAATACCACCTTAACAAAATGCTCTGGGCATGTTCTGCCCAGAGCAATAAAAACTGCCTATGGAAACTGTCTAAGAGCAGCGGAGTGCTTTCAACACTTAGATAGCCGCAAAGAAGTCCTTAGACTTAACAGGGTCAGGCGTCATGGTTTTGTCACCGGGCTGCCAGCCAGCGGGGCAGACTTCATCAGGATGGGACTGCACGTACTGAATAGCCTGCAGCGTCCGTAGCGTCTCGTCAACGCTGCGGCCAAAGGACAGGTTGTTGATGGTAGAGTGCTGAATAACGCCTTCTTTATCAATGATAAAGAGACCCCGCAGGGCAATTCCAGCATCAGGATCAAGAACGTTGTAGACAGTGCTGATCTCTTTCTTAATGTCAGAAACCAGAGGGTAGTTCAAGTCACCTACACCACCCTGCTTGCGATCCGTTTGCACCCAAGCTAGGTGGGAGAATTCACTATCAACAGAGATGCCTAAAACTTCGGTGTTGATATCTTTAAATTCACTGTATCGATCGCTAAACGCAGTGATCTCAGTGGGGCAAACAAAGGTAAAGTCGAGGGGGTAGAAGAATAGAACTACATACTTACCCCGGTACTCAGACAGCTTAAGGGTCTTAAATTCTTGGTCAACTACTGCAGTTGCGGTAAAATCTGGCGCAGCTTGACCGACGCGAAGGCAGCCTTCTGTCTGAAACGTCATGTATAACTCTCCTAAGATTGAACTGCGTCTTAATTCGTAAAGCCCTTGAAATGGCCTCTGCTAACTGAGCAGCCATTCATACAAGCCCATACAACTATATCATAGTCATAACGATTTTGATTAAAGGGGGACACAAATTCTCTCCTACCTTAGTTGGAAGTTGGGGTAGGGTAGCTCGTTTAGGCTGCTGCTAGATGCCCCGTTTAGACGAATCGCAGCGACAGCTGAGAAGCTGTAAAAGACAGTTTTGGGTGCTGTCGGGGGGTTGCGATCGCAGTCAAAGGCGTGGCCCAAAAGTTTGACTAAAGCGCAATCTGAAAAGCCAAAAGCGTCAGGACGATTGCGCTGCAAGAGTGAATGGCTAGCAGCCTCTAAGTCCTCAAAAACCGCTACTCAGCAAAGGGATTAGGAAACCTCTACACGTGCTTTTATTAGAAGTATTAAATAATGGCTCAGGCGGGATTTGAACCTGCGACCTTGGGCTTATGAGTCCCCTGCTCTAACCACTGAGCTACTGAGCCAGAAATTAAGCGGTGGCTGAATTTAATCAACCAACAATATTAAAGGTTACCACAAAGGTGCGCTAAAGTGGGCTACTATCTGCAATTTTTGGGCAGGTTTTTGGCACTTCACTACTTCCACAAACCGGCAAGCCTAACCGAGATTCAGCAATAGTCAACCGCTATAGCCAGCTGAGCAGTCTTCCCCTGACACTCGACCCTCTCCCATTTAATAAAATGGGTGACTAATTTCTAGCCACCCATCCCATCTGTTAACGCTATTCCAATCTCACCTAGCGTCCAGGCAGATAAGCTACTGGGTTAACGGCACCGTTGCCAGGGAGATGTACCTCAAAGTGCAGGTGAGGTCCTGTACTGTAGCCAGTACTACCCATTTCTGCAATTTGCTGACCTTGACGAACTGCCTGACCAGGCCGCACCAGCAGACGGCTGTTGTGGGCATAGCGAGTCATACTACCATCCGGATGGCGAATGTCCACTAGGTTGCCATAACCACCCGAATTCCAGCCGGAGCGCTCTACAGTTCCGGTAGCAGCGGCATAGATAGGAGTGCCGACAGGGCCTGCGATATCAACGCCCTGGTGCATACGGCCCCACCGCTGACCATAGCCAGAGGTCAAAACCCCTTGAGCAGGCCACATATAACCATTAAAGCGAGCCGGTGCCTCAGGTAGATACTCACTTGGCTCAGGCAGAATGGGCATGTCAGGAGAGACAGTGCGGCCAGTCGGTACATTCATCGTTGGAGCATAGGCCTCAGGACCGAGCGGTGCTGCCGCTAACAGGTCAGGGGTAGGGGTTGCTCGTTCAGATGGGGCCGGAGAAAACTCAGGATTAGCAGGCTCAATCTCGACTGCCTGAGAATTGCTCCGATTTAGGCTAGCAGGAGCAACAGCAACCTGAGTAGGTTCTTCAACAGCAGATACAGTTGAAGCCTCAGATGACGGCACGATGGCAACCGTACGCTGGCGCTGCATGGCCCGAATGTCAGCGATTAGGCTGGAAACGTGGGGATCTGCTTGTCCAGAGGCAGCATTGTCATTGAGCGGCAAAGACGAAGGCAGATCGGCAGCCGACGCTTGGCGAAGAATGCTGGGCTCAGCTGCTACAGGAGCCTCACGCTCTTCTAGAGATTGGCGCGCCTGTCGAATTCGTTCGTACAGCTCTGCACGGTTTACTGAGCCGTCCCCAGCTTCACGAATGCGAGCAATCCGCTCAGCGACTGAACCAGAAGACACAGGGGCAATCGAGGGGACAGCCGTTATATCAGCAGAAGCAAGCTGCTGCGGAATCTCAATAACGTCTCCCGCCACAATCAAATTGGGATCACGAACTGCATTGGCTTGAACCAGGGCTTCTGGTCTCAATCCATAGCGAGAAGAAATGGTCCATAGGGTGTCGCCAGGCTTAACTCGGTAGGTCTCTGCTGCGGGCACAACCGGCACCAGGGGCTGGGCAGTAGATGCTCCTTCCACCCGCTCAGACAGAGCAGCGATTTGCTGGGACTTCTTGACCTCGATCGGTGCCGCTGGCACGGTCGATTCAGTCGATTCGATGGGCGCTGCTTCCACAGGGGTAGCTGCTTCAGTCGTAGTCGCTGAAGAGGCTATGGCATCTGAATCTTGAACCGAAGAAGTTGTGGCATCTGAATCTTGAGCGGATTCAAAAGAGCGAGTAACCCAAGCACCTTCTGGACTTGGCTCTAGCGTTTGGCTAGAAGGACTAGGGATGCCAGACTGAGGAGTCGAAGCTGCCGCCTGCAGGGTGCTTGCCTGATCCTCAGCTTCGGCCTGAAGTGTGCTTGCCTGCTCTTTAACTTCAACCTGGGGTTCAACTCGGCTCGCAGAAGCGATGGATTGAACAGCATCAGCCTCGGCCCACTCACCTTTAACAGGTTGAACCTCAGAGAGGCTGGCTGCTAGAGTTTCAGTCTCAGAATCACTAGCTTGATCATCACTAGCTTGATCTTTGGGAGAGGCTAGCGCGACCAGTTCAGATACGGGCTGAGCCGCAGGAATGGGTACAGATACTGCAGTCTCGGACAGGGAAGTGTCAGGTCTCGCGTTGGCGGGAACTCGGAGCACTTGGCCAACTTTAATGACTTCGTCTGGCGAGATTCCGTTGGCTGACTTGATGGACTGGACGTCAACCTGGTGAGCTTGGGCAATCTGCCAAAGGCTATCACCCGCTTGCACAGTGTGATAAACAGCAGATTGAGAAGCAGAACCGTTGGCTGAGTGACCTGCCTGAGGTAAAGCTGCGGCTAGCAAGAAAGAATTTGCTGGAGCATCGGCTGCAGCCGCGCCCTCAGCTTGAGACAGTAACGTGCCCGAAGCTCCAACCGAAAATGCCAAACCCAGCACTGCTGCTGATTTACGGACCCGGCGATGACTTCCTGAAAAACCTTGCCGAACACTCTCTGCGCAAGATGGCAGAGATGAGTGTGAATCAGGCGTAGGCTCTTGCGGAATTTCTCGTTTCAAGGAACGACCTCCTATTAGACCAGCGTTCAACTGTTTCAGAACATTCGTTTAACTAACTGTTCACCCGGCGGGCTTGATTAGCACTGCGGTAAGAAACTACTCGAACGAGGGTGAATCGACTTGAACAACCACGACTAGGTAACATTACCCTGCCCTAGCGACTTAAGCAAGTTTACACGAGGAAACAAAAAATTCAATGCCTATTCCTCTTTGTGCATATTCACAGAAAAGTACGCGGGGATCGGGAAGTTTTTCCTAGCCAACACAGATTTTTGATCTGGAAAAAGGAACGATTAAGATAGTCTGCTGCTTTTCCAGTTTCTGTCAAGGGCATAGAAACCCCTCCAAACAAAGGGCTGATGCATAGCGCAAAAAAACCGGAAAAGGCTTGATTTTAGGGCATCCGCTTAGCCCGCTGTAGAGAATACATAAAGCCTGTTTTGGGCGCAATCAACAGAATCTGATCTCACAACAGGGCCACGCGATAGAAATTTCTTATCGATAAGTGTGGGATTTTGTATTCCCAATAACTTCCTGGCTTGAAATTTTGATATTTCCCCTTTTTAGGGAGAAATTAACAGGCTGTTCCTATTCCAAGGCACTTTGGGGGATGAATTCTAGCCTTTAAAGCCGTTGTATAAGCGGCCGAATTCTCATCACTATATGCATATAGAGCAGAACCTCGGCCAGTATGCCCTTAAATAGCCTTAACTCTATCGCGATATTTTGAATTCACTAGCCCTACTGTTAGGTAGCCCTTGGTTAAGGCTGACGCGCCGGTAGCTGCCCAAGCTGACGAAGGGCTTCAAATAGCCCTATGGCGGTACTTACCGAAAGGTTGAGGCTGCGAACTCCGGGCTGTGCCATAGGAATATAAAGGGTTTGGTGGCAGGCTGCCAGCATCGCTTTCGACAGCCCCTCAGTCTCACTGCCAAACAGCAGCCAGTCGTTTTCGAGGAACTTAAACTCTATATAGTTAAGCTCGCCTGAAGTGCTGAATCCGAGCCGTCGTCCGCCTTTTTGGGACTGATAGGTGACAAAATCTTCCCACTGATCATGTAGCTGTAGGTCAACGTAGGGCCAATAATCTAATCCGGCTCGCTTAAGGTAGCGATCGCTCAGCTCAAAGCCCAATGGACCAACTAGATGCAGTCCAGTACCGGTAGCTGCACAGGTACGGGCAATATTACCTGTATTTGGCGGAATTAGGGGATTAACCAGAACAACTTGCGGCATAGAGAGAGTTAAACTGTACCAACTGTCGTGCAAACGGGCGGCTATTTGAAAAAGAGGCGCAGTCCCGGAACCATAGCTTTTTTTAATTGATTCTTTGAGGCTTTTGATTAGTTCTGATTCACTAGGGGTAGAAACAGGCAAATCAAATCTCATACAGCGCTTGGGCCCCTAAGCTCGCCTGCTAAAGCTGACAACAGTCGATTTCAGGCTACCCAAGATCCACAGAGATCTTGGGCAAGTAGGGCTTCCTGCTGCTGGGCGGCTGCGATCGCATGTTGCACCACCTGCTGTGGTGAGGTGCCCTGGTTAACCTGCTGCAGCCAGCGCTGGGCCTCGTTGCCCTCCCGCAAAATTTTCTTCAGCGGAATTAAGAAGCAGCTGATGCCGTTGGCTTTGGCAGTGGGCCAAACCTCGTCATAGAGCCGCTGAATCCACTCTCTGGCTAGTAGTTGCTCGCCGTCTTGCCAGTGTCGCAGTTCGGCATCGAGGCTGTGCTTAGCCACCGCCATTTCGTTGGCATCGGCTAAGGCTACCAAGTCTTGATTGCGGGTAGAAGCAGGGAACTGGCTCATTTCCAAAGGATCTAGGCCAGGGTTGGCTCGTAGCTGCAGCAGCCGCGCTTCTAACAGAGCCGTGACGGCCAGCAGCGCAATCGGGTCAATGACTAAATCGCAGATTCTCAACTCTAAGCGGTTGAGGTTGTAGGGGCGGCGGTCGCCGTTGGGCCGCACGGACGACCACAGGTGCCGCACATTCTGCATGGTTTTGGCAGCCAGCTGCTCCTCCATCCAGCGGATGTGGTGGGCGTGGCTTTCGAACAGGGGTACAATGCGGGGTGTCTTGGGAAACACCTGCCAGCGACTGGAATGGTAGCCGGTGGCTTGGCCGTTGAGAAAGGGGGAAGAGGCTGTCAGAGCCAGAAAGAGGGGAGCTTCTACCCGAACTAGGCGGCAGGCACGCATCAGCAGCTCAGGATCGGCAATGCCAATGTTGATGTGGATGCTAGCAGTGACGACAGTGGTGCCGTAGGTCTGCTCAATGTAGCTGTGGTAGGGGTTGCCAGGGTCGGAGCGGTAGAAGCGATCGCTGCCTCCAAGGGCCAGAGTGCTGCCGGGAATTAGGGTGTAGTTGCCGAGCTGTTCCAGGTACTCGCGCAGCATTCGCCGGGGCCGTACTAGCTCACACAGGAGCTGTTCGTAGCGGCCCAGCGGTGGGGTGGTGTATTCAACATTGCGGCTGTCGGGTTCTCGCACAAAACCAGTCAGATCCGCCACAATTTTGTCGGACAGCCCGACGACAGTGCCGTCAGGCGTACCGGTATACATTTCTACTTCAAAGCCTTTTGACAGCAGCACAGCATCCCTCAACTGGCGCAGCAGTTCATTCGTTTCATTTATAGTATCGAGGAATGGCGGCCCCTCGAACCTATCTGGCGATACCCTAAACCTGCTCAAGCAGTTTGATCGCTCTACCAGCCGCAAAAGCGCGCGCGATCGCATCACACCGCTCGTTGCCCGGATCGCCCGTATGGCCCCTGACGTAGAGCCATTCTAAGGGCCGCTCGAGCTGCTGGTTGACCTGAATGGTCAAGGTGTCGAGGATTTCCCAGAGGTCGCGGTTGAGAACAGGTTTTTTGGCAGAATTGACCCAACCACGCTTTTTCCAACCTTTAATCCACTGAGTAATGCCCTTAAGCACGTATTCGCTGTCGGTATAGAGGCTGACAGGGGTGGTCTGGCCGGTGCTGATGAGAAATTCTAGCCCTGCGATCGCAGCCTGCATCTCCATCCGGTTATTCGTGGTTTGGCGTTCTCCGCCGCCCAACTCATGAGCCTCTCCATCCTCGAAGCAGATGAGCGTGCCCCAACCACCAGGGCCAGGATTGCCGGAGCAGGCTCCGTCGGTGTAAATTCGCTGAATTTTAGCTGGCATAAGATATGTTTCTAAGCTCGAAGACTGTCCTGAAAGATAAGTTAGAGAGGGAATACTCATAGGTAGACGCAGAAAAAGCCACAGGGTTAGGGAATTTTCCTACGTGCTCTACACAACACCAATAGTGGCAGGGCTAAACCATGCTGAGGGGAGTTCAAGCATTTGAGGCGCGTTGGCTGGCTTTGAGAGGCCGGCACCCAACGACGAAAGATGATAATACCGTGATTGCCCACGCAATGGGTCAGCTCATCGACCAGTATCAAACTCCAGTTCAAATTGAGGCAGAGCTGCCGGAGCAGCTCAAGGGCCTGTTTCGAGAGCTGGCGACGGCTTATTTTCGAGGGTATGCGCCGGTTCAAGAAATCGTGGTAGAACCCGCCGTTGCCCTAGTCGTTGCAGCCCACGCTGCTGACCCCGTCAACCGGGAGATCTCAGCAGCGGTGGAGAAAGTCAGGGCCCTAGCGCAAAATTGCCGATGCTCAGTCAATGCAGGCCCTAGGTGCCGCCCTGAAGACCCCAGCGAGGCTGAAACCCTGATTATCGAGTTCCCAGAAGGCTGGCCCCATTTGGAATAGTACATGCGGTCAGGAGGCTTCTGGCAGGTTATCGTAGAAGCATGGCCTACGAACCGCTGCACCACAAGTATCGGCCCCAGACATTCGCTCAGCTGGTGGGGCAAAGTGCGATCGCAACTACCCTCTCCAACGCCCTGCAGCAGCGGCGCATCGCCCCAGCCTACTTATTCTGCGGTCCACGCGGCACCGGCAAAACCTCCAGCGCTCGCATTCTAGCCAAATCCCTCAACTGCATTAGCCATCCTGGCCCCACCCCCGAGCCCTGCGGCACCTGTGAAATCTGCCGCACCGTTACCAACGGCTCTGCCCTCGACTTTGTCGAAATCGACGCCGCCAGCAACACTGGCGTTGACAACATTCGAGAACTCATTGAACGAGCCCAGTTTGCGCCTGTCCAGTGCCGCTACAAGGTCTATGTAATCGATGAGTGCCACATGCTCAGCGTGGCGGCGTTTAATGCGCTGCTGAAGACATTGGAGGAGCCGCCGGAGCGGGTAGTCTTTGTGCTGGCAACGACCGATCCACAGCGGGTTTTGCCCACGATTATTTCCCGCTGTCAGCGGTTTGACTACCGGCGGATTCCACTAGAGGAGATGGTGGGGCACCTGAGCCTGATCGCAGGCAATGAGGGTATCTCGATTGAAGAAGAGGCTGTGCGGCTAGTGGCCCAAGTCTCTCAGGGCGGGCTGCGGGACGCAGAGAGCCTGCTAGATCAGCTCAGCCTGCTAGAGCCCCCTGTCACTGCTGAGAAAGTTTGGGATCTAGTGGGGGCGGTGCCAGAGCGAGATTTGTTGGGGCTAGTGCGTGCGATCGCAAGCGACGATGGGGCCGCTGTCCTCGATCAGGTTCGCAAGCTCATGGATCGGGGCCGGGAACCCCTGATTGTGCTGCAAAATCTGGCCGGTTTTTACCGAGATTTGTTGATCGCCAAGACTGCTGGAGGCCGTCAAGATCTAGTGGCGATTACACCCCCCACCTGGGTCGAAATGCAGGAGTTTGCCCAGTCCCTAGAGCTAAGTCTGATCCTAGCCGGACAGCAGCACCTGCGAGCCGCCGAAATACAGGTGAGAAACACCACCCAGCCGCGCCTGTGGTTAGAAGTTACCCTGATGGGACTCTTGCCCTCTACCCTGGCGAGTCAAACCGCCGCCCCTGCCACAGCTAAAACCACTTTCACCAGCCCTGCTGCGCTCCCCAGCAAAACAGCTATTCCCACCAGCAATACGCCCAAAAGCACCACCCCTGCTCCAACCCCTCTCCCCACAGATTCTCCTTTTGAACCACCTGTGGCCGCGGCCCCACGCGCAGCGGCCCCTAACCCTCCGACCGCCTCCCTATCTTCCTCACCCTCCTCATCTTCCCCACCTGCTCAACCTTCCCCTACCCTCCAACCCCAACCCCCTTCTCCACCCACCCCCGATCTAGCCCAACTCTGGCAACAGATCGTCGCCGTTCTGCAGCCGCTAGGTACACGGGCGCTGATGCAGCAGCAAGGAAACTTACTGGCTTTTACTGGCCAGGCCGCCCGTATTGGCATCAACTCTCAGCCCCTATTCAAGATGGCTCAAGGGCGCGTCGCCAACATCGAAGAAGCGTTTCAGCAAGTCGTGCAGCACAAGGTGAAGGTTTCTCTAGAGGTCATGGCCGACAGCGGCTCCTCAGAAGATCAGCCGCCTGCCGCTGGGTCTATACCCGCTCAATCGCCGCCACCGCCTGAGCCTGTCTCAGCAACTCCCGTGGCTCGGGAAGAAGCTCCTGCCGAAACAAACTGGTCAGGTAGGGCTATGTTCAACAGCGCCCCGTCAGTGCCTGCTCCGAACCCCGAATCTCCGGCTTCCAACGGCAGCTCCGTGCCCTCAGGGCCTCAGCCGCCATCTCTGGCCGACATGCCGATCGAGAGCGACTTCGAGAGGGCAGTCAAAAGCTTTGCCCAATTTTTTAATGGTCAGGTTGTGAGCGTAGACGACGAAACAACTGGCAAGTCTTCCCCGCAAAAACCACCTGATCCGGCAGACTCTATGCCGTCCTATTTGGGCCCTGATAGCGACGTACCGTTTTAGCTTTAGCCGAAGGTTGAGCCGTTCCAGCCCCACATGGCTCCGGCAGCGTCAGCAAACTCTATATATATTCGGTTTTTGGGCACGCCGAGAGCGGATTCGACTTGGGTACAGAAATCTTGGCTCATGGCTTTAGTGCGGTTACCGCCCATCGTGCCGACGCTCTTGATCTCGATATAGCAGACCGGATCAGTCGTGCCGCCAAAGGTCATCGGAATGCCTGCTTCAAAGGCGGTCATGACATAGGACTCAGGCTTGCTCAAATGGCTGGCAAGGCTGGCCGAGAGATCCTTGAGCAAGGATTCGACCTGGGCTTGGTCGGGAGCAGCAAGGGAGGTTTGAACTTTAATCAGCGGCATGGGATCAAAAGGGGTAGGGTGGGCGCTGCCCAGCAAGTTATCTCACCGAAGTTCATTTGGCGATTGGTGGGCGCTGCCCACCCTGCAAAGATTAGCCGCCGTAGTTCCAGCCAGTACTTTCTAGCAGTAGGGGATCGCCTTCGCGGTGGAGGGCCGCGCCGACGACTTCCCCGACAAACACCGTGTGGTCCCCATGCTCGACCGAGCCTACAACTCGGCACTCTACATATCCTAGGGTGTCTTTAATGACGGGGCAGCCAGTTTCGGGAGCCTCGTAAAATTCGATGTCCTCAAACTTGTTGCCGACCCGGCGCAGGGGCTTGAAGAAGTTCTGGGCTAGCTGCTTCTGCCCAGCTTCTAAAAAGCTTAGGGCAAAGACGCCGCTGGCCTTGATCATGGTGTGGGAGGTGGAGTCGTTTTTGACGCAGTTCACTACTAGGGGCGGCTGAAAGGAAGCCTGCATTACCCAGCTCGCAGTGAAGCCATTCATGTCTTCGCCATCTTTGACCCCGCAGATGTAGAGACCGTGGGGAATTTTGCGGAGGAGGGTTTTCTTCGCCTGTTCGTCTAGCACGATTACCTGCCTGTTGGGTTGCTACAGGGGTAGTTTAGTACGGAAGAGAGGAGAGAGGAGGGAAGCAGGAGGAGAAAAGAGCCTGCTTGACGCCTCTCTCCTCCCTCGTCTCTATTTCCGGGCTACGCCATCAACGCGGGCAGCATGTTTAACAGCGGCTGCAACCGCGCTGGCGACCCGTTCATCAAAGACGGAGGGAATAATATGCTCTTCATCGAGGTCGTCGGGGCCGACCAGAGATGCGATCGCATAGGCCGCCTCTAGATACATGGCAGTCGTGATCGCCTGGGCGCGGCAGTCGAGCGCCCCCCGCAACACACCGGGAAAGGCCAGCACGTTGTTGATCTGGTTGGAATAGTCGCTGCGACCGGTTGCTACGACCGCTGCAATATCGTTTATTAGCTCAGGCTGGATTTCTGGAATGGGGTTAGCCATAGCAAAAACGATGGCGTCTGCGGCCATGGACTTGACCATTTCTACGCTCACAACGCCAGGGGCGCTAACGCCCAGAAAGATGTCTGCGCCCTGCATAGCATCGGCTAAGGTGCCCGACTGCTCAACGGCAAACTCCCGCTTCTGGTCGTTCAGGTCGGCTCGCTCGTGGGAGAGGATGCCTTTGGAGTCGCACAAGATGATGTTGCTGGCCCCAGCTTTTTGCAGCAGACGCGCGATCGCAACTCCCGCCGCCCCGGCTCCGTTGATCACAATTTTGATGCTGGCCATGGCTTTGTTGACCAGCTTCAAGGCATTGACTAGAGCCGCTAGGGTGACAATGGCAGTGCCGTGCTGGTCATCGTGGAAGACCGGAATATCTAGTTCGCGCCGCAGCCGGGCCTCGATCTCAAAGCAGCGGGGAGCGCTGATGTCCTCTAGGTTGACGCCGCCAAAAACGGGAGCGATGCGCTTGACCGTCTCCACGATCTCGTCAGTATCCTGGGTATCGAGACAGACCGGAAAGGCATCAAGTCCAGCAAACTTCTTAAATAGCAGCGCTTTGCCCTCCATCACGGGCAAGGCTCCAGCCGGGCCGAGGTTACCGAGGCCCAGCACCGCACTGCCGTCGGTGACAATGGCGATGGTGTTGCACTTGATCGTCAAGTCATATACCCGGTCTGGGTTTTGGGCGATGTCTACACAGACCCGACCGACTCCTGGGGTATAGGCCATCGCTAGGTCGTCCTGATTGGTTAGATTCAGCTTGCTCTCAACGCTAATTTTGCCGCCTTCGTGGATTTTGAAGGTGCGATCGCACACCTCCAATACCTCAACCGCATTAATGGCGCGAACCGCATTAACAATGCCCTCAGCGTGCTCTTCGCTAGAGGCATCGACATTGACATCGCGAACCAGAGACTTGCGGCTGCGGCTGACCACATCCAAGTCTCCTAAAACGCCTCCGGCTTCGCCAATTGCTTGGGCGACCGTGGCCAGCATTCCGGCCTGATTAGGAATTTTGAGGCGAAGGGTGAGGCTGTAGCTGGAGTTGGGAGTGAGGTTGACCATGAAAATGTCCTGTATGCAAGCTGTCTACGACGTGGCGGGGGTCGAGGGGCTACCTCAGCCGCAACTGTTACTGACTTAAGAAAATGTTATGCCGATTAGGCCACTGATGGGCCAGGGTTCTACCAGTGTGTGTGATGATTAGATTAAGATCCGTTCCCTATGTACGGTTGCGGTTGCGCCAGTTTCGGCCTGTCATTTCGCATCCCTACCTCAGTCAGTCCGATGCCCAGCTTCTATGCCGAAATTGATATCAATGCTCCCCGCTTCGAGGTCTGGGATGCCTTGATTCACAAGAATGAATGGCATCGCTGGAATACTTTTTTATTCGACGTTGACCCTAGGCGACCCTTCCGGCAGGGCCATGCAGTGTTGCTCTCTCTACGGCGACTAGAGGACGAAGACGAAAACGAGTTTCAGCCCACAATTACCCTAATTCAGCCGGAACGCTGCTTGCGCTGGATTTCCAAAGTCCCTGGCCTCAAAACCGAGCATGTCTTTGAGCTAGAGGATATCGGCCCTAACCGCACCAAATACATCCACCGTGAGCGCATTTCGGGCCTGCTATCGCGACTGTTTTTGCCCTTCATTCGCAACGACGAAAAACAGGGGCTCCGCCGCATGGCCCACCAGCTCAAGTACTACGTCGAAGACCGCTACTATCGCCAGTGGTGAGCAGGGGGAATGTTTGTGGCTTGGCATCAGATACCGTATCGTGGGCTGCCTGATGCTCGGCAAGAAACGGGTGGTTGGGGAGAACGTTCAGGGCTACTGTGGCAAGAGTAGGGCGCTGATGGTTTGACATGGTTCACCAACTTGAATTGATCCCCCAGAGTTCAAACGACTATGATCGCATTGCCCAAGCGATCGCATTTATTCGGCAGCACCACCGGCAGCAGCCCGATCTCGCCACCATTGCCCAGCACGTTCACCTGAGCGAGCACCATTTCCAGCGGCTATTTACTCGCTGGGCAGGCATCAGCCCCAAGCGATTTGTGCAGTACCTCACAGTTGAGTATGCCAAATCAACCATCGCCCACTCCAAAAGCCTGCTAGACGTCACGCTAGCAGCGGGCCTCTCTAGCCCCGGACGGCTCCATGACCTCTTTGTCAACGTGGAAGGCATGTCACCGGGAGAATACAAAGCTGGCGGAGCAGGGCTAGAAATCTACTACGGCCTCCACAGCACTCCCTTTGGCACTGCTTTAATCGCCCTTACCGAACGCGGCATTTGCAGCCTAAAGTTTTTAGAAGACTTTGATAGATCCATAGGAGAGCAGCAACTCAGGCAGGAGTGGCCTAAAGCTAGCCTGGTTGAAGATCTGGCAGGAACGCAGGCAGCCTGCGATCGCATCTTCTCCCCAACGCCCCCATCTTCCCCAACGCCCCCACCTCCCCTAACCGTCCTACTCAAAGGCACCAACTTCCAGCTCCAAGTCTGGCGTGCCCTGCTGAGCATTCCAACCGGCCACCTCGCCACTTACCAAGCCATCGCCACCGCCATCGGCCGCCCCACTGCCGCCCGCGCTGTCGGCACCGCCATCGGCAGCAATACCATTGCCTACCTCATTCCCTGCCATCGGGTGCTTCGAGAATCGGGAGAACTGGGCGGGTATCGCTGGGGCTGCGATCGCAAAGCCGCCATCCTCGGCTGGGAAGCGAGTCGCCAGAATCTCCAATCGGATTAATTAAATTGAGTGCAGGACAGAAATTAGTTGCTGGCACCTGAGCTATGTCTATCACCACCGACGCTTAGTCTCAGGATTAGAAACCCAGATTCAACCCGTTTATAAAGTTCTGTAACACAATAGGAGTATGCGCTACTGTTTGGCCCGACGACTATGACGCTTACCCAAAATGTGATCGCACCTCCATCCTCGGCTGTGCCGGAGGCTCTACCCGCAGGTGGCCCCGATCCTAACCGCTTCGACCCACTCGAAGCCTGGTATCCCGTCCATTATGTCGAGGATTTAGACAAAAGCCGACCCACTCGCTTCACTCTGCTGGAACGAGACATTGTGATCTGGTGGGATCCAAAGGGTGAAGCCTGGCGCGTCTTTGAAGACAAATGCCCGCATCGTCTAGCGCCCCTATCCGAAGGGCGAATCAACGAGGCAGGCCTGCTAGAGTGCCCGTACCACGGCTGGGCTTTTTCCGGCAGCGGAGCCTGTGAGCACATTCCCCAACAGTCAGCGGCGGTGCAGGCCAGTCTATCTGCCCGTGCCTGTGTTGGATCTATGCCAACTGCTGTGCGTCAGGGGTTGCTGTTTGTCTACCCCGGTAAAGCCGAAAATGCACCCCAGGTGCCCGTTCCCATCATTGACCCGATCGAGGAAGACCCTGATGGTTGGGTCATGCTCAATACCTTTCGCGATCTGCCCTACGATGCTCTCACGCTGATCGAAAACGTCATCGACGCCAGCCACATTCCCTACACCCACCACAAAACGGTTGGTAAGCGGGAAAACGCTGCCGCAATGGAAATGGACGTTTTAGAGTCAGGCAAGCAGGGCTTTCGGGGTATCTGGCCAGAAGGGCCGCGCAAAGGCAAGCTGGGCACTCAACACACGGCTTTTATTGCCCCGGCTTTGATGTACCACGATCTCACCTCCAAGCAGTTTGGCCGCACCCTCACCGTCGTCTACGCCACCCCCATCCGCAAAGGCGAATGCCGCCTATTTGCCCGCTTTCCCTTCAAGTTTTCCTCTAAGCTGCCGGGCTTCTTCATTAAGCTCACGCCTCGCTGGTTCAGCCACATTGGCAACAATGGCGTGTTAGAAGACGACCAGATCTTCCTCCATATTCAAGAGCGCTTGCTAGAACAAGCAGGTGAAAAGCCCTACGCCCAAGTCTGCTATCTGCCGACTCAGGCCGATCGCTATGTGCTGGAGCTGCGCAAATGGGTCAGTGGGTTCAGCGCCGATCCCTTCCCAGGGCAGCCTTTGCCACCAGAACTGACTAAGAAGGAAGAACTGCTGGATCGCTACCACTCTCATACTCAGCACTGTGGCAGCTGTCGCAAAGCGCTTAAGCGAATTCAGCAAATTCGAGCTGGGGCACTGGGAACGGGTGCGATCGCACTCTCCCTATTTCCCCTCCTGACGGCCCTAATTGGTCAACCCTCCCTGCTCACGGGCACTTTGTATACCCTGATCCCCTTATCTGCGGCAGGGCTGTGGGCCTATCTGGGCCGACTACAGCGCCAATTCTACGAAGGCCGCGAAGTCCCACCTCGAAACCTGCTGTCATAGGGGCCTGGTGGACTGGCGATTAACCCTCAGCGGTGGGAAAAAACTCTAGCCGATAGCGGTATAGCGCCACGGGTTTATCAATCGCCTTGAAATAATCAGGATCTTGAGGCGACAGGTAAATCGCCGTTACCTGGTCAGCCTCGATAGCTGGAGCGTTGCCCGCCAGCTGTCGATAGGCCGTAGTCGTCTCAACCTCATTCAAGTAAGGCTGAGCCGCTCCTCGAAACACCTGCTGAAACACCTCGCTGGTGACGAAAGTATCTGCCGCCGGAGCCTCAGTAGCCCGCTCTTTGACGGTAGACTCCAGCGTGCGCACAGAGGACTCACCTCGGATGCGATCTCGCTGCAAAATCGTCACCTGTCGGTTTGGGTTCTGCGGATCAACCTTGACTAATTTAACCGCGCCCTCTCCCAGGTAAGCTCTAGCTAAGCTCAGTCCATTAAAAGCCCGATCCGAGACAATCTCAGCCGCTGGCTTGAGAGGTAACACTTTGCTAATAGCGGGCACAAAGCGCACCTGACACTCAACAATCTGGTTTAGAAAGGCTTGATTACCCTCAAATCCTGGTGTTGTAATCTCAGGGGCCAGAGGAGCTGCCAGATCGACCAGCGTTGTGGTCATGCGCCAGGTGCCCGCCATCCACGTTGGGTAGGCGAGATCACCCTGAGCCGTCTCCACTGGAGGCTTGCTCGACCAGTCAGGAAATTGCGCTAGCCGCTCGCTCAGAGGCCCAGCCTGAGCCTGCCCGCTGCACAACAGCCACACCAACAGCAGCAGCGAGAGCCAAAACAAACGGCGTTGGATCAGTTTTAGAAGCGATCGCACCATAAGCCACACAGTGAGCATCGCCCACCAAATTCATAGCACCATCAGCAAAACACGGGTGAGCATTGCCCACCCTGTCACTAGCTTAGAACAGGTTCATATCAGTGACTGCCCCCTGGCTGCTAGACGACACTAGCTTGGCGTATTTACCCAAGATGCCCCGGGTATAGCGCGGCGGGCGCGGGGTCCAGGCGGCGCGGCGCTTCTCCAAATCTTCGGCAGGAAGATTGAGCTGCAGCAGGTTAGCATCCGCATCAATCGTAATCGAGTCGCCCTCTTGAACAAGAGCGATCGTGCCGCCCACAGCAGCTTCTGGCGCAACGTGGCCCACTACCATCCCATAAGTACCGCCAGAAAAGCGCCCATCGGTAATCAGACCCACTGCATCACCCAGACCTGCCCCAATCAAGGCCGACGTGGGGGCCAGCATTTCCCGCATACCTGGCCCCCCCTTAGGGCCTTCGTAGCGCACGACCACCACATCCCCGGCAACAACCTGCTTGGCCAAGATTGCATCTAGACACTCTTCCTCGGAGTCAAAAACCCGCGCAGGTCCAGTAATGCGGCGATTTTTAATTCCCGTCAGCTTAGCGACGGCCCCTTCCTCCGCTAGGTTGCCCTTGAGAATGCCGAGGTGCCCCTGGGCATACATTGGCTTGTCAAAGGGCCGAATCACGTCCTGATCAGACCGAGGCTCAGCCGGAATATCTGCCAGCACTTCTTCAATCGTCTGGCCGGTAATGGTTAGGGCATCGCCATGCAGCAGCCCGTTGACCAGCAGCATCTTCATCACCTGGGGAATGCCGCCCGCTGTGTGCAAATCCGTTGCGACATAGCGACCAGACGGTTTCAAGTCACAGAGCACTGGCACTCGGCGACGAATCGTCTCAAAATCGTCGATCGTCAGGGGCACGCCGATGGCATTGGCAATGGCTAGCAGGTGCAGCACGGAGTTGGTAGAACCCCCCACCGCCATAATGACGGAGATCGCGTTCTCAAAAGCCTGCCGAGTCAAGATTTGGCTAGGCAAGATTTGCTGGCGAATAGCCTCTATCAGCACAATTGCCGAATTCTCAGCACTGTCGGCCTTCTCTGCATCTTCAGCCGCCATCGTCGAAGAGTACATCAGGCTCATGCCCATTGCCTCAAAGGCCGAAGACATCGTGTTAGCCGTGTACATACCACCGCAGGAGCCGGCTCCTGGGCAGGCATTGCGCTCGACTGCTAGCAGGGTTTCGTCAGCAATTTTGCCAGCGCTATATTCTCCCACGGCTTCAAAGGCCGATACTACTGTCAGGTCTTTGCCAGCGTAGTGCCCTGGCTTAATAGTGCCACCATAGACAAAAATGGCTGGAATGTTTAACCGGGCGAAGGCAATCATGGCACCGGGCATATTTTTGTCGCAGCCACCAATGGCTAACACGCCGTCCAGGCTCTGACCATTGCAGACGGTCTCAATCGAGTCAGCAATCACTTCTCGCGACACCAGGGAATACTTCATGCCCTCAGTACCCATCGAAATCCCGTCACTGATGGTAATAGTGCCAAACAGCTGCGGCATGCCTCCTGCCTGTCGCACCCCCGATTCCGCTCGTTTGGCGAGGCCATCGATCCCCATATTGCAGGGCGTGATCGTACTAAACCCATTAGCCACGCCAACAATGGGTTTCGTGAAATCGCTGTCGCCAAAACCCACAGCCCGGAGCATAGCGCGGTTGGGAGTGCGTTGAACCCCCTGAGTAATGACCTGGCTTCTACGGTTATCCGGCATGGTAAATCCTTAGCATCTGAAAAAAGAAGTGGCGTTGCTTAAAGCCAGTTCAGCCTCGAGTGACTGCACCACCGAGAGGAACAGTATCCATCATGAATGAAGTGGTTAATACCTAGCAAGTCATGAATCAAGGAATCCTTCGGTAAACTTGAGTAACGCAGAGCTCAGTCAGAGTGCTTTTGCCGACAGCAGAGCTACCGCTCACTATTTCTTCTTGCTGCAGCTTACTTCTCCTGTGCCCCGAGCAGAATTAACGTTGTCCTTCAGCTCACAATCCCACTACACGGAGTTTTCAAGTAGCTTCCCGCCTTTGGTCGCTACAGGCAGTCTGCAATGAATGGTTGCTAGATGGGCAAACTAGGGCTAACTGAGGACTCAGCCCTATTAACACAAATCTTCTGCCGCTGACAACTGCTGGTTAGCTAGCGTCTTTTAGGGCCAAGTTTTGATTAAACCAATCGTTGAGTTTGAGAAAATTCTTTGGAAAGCCACCCGCCAGAAGAGCAGTCCCCTCGCACCATAGTCAGGATGACTGGAGATGAACTCCTGCAGCGCTACGCTGCAGGCGAAAGGGATTTTCGAGCGATTGATCTGAGCGCCGCTGACCTGGCTGGACAAGATCTCAGTGCGGCTAATTTTCGGCAGGCCAACCTGAGCAAGGCCCGGCTTGAGGGCGCAGTTTTGTTTGGGAGCAATTTCCGAGAAGCAACCCTGGTTGGGACTAACTTTAACCGGGCTAACTTGAAGCTCGCTAATTTAATCGGAGCCAACTTAACCGATGCCACATTAATCGAAGCCAACCTGACTGAGGCAGGTATGCGAGGGGCCAGCCTGATTCGAACAGACCTGAGCCGCGCTACCTTACGAGAGGCGAATCTAAACGAGGGCAACTTCGATGGCACAAATCTACAGGATGCCATCTTGACAGAGGCCAGTCTCAGCCGGGCCAAAATGATCCGGGTTAATCTGACCAATGCGAGCCTGGAGCAGGCCAATCTAACCAGTGCGCTAATGAATGGGTCTGTGCTGCAGGGAGCGAATCTAGCAGGGGCCTCGCTGAATGGGGCAACTCTAGAGGGCGCTGATTTGCGAGGGGTAGATCTGAGCCGGGCCAAGCTCATGGGGGCCAACATGGTCCAGGTTAATTTAGCCAAAGCTAACCTGCGGGGAGCTAATTTGAGCTGGAGTTCTCTGCGGGGGGCAAACCTGCGGGGAGCAACCCTTTATCGCACAAAGCTGAACTGGTCCAACCTTAGTGGCGCAGATTTGAGCGAGGCGGTCATGATGAATGCTCACGTTGAGTACACCAATTTGCGTCATGCGGATTTGACGGGTGCGGTCTTGCCAGAAGGCCTTACCTTGGAATAACTTACTTTGGAATAAAAGCGTGTAGGGGTGAGCGAAACAGGCTACTGGGTAAGTACACTACCGTCAGCGAGGGAGGGCTGGTTCTTAGATAAGCCACCATTTGCTGCTGCAGTGCCCGGAAGCGGTGCTGAATATCGATAGCTTCGAGGTGCACCAGGGAAGGCATATAAGCTAGGGCACCTTGACTCTGATGAGGACGCAGAGCAAGCTTTAGCCAGCGCTGGACGCTGGTGGGCAACTCCTGGCTGATGCGCAAGGGCAGATCTGGTGTGGAGTATGCCTGGGCATAGGCTGGGGTGAGAAAAGCCGCATATTGGTCGGCATCATCAGTTTGCTGCAGAATGAAGCTGAGACTGACCCCTTGAAGAAATTCTCTGAGGCGGGCTGTGGCCTCACCGGGCAACTCGGGCATGAAAGGAAAACTACTGAGTTCCGGATTTAGGTTTTGGGGATCACCGACACTCAGGTGGGTGCCCCCGATTACAGTAACCAAATGCTTGGGGCCTGCTAGTTGCTCAAAGGGCAGCAGCTGCTGGCTGGCAATGGGCGTGACGCCATCATGGCTGCTGGCCAGCACTAGCGTTGGGATCTGAATTTGGCTGAACCCCGATTCTCCAAACAGCTGCCCCGTAAGCGGGTTCATAACGATGAGCTGGGTAATGCGCGGATCGCTGAGGTCGGCGGTCTGGACGGGCAGATCTAGCGCGGCGCACTGCAGCCAGTCAGCGGGTGATAGACCCGAGGGCAAAATGTTCTCACAGAACTGCTGCAAATCTCGGGTGTCTAGGGTGGCTCCGGCTAGGGCCAACCCGGTATAGCCACCCAGCGAGTGGCCGATAAACGCTACGTTTTCCGTGTTTAGGCGACCCCGTAAGCTGAAGGAGCTTTCATTTAGACTGGCCAGCCGATCCAAAACGAAGCTGATGTCCTCAGGCCGATCTAAAAACTCTGTAGCTGGCAGAATGCGGTTGGTCTCTTGACTGCTTGAGGAGAGGGGGCTGGAAATCAGCGCTGCTACGTTGCTGCCAGGATGCTCAACAGAAGCGACGGTCAGGCCATAGGAAGCTAAATGATGGGCAAGGTAGGCGAAAAAACGCCGGTCTGCACCAAACCCGTGGGAGAGAACGACCAGCGGACCTTGGGTATCGCGGCTCCAGTACAGATCGACAGGGATATTGCGCTGACGGTTGCGATCGCGCAGATTAAGTTCCCAAAGTTCTACGGCTACTGGGCCAGGGTTGGAGGGATCCACCGGCAGGGCTAGCTGCGCATCTACAGCATCGGCCCCAGGCAGTTCATGCTCTAGCACCCGTCCTAGGGAAGCATTTTCAAAGCGGGTCAGATTAAATTGAGAGGCCAGCGTGGCGAGAGCAGAGAAATTGACTTCTACAGTCTTCTCCGGCATCGCTCGCAGAACGCTCAGAATGCTAAGCCCATCTGGGTCGAGGGCAGCTTCGTTTAGCGCTGCCTGCAGCTCGGCCGGGGCCAAACTAGGAGAAATGTTTTCTAAAGTTTGAACAATTTGCTTGCCGCTAGAGGACCGCAGGACTTCCTCCAACACCAGGGTACTAATGGCAGGATCGAGAGATATGCGGCTTTGCAAGGCCTCTGCCAGCTGAGGCGTTAGCAGAGGCCGATACAGCTTTAAAGCTGCAGGCACTTCACCCGTGTCGGAGAAGTGTTCTAAGTCGTTGAGGTGAACGCTTTGGGATAGGGGACCAACGCGCAGCATCAGGGTCTCAGCGGCTTCCCCGGGTGCTGCACCCCCCAAACCCCAGATCATCGTTAGCCCAGCCAAGGTGGCTTTGAAGGGGAACCATTGACCAAATCGACGTTGGGAATTGGAATTCACAGTAACCACAGAGTAATGCCAATCAATCATCTAACTGTTGCCTGAATCCACAATGCCCAATTTCCTCTACCGGTCGATCAAAACTCAACAGGAGACCACTCTTTAGAATCTAAACGACAGAAAAAACTTTGAGGCCAGACAGAGCATCACATTTTCTTGCAATCTTTAACGGTAGATAAGCAAATGGGCAAGATTTTGATCGGCGTTATGGGGCCTGGGGAGCAGGCTACGGCCCTACAGATCGCCACTGCCTATGAACTGGGAAAAGGGCTGGCCCGCCAGGGATGGGCCGTTTTGACGGGAGGGCGCGGGGTAGGGGTGATGGATGCGGCCTGCCGAGGAGCCAAAGAGGTAGGGGGAATGACGGTGGGCATCTTACCGACAAGCGATCGCTGCACTTTGTCAGAAGCTGTAGATATTCCCATCTTTACTGACCTGGGGAACGCCCGGAATAATGTGAACGTGCTTTCTAGCCGAGTTGTGATTGCCTGCGGCATGGGAGCCGGGACTGCATCTGAGGTAGCCCTAGCGATCAAGGCCGCAAAGCCCGTAATTCTAATGCAGGTGGAGCCTGGTATCAGAGACTTCTTTCAGCAACTAACCTCGCAGCCCATTGATAGAGCTGAGACGGTCGAAGCCGCAATTGAAAAAATCTACCACTGCTTAGCGGCTGAGTAACCCAGCATATGGTCGAGTTCTACGGCTACGGGTTCAGCTGATCTGGAACTGATGTGTCTAGGGCTACACATTACCAAACTTACTGTATTGTCCGACAGCTTCAAAAACTTGTTTATGCTGGGGGTACATCCCGTTTTCGGTTGGTGCAATGGCAGACCAAGAACCCTCCAAAGACAATTTTCTATATCCCCGTAGTAAGTACTGGGGAGAGTTTTCGCCGCAAAATCTGGCTTTTAACGCCAATCTACAGGAGTTTGCTCAGCGCATCTCGGTTGTATGCAATCTGGAAACAGGCGGCAAACTATCTGCCGACGAAGCCTATCGTGAGATTAAGGCGCTTTGGAAGGAATTAAAGGAGTCTAAGAAATATCTGCTGGACACACCGCCACCCACGCTAGACGACGAAACTACTCCAGGAGACGACTAAACCAGACTTTGCAAAGCGGGTTAGACCCAACCTCAGCAAGGGAACGAGCGGTTTGAGGCAGATGGAAAAAGCCAATCGCTAATTTTGCAGATAGCCTTTGACAATCCGCAAAATTCGAGCCGATGCTTGACCGTCGCCAAAAGGGTTAACTGCTTTCGCCATAGCCTCGTAGGTGGCGGTATTACTTAGCAGTTCGGCAGCATTTTGGGTAATCGATTCGGCAGCGGTGCCAATCAGTCGGGCTGTGCCCGCTGCGATCGCTTCGGGGCGCTCAGTAGTATCTCGTAGAACCAGTACTGGCTTTCCTAGGCCAGGCGCTTCTTCCTGCAAACCGCCAGAATCACTCAGTAGCAGGTAGCTGCGCTGCATTGCCCCGACTAACTGGGCATAGTCAAGCGGCTCGGTCAGAAAGACTCTCGGATGATCCCCTAAGAGAGTTTGTAAGGGCTCCCTCACAGTCGGGTTTCGGTGCAGCGGCAGCAGCAGCGCCGTGTCGGGAAACTTGTCTAGAACTGTCAAAAATCCTTGGGCAATGTCTTTAAGCGGTTCTCCCCAGTTCTCCCGCCGATGCACGGTAGAGAGCAGCACTCGGTAGCGATCCCAGTCCAGTCCTGGAATGGGGCATTCGGGCTGGCGCTCTGCGACCTTGAGCAGGGCATCAATCACAGTATTGCCGGTTTTGTGGATTTGGCCAACCACACCGGATCGCTCTAAATGGCTGACTGAAGTTTCGGTGGGGGCAAAGTTCAGCGCTGTTAGCTGGGAGATCAACCGCCGATTGGCTTCTTCTGGAAAGGGGCTATAGAGGTTGTCAGTGCGAAGGCCCGCTTCTACGTGACCCACCGGGATCCTTTGGTAAAAAGCCGCTAGCGCTGCTGCAAAAGCCGTAGTTGTGTCACCTTGGACAATCACCAAATCGGGCTGGAGGCGGCTGAAGCAGGCTTCTAGGCCCTGCAAGCTGCGACAGGTAATGTCTGTCAGCGTTTGCTGGGGCTGCATGATGGCCAGATCTTCATCAGCGCTCAGGTCAAACAGTGCCATGACCTGGTCCACCATTTCCCGGTGCTGTCCGGTCAATATGATATGGGTTTGAAATTCGGGAGCCTGCTGAAATGCCTGAATCACCGGGGCCAGCTTAATGGCCTCGGGGCGGGTTCCTAGGGTGATGCAGATACGTTTGGGTGCGTCAGACATAGGGAATGAGTTCAGATCACGAGCAGGGCAATCTGGCAAAACTGGCCCAGATAGATCGCTAGGCGGGTCAGCTTATCTATGATTGCACGCGATGACAATCTCTGTTCAGGAACCGCCCCTGGGTAAACACCCTCTGTCAAAATGGGCAGTAAGGTTTCACTTCCCCAGCTAAAGCTATGACTCAGACGATCCTGCTCACCGATCTGGTGGTCCAGACCCTTGATTTATCTCCTGCGATCGCAGTCATCGAACCGCTCCTAGAGTCAGGCGATCTGCTTGAAAAAGAAGCAACTTTAGCCTTCAAGATCGACGTTACTCGTGATCCAATGGATCCACGCGAACTCTCCGAAATTCCTGAGGTGCGGCTCTGGTTCATTCGGCTAGACAGCCACTATCCCTGGTTGCCCCTGGTACTAGATTGGGAGGCTGGAGAGTTGGGCCGCTACGCAGCGATGCTGGTGCCCCACCAGTTCAGCCCCACCGAGGGCGTGCGCTACAACCCGGAGGCACTCGAGATCTTCGTGATGCAGAAAATCTTTGCCATTTCTCAGTGGCTCAACCAGCAGGGCCACACCAGCCGCACCAAGCTCAAGTTTATGACTCAAATGCTGGGCTACGAAATCGACGACGGGCTATTTGATTTGCTGAGAGCTTAGCCATTATTCTGCTGGTTCAATCCAGACACAAGTGCCCACGCTTGCCTGGAGCTGCTGCTGAGCACTGCCACCGTTGACTGCAATTTCCAGCCATCCGTGGCTACCGATCAGACTGAGGGGCTGACTTGGTAACACCTCGCTGTAGGTGCGGGCGCTAGGCAGGATATGTTCTCCTAACTGGGCCTGCCACGGGCCGTTTGGTAAATGCTCAGGGGTCAAGTTGGTGATTAGGTTGCCGAAGCGATCGCAATACTGCACGCTGCCCCTGACCCGCTGCCCCGACTGAACCACTGGAGGAATCTCCAAAGTTGCCAAGGATTGAGGCTCAATTGGGTTCCCTAACGCCGCTAAGGATATCCCTTGAGCTAGGTGAGCCGCCACGGGAGCAAATATGTCTCGGCCGTGGAAGGTGGTGCTGGGAAGGCGGGTTCTCCAGTATTCAGTCCGGGCTAGGGCAACGGCAGCAAGGGCCGGACTGGCGGTTAAAATGCCGCTGAAAATGCCATTGTCTGGGCCTACCAGCACGCTGCCCGCAGTCTGAATCGCCACTCCTCGACGCGCGGTACCTACTCCTGGATCGACCACAGCAACGTGAATAGTTCCAGGCGGAAAATAGGGATGAGCATTCAGCAGGTTAAACCGGGCCGCTAGCAGATCCTGAGGCGCAATCTCGTGGGTTAGGTCGATCACCCGCGCTTCCGGGCAGATCTCAGCGATGACACCCTTCAAGATGCCAACGTAAGCATCTTGAGTGCCGAAGTCGGTCAGGAGGGTGATGAGGGGAGCAGGGGTCATAGGGCAGCGATTGCTTCAGCTAGTCGAAAATCTTAGGTTGAGCGTGCTGCTTAACATACTCGTAGATGGCAATGGCAGCAGCAGTGTGGACATTGAGAGACTCGACCTGACCAAATTGTGGAATGGCAAGAACCCCTAGAGGCCGGTCTTCGGCCATCGTACCAACAGGCTGCTCCTTGACCACAGTACCTAACCCAGCCGCTGGCCCAGGGTCAACTGTGGCTTTGGCCCCTCCCTGCCCACACATCGCGATGAGCTCGTCGGGAATGCCCGTTAACTCTCGCCCTAGGACCAGCGCTGTTTTCTTAGGAAACGTAAACTCAGTCAAGCAGCAGGCCTGAGGGTGAGTTGTCAGGGCTAGGACTACATAGCCCAGCTGTTGCTGAGATTGGATCCACTGGCTTACCACAGCGGGTGAACACGCCTCCAGCGGCTGCCAGTGATGGGCAGAGGCAGCCAGCTTGCGGAACTCCCAGGTCTGTGCGATCGCAAGATCCGGCAGCACCAGCGACTCCAGCCGAAATACCTCGGCAGTGCGGCACAGCGCCCCCAGGTTCATTGGATTCTCTACTAGAGCTGCACAAATTTTTAGAGCATGTCGGGGTTGGGCGGGGTTGCGATTCCCTTTTTGGTCAAAGCTTCGACCTCTTTCTTTGTCCGCCGGAGAGTTGGATGGCCACATATCCATTGTCCCTACCCTTTCTTGACAGTACTTCCAAGCGGTGGCTGTAAGCAGAATTTGTGCTGCCGTAAAAAGACCTCTTGCTGGGTTGAAACCAGAGGGCAGGAGCGACACAACCTTGCCCTCCATCTCTAACATCCATCTAACATTGGAGACAAAGACAACCCATTTCCCTACAGCCGCTATGAAATTTCTCGTCATTCAGCACTTGGTGGTTGAAGGCTTCGGTATTTTTAATCAGCTTTGCCAGGAAGCCGGAATTGACCTCGATGTCGTTCAAATCGAGAACCGAGATGCTCTACCTGACCTTGCACCCTACGATGCGCTTTGGGTGATGGGCGGCCCGATGAACGTCGATCAAGAGGCCCAATACCCCTGGCTGGTTCAGGAAAAAGCCCTAATCCGTCAGGCTGTAGCGCTTCGAAAACCCTATCTCGGCATTTGCCTAGGGGCTCAACTGCTGGCCGATGCACTAGGGGGTGAAGTGGGGGCTATGGCTGCTTCTGAGGTCGGCGTTTTGCCGGTTAGCCTAACCCCAGCAGGCTGGGATCATCCCTTACTGAAAGGTCTAGCGCTCACAACTCCGGTTGTGCAGTGGCATGGGTATGAGATCAAGCGGCTGCCCGATCAGAGTACGCTTCTGGCCTCATCTAAAGCCTGCCCGATACAAGGTTTTGCCGTTGAAGACTTTGCCTTTGGGCTGCAGTTTCACCCAGAGGTGACGGACTCGGTAATGGCGTCGTGGCTCTCGGTGCCGGAATACGCTGCTGAGCTAAGGGAGAAACTCGGTTCAACAGCCTGCGAAGATTTGCAGATGGCTGTAGTTGCTCACTTACCCACATTTGAGACCAATGCTCGGCTCCTGTTTGAGAATTTTTTGGCAATCGTTAGATCCAAGCAGCAATCTCAACTATTAGCTTCTCTTTCCTAGGGAGAAGGCGAATTAGGGCCGAAAATTGTACCTTAGTTCTATTGATCAAAGAGGGATAAAAGGCGAACCCCAAGGTTCTCTTTGAGTCCTAACTTTGGGTTGCTTGAACGTAGGCTGCATTTAGGGAGGTTATATGGGACTGGTATCGCGTCTATTGCTGCTGTGCCTGCCTCTGGGCCTACTGGTCGCCTGCGATGGCACACCAACGGGTCAAGAAGTACCAGAAACACCTGCCCCAGCAACTACCCAAGAGTCAGACACATCCGTTGTTCCTCAAGTTACCTTTGGCGACATCAGCTTTACCAATACGCTGCCAGGAACAGTGGCTGAGGGCCAAACTATTGCGGCGACTTCTCCCGATCCCAGCACCCCACCGGGAGATGAAACTCCAGAGCATATCCTGTTTGAATTTCAGCCTTACTATCCAGAAGTGTTTCAGGAGAATCCAGGGTTTACGCTACCTCAGATTGCGGTCTACCCCAGAGATCAGTTCGCTACCTATGGATTTGAGGAAGAGGCCGCTACTCTAGAAGACATTCTGGCCTCGCAGCCTGACTTAGAAACTCTAGAAACCTTGCCCTATCTACCCGAAGTAGAGGGCGATCAACTTTTCCATGCTGCCCCCACCTACCTGGAATTTGAGGGCGGTACCGGAATCCGCTATATCACGGCCTATGGGCTAGACGTCTCTCCCCTGACCACAGAACGGGTCTTCTACACCTTTCAGGGACTCACAGAAGATGGCCGCTACATTAGCGCTGTCTTTCCTATAGAGACTGGCTTATTTACCGATGCAGCAACGCTCGAAGGCGCAGAATACAATGCTTTTGCTGCCCGCTATGAGGAATATCTGGCAGAGACTCGCGATCGCATCGCTACGGCCAACCCTGAAACCGGCTTTACCCCACCCCTGACGCAGTTGGATGCCCTGATTGAATCTATCCAAGTAAATTCACCATAGGCGGGTCTAGTAGAAGGCTTGTTATTTCTACCAAATCCTCCTGTAAGCTCCGCCCTATAAAGCATCCATGCAATCAGCGCTGGGCCTCACGTTGCTGCATCAGCGCCTGATGTGCCTGTTCAAAATGGTGATCCCGAATCCGAATCTGGGTCGGATCGGCCATGCCTTGCGCCCGATACTCCCGCACCGATTCCAATGCCGCCTGATTGCTCAGCAGGGCCAAATCTGCACCGTTCCATCCTTCGGTCTGAGCTGCCCAATTAGCCAGTTTTATGTCGGCTAAAGGCCGCTCCTGGTTGTGAACCTGCAGGATCGCCAGCCGCCCCTCAGCATCGGGCAGCCCAATCTCAATCTGCAGGTCCAGACGACCCGACCGCAGCAGCGCCGGATCGAGGGCTGTAGGACGGTTCGTCGCACCGATGAGCAGCACATTTTTGCAGCCCTGCAGACCATCGAGCTCAGTCAGGAGCTGGCCAACGACGCGATCGCTCACACCAGAATCACCCATGTACTGCCCCCGCGCCGGAGCCAGCGTGTCAATTTCATCGACAAACACCACACAGGGCGCAGCCTGCCGCGCCTTGGCAAACAGTTCCCGCACCGCCTGCTCAGCGGCTCCCACCCAGCGGCTCAGCAGCTCCGGGCCGTTAACAGCAATAAAGTTGGCCCTAGCCTGAGAGGCCACCGCCTTTGCTAGTAGAGTTTTACCCGTTCCTGGCGGCCCCCACAGCAGTAGACCTCTGGGCGCTTTGGCCCCGGTCTGGGCGTACAGTTCGGGATATAGCAGCGCCCCTTCAACAGATTCCTGCAATGTCTGCTTAACCGCTACTAGCCCGCCAATGTCATCCCAGGCAATGTCGGGCGACTGTACTTCCACCGAGCGCAAAACGGAGGGCTTGATTTCTTTAATCGCTTGAAGAAAATCATCCTGGCACAGGGTCATGGTCTCTGGCACCGGTCCAGAGAGGGTAGGGATGTGCCGCCGCAAGGAAAGGTAGGCTGCTTTTTGGCAGAGTGCTTTGAGGTCAGCTCCGACCAGTCCGAGAGCGAGATCTGCGATCGCACCCAAATCCACCGTTTCTTCCAGCGGCATCTGCCGAGTTTGGATTCGCAGAATCTCTAGCCGCCCCTGCCGATCGGGCACCTGAAAATGCACCTCCCGATCAAACCGCCCCGGTCGCCGCAGAGCCGGATCTAGGTGGTCAGGACGGTTGGTTGCCGCCAGCACAATCACGCCCCTAGCCTGGGCAAAGCCATCCATCAAGCTCAGGAGCTGAGCCACCAGCCGCTTCTCAACTTCGCCTTCGACCTTGCTGCGATCCGGCGCAAGACTATCAATCTCGTCGATAAAGACCAGGCAGGGAGCCGCCTTTTTGGCCTTCTCAAAGATGCTCCGCAGCCGGGCCTCAGCCTCGCCATAGTATTTGCCCATCACCTCCGGGCCAACAATAGCGATATAGTTCACCCCCAAGTCTTCAGCCAGAGCACGGGCAGTCAAGGTCTTCCCAGTTCCTGGCGGCCCCACCAGCAGCACGCCTCGAGTCGGCTCCAGACCCAGCTTTGCCAGCAAATCAGGCCGCTTCAGAGGAATTTCCACCAGTTCCCGTAGCTCTTGCAGCACCTTCCCCAGTCCGCCCACGTTCTTCAAGGTAGGCGACTGCTCAGGCTCTCCCTCGGCTGACGTAGCCGCTCTAGAACTCTCTGCTCCAGCAGGCGGCGGTGTAATAATCACCTCCTCCACAGCAGAATCATCAGGACTGCCTGCCTGTCGCCCCATACGGCTCACCCCCATATCAGGAATATTTCCCTGCCGAGGAATACTGCTCATACTGCGAGCATTCACGCGAATATCAGTCTTTAGCTCCCCTTTTTCCGCTTTTTCTTCCAGCGTTTTGGCCAGTTCCAGCAGTTGTTCAAAACCTTTGAAGAAATCATTCATGGCAGGTAAAAACCTTGAGACAGAGCGCAGACAGCAATCTAGTCAGGAGAAAGATCTCCACATGCCATTAATCCCAAACATCCCCAGCCGCTAAGCACCCAGCAAAAAATCTACGCATCACCCCATCTCCCCCATCCTCTCTACCTTCCCCATCCTCTCTACCTTCCCCATCCTCTCTACCTTCCCCATCCTCTCTACCTTCCCCATCCTCTCTACCTCTCCCATCCCCTCTACCTCCCCCATCCCCTCTACCCCTCACTCCCCAGATAGCCCACCCCACCCCACGGGTAGCCTAAGGGGAGCCTTTCAAGCGCTGGCAACCATGCATCCCTTCGACAGCAGACAACTGGCCATGTTTAGCGGCAAGGGCGGCGTGGGCAAAACCACCTTTGCCTGTGCCTTTGCCCGCAGGTGGAGCCGAGAATTCCCTACAGAACAAATCCTGCTGCTGTCCACTGATCCGGCCCATTCCCTAGGAGACGTGCTGCAAACCTCTGTAGACAACACAGCTCGGCCCCTGGCAGATCTGCCTAACCTGCAGGTACGAGCCCTAGATGCCGGAGCGCTGTTGGAGGCATTTCGAAGCCAGTACGGCAATGTTCTAGAGCTATTGGTGGAGCGAGGCAGCTTTATTGCTGGTGGTGACCTCAGCCCCGTCTGGGACATGGGTTGGCCCGGCCTAGACGAGCTGATGGCGTTATTAGAAATTGAGCGTATTCTGCAAACTAAGAGCTGCGATCGCATCGTGGTTGACATGGCCCCCAGTGGTCATACCCTCAACCTGTTTGCGCTGATGGATTTTCTAGATACGTTGATAGCTGCTCTAGATCAGTTTCAGGAAAAGCACCGCTATTTGTCTCAGGCACTTTCAGGGCGCTACACACCAGACGAAGCCGACGCCTTCATCCAGACCATGCAGCAGGATCTTCAAGAGGGGCGAGCCTTGCTGCAAGATTGCGATCGCACTGCCTGCTGGATCGTTGCCATCGCTGAATCAATGAGCTTTTTGGAGAGCGGGCGATTCATGCAAGCCCTAGAGCAACTCCACATTCCGGTGGGGGGGTTCATTCTCAACCAACTGCTGCCTTCCCCTATAGCAGGTGCCGCTCAGCAGCCTGTCATGGGACAATTTCAGGCGCTGGCAGGCGAAAAACCAATTTGGGGCATCCCGTTGCAGGCCCAGGAACCTGCTGGCGGCGTCGCTCTAGATGCCTTGATAGATCAAGTAAAGCCTTTGGCTGTCTGGGAAGAAACACCTGCCATTGCGTCACTGCCGCCGCGTTGGCCAGATAAAATTTCCCCTAGCTTTCCTGATTTTGTTGCCGAAGGCAGGCGGCTCATCCTGATTGGGGGCAAGGGCGGTGTGGGGAAAACGACCGTATCTGCCGCCCTGGCCTGGGGTATGGCCCAGCGCCATCCAGAGGCCGCCATGCGCGTCATTTCCATTGACCCGGCCCACTCTCTGGGAGATGCCCTAGACTGTCCCCTGAGCCATGAGCCGACCCTGCTCACCGACAATCTATCGGCCCAAGAAATTGATGCTCACCTGGTTTTGGAGGAGTTTCGGCAGGAGTATCTGTGGGAACTTGCAGAAATGATGAGCGGCAAGCTTGACGAAGACAGCGCCATTCAGCTGGCTTATGGGCCTCAAGCCTGGCGGCAGGTGGTCTCCCAAGCCCTGCCCGGCATTGATGAAATGCTGTCGCTGATTACGGTCATGGATTTGCTGGAGCGGGATGAGCAACAGCTAATTGTGCTAGATACAGCCCCCACCGGCCACCTGCTGCGGTTTCTAGAGATGCCTACGGCTTTGAGCGACTGGTTAGCCTGGATCTTTAAGCTCTGGATCAAGTACAAAGACGTCGCAGGCGGAGTAGATCTAATCAGCCGCCTACGCACCCTGCGCCAGCGAGTGGTCAAAGCGCAGGCCAAGCTGACCAATCCTCAGCACACTGAATTTATTGGGGTGGTGCAAAACCAGTCGGCGATTTTGGCCGAAGCTCAACGGCTCAGCCAAACTCTAGCAATTATGGGGATTTCTCAACGGTACGTGGTGCAAAACCGCTATGAAGGCAGCGACCTGCCCGCTCAAACTTTTCCTCAGCAAACCCTCATCTGTCTGCCAAGACTTCCCATAACCACGCCTCAAGCGCAAATTAAGGGAGCCGCCGAGCTGCTGTTTTGACCCGGCTGAAACAGGAGGCAGGGCAGATCAAAGGGATCTCGAATAGGATTAGCCCTAACTCGACGGCTATGCTTCTTCGCCTGCGTGGTAGGAACTGCGGACTAGCGGGCCAGAGCGAACATGGGAAAACCCAAGATCGCGCGCGATCGCACCTAGCCGATCGAACTCTTCCGGAGTCCAGTACTTTTGGACGGGCAGGTGCTCTAGTGAGGGGCGCATATATTGGCCTAGGGTAATGCGATCGCACCCCACCGCCCGCAAATCCTGCATCGCCTCGATCAATTCAGTCTCCGTCTCCCCGTGGCCCAGCATTAGCCCAGACTTAGTCGGCACCGCCGGGTTGAATGCCTTAACATCCCAAAGCACATCTAGCGATCGCTCATACTTAGCGCCCCGTCGCACCGGCCCCTGCAGTCGTCGCACTGTCTCAATGTTGTGATTAAAGCAAGCAGGCCTAGCTCTAGCCACTGCCTCAACCCGCTGGCGCTGCTCTTCACGGGCATTTTGCCCGCCCCAAAAGTCCGGTGTCAAAACCTCGATCTCGGTTTCAGGATTAGCTGCCCGAATGGCTGCCATCGTCTGGACAAACCAACCCGCCCCTTTGTCCGGCAGATCATCTCGCGCTACCGAGGTCAGCACCACATAGCGCAGCCCCAACAGCCGAACCGACTCCGCCACCTTTTCAGGTTCATCTGGGTCGAGCGGCATGGGTGCATGTCCCTTGTCCACCTGGCAGAACCCACAGGAACGTGTACAGGTTGGCCCCATCAGCAGAAAAGTAGCAGTCCCCTGGGCGTAGCACTCTGCCCGGTTAGGACAACGACCCTCTTCGCAGATGGTGTGAATCTGCCGCTGCTTAATAATTTTTTGAACTGTCGAAAGCTCGCTAGCTTTACCAATCGGTCTCTTCAGCCAGGGCGGTAGGGTCAACCCTGGCCGCTCCTGAAAACTCGGTGTAGCAGCTGGCTGAGAGGTTAAAGATTCAGCATTTGCGGGCATACTAGTTCAGAGACAGGTGACCTGTGCCCTATTCTAAAAGGTTCAAACGCAAAGGGCCAAACGCATTAGGCGGCCAACCCTTGGATTAAGCGTTACCATGAGCCTGAACTTAGCTGATGAATTTATTACAGCCCTTCCCTAGAAGCTGAATTACTATTAGTTGAGCTATTTTTAAACCCTAAAAAGCTTCGGTACCGCAAGAGGAGTGAGTTGTGGCAAGTCATAAGATTCTAGTCATCGATGATAGTCGAGTCATTCGAATGCGCGTCCGTGACATGCTGCCCCAGGGTAACTTCGAGATCGTCGAAGCACAGGACGGCATTGAAGGGATGGATGCTATTCGCAGTCAGCGGCCCAATCTGATCATGCTCGATTTCCTGCTACCTCGGATGAGCGGTTGGGAAGTATTTCAGGAAATCCAGACCAATCCAGAACTGCAGCGCATTCCTCTAGTGCTGATGTCAGGTCGCCGAGAAGAGGTAGCAGAAAAAATTACTGAGCCCTTCGAATACTTTGAGTTCATTCAAAAACCCTTTGAGCAGAAGGAACTGATCGAAGCGATTAAGGGGGCCATGATGAAGGCCCGTAAGCCCCGGCCAAAAACTACAGCAGCTATGGTCACCGCCCCTGCTGCTACAGCGGCAGAAGGCAGCATCAGTCCAGCTGAGTTTCAGGCGCTACAGGCACAAGTTGGACAGCTTCAAGCCGAGGTCAACCAGCTCAAGGGGCAGCTCAGCAAAATGCTTGCCTTCATCAAGCAAAAGCTAAAATAGCTCCGCTAGTCTAGCTCCCGTCGGCCTTCTAAAGCGCGGGCCAAAGTCACTTCATCAGCATATTCAAGATCACCGCCCATAGGTAGGCCAAACGCAATGCGGGTCACCCGGGTAAATGGCTTGAGCAGCTGCCCGACATAAAGGGTTGTGGTATCTCCCTCAATGCTGGGGCTAATTGCCATAATCACCTCTTGAGTACCTTCTTTATTCACTCGGTGAACCAGCGAGCCAATATTGAGCTGTTCTGGGCCAATGCCGTCCATGGGAGAAATCAGGCCACCTAGAACGTGATATTTGCCCTTATACTCGCGGGTTCTTTCAAGGGCGATAACATCCCTTGAATCTACTACTACGCACAGGGTCTGAGGGTCGCGGCTATGGGAGCGGCAGATTTCGCAGACCGGATCGGCAGAGAGATGAAAGCAGACAGAACACTGCCCCACCTGAGATTTGGCCTCTACCAATGCCTGGGCTAGGGCCTGTACTTCTGAAGTCGGGCGCTTGAGCAGGTGAAGGGCCAAGCGTTGAGCTGACTTTGGGCCAATACCGGGCAACCGCTGCAGTTCTTCAATTAATCGGGCGAGGGGACGGGTATAAATGGGAGTTGACCTCCAACCAAAACTGACAATCGAAACTGAATCAGAACCCAAAATGGCTCCTATGATCTATGGTGCCATTGACGAGATTGAATCGGGAGTATCTAAACCGTGGCAGATTTAAGTGGAATGTGGCTAGGAACCTACTGGCAAGCAGAGAATCCTACACGGTTTGAGGCAACCCTAGTACAGGGTGGCAATACGCTTAGCGGCAGGGTCTTAGACGATAACTATTTGGGGGAAGCCCAGATTCAGGGAGAAGTTGTGGGTAGACGGGTTTCTTTTGCTAAGCGTTACCTGACCACCTCGCCCACAGCAATTCAATACACTGGAACAGTTTCGGAGGACGGCAACCACATCCAAGGAGAGTGGACAATCGGCAGATTTGACACTGGCCCTTGGGAGGCCCACCGCAGCCAGGACGACCTGGTCGTTGATTTGCAGGCCACTTTGGAAAAACAGGACTTAACGCCTGCGACGGCAACGGTTTCTGGGTCGACCGGGCTTGGTTCTAGCTCAAGCGGCTGATGTCGTCCAAATTAGGAGGGAGGCTGCCTGAGCCTTCTTCCTGAGTCTGTTCAAACAGAAGTTCATCTAAATTGAAGTCTTGGGCATCAAAGTCGTTGTCGAGGTTCAGCCCCTGCTCTACGCCGGTTGGTTGATCCGTGCTGAGTAGAACGTCATCCAGGGAAAATGCTTCGTTTAAAGGGGCAGGCGTTTCTGGGGCAAGCTCATTGGCAGGCAGATCAGGTACTGCACGGGAGGGGCCATCCACCCCATCTACTTCAGGGCTGACGGAAGTGCCTTCTACAGGCTGTCCTGGCTCAGGTTGCGCTTGTAGAGACACCTGCAGACGGGCCTCATATTCAGCTTCTAGATTTTGAACTCGCTGGGCCAGGTCGTCCTGGTAATGTTCAATCTTCTCAGCCAGCCTTTGCTCGTACTCCTGCCGCAGCTGACCCTCAAGCCGCTGCAAAGCCTCATCTGGAATAGCTGGCGGGGGGCCAGGCACTGGCGCGGCAGAACCGACCATCTGGGGCTGGTTGAGGCCCATAGCGACAGTCGTGTCCCAGCCAGCGGTGGGCGTGGGGGGAGTTGGCCCTAGGGCCTGCAGCCTGATGTCGTATTCGCCTTGAAGTTGTTCGGTGCGGCTGGCTAGCTGCGTTTCGTAATGCTCAATTTTCTGGGCCAGCCGATTCTCGTAATCTTGCTGCAGCAGATCTCGCGTTTCTCTGAGTTTTTGCCGCAGGTGCTGCTCGTAGGCTTGCTGAATTTTACGGGCAGCTTCTCTGAGCCTGTCCTCGTATTGACGCTTGATTTGCTGCTCAACGTACTGAATGTCAGGGGAAATGTTGGGTTGAGGGCTAGGAGAAAGAGCTCCTGGCATGGGTTCAGATAATTCTGAACCAGGTGATTGCCGGCCTTGTTGTACTACCGCAAGCCGACTCTGGTATTCCTGCTCAAGCTGATGGGTGCGCTCCTCTAGCTGATCTTGATAACGCTCAATCTTTTCCGTTAGTTGAGCCTCGTAGTCTTGCTGTAGGCGCAGGGTGGCTTCCTGGAGACGCTGCTGATGGTCTATCTCCAAATCCTCATTGCGCCGCTGATTTTGCTTAAGGGTTTGGACGAGCTCACTAATTCGCCCCTGGCGCAGAAAATACCCGATGATCACGCCAACCAGGAGGCCGATGAGTAGTGCGATAAGAACCTGCAGAGATGAGGTCATGGGTTGCCTCCAAAGGAAAGTGCCACAGCCATAAAGTTGCCTAGACAGAGCGTCCTTGGGCAGCTACCGGCTGCCCAAGGTTGAGGATCATAATATACGCTGGCAGCCGATTAAGATCGCCTAAGTTAAGAGTCGGTTTCGGGGTTGAGCTACCCCCTGGGTTCATCCTCTACAATGGCTTTATAAGAGGCTAATAGCGTTGATATTCCTTAACATTTGTCAAGAACTGAATGGTCTTTTCCTCTAACAAGCTGCGAGAAACCGTTTTAGACTGGCTAGCAGTCAATGTCCCGTCTCAGCGGCTGCAGCACGTTCTTCGGGTGGAGGAAATGTCGGTCACGCTCGCTCGCCACTATGGCCTTTGCCTGTCTACAGCAGCTCAAGCGGGCCTAATGCATGATTTGGCTAAGTTTTTCAAACCGCAGCTGCTGCTAGAAATGGCGTTAGCTGAAGGTTTAACGCTAGATCCGGTAGACGAGATCAATCCTCACCTGCTGCATGCAGATGTGGGCGCGATTGTTGCCAGAGACCGCTTTGGTGTCGAGGAGGAGGGGATTTTAAGGGCGATCGCAAACCATACCCTAGGTCGTCCCGGCATGGATGCCCTCAGCTGTATCGTGTATTTAGCCGATACGCTAGAACCTGGGCGGGGCGACACTCAGACGCTAAACGCCCTGAGAAAGATGTGTTTTACAGACTTAACCACAGCGGTTTACCGCACCTGTGATTACACGCTGTCTCAATTGATTGAGAAGCAGCGGCCTATCCATCCTCGGGCTTTGGCAACTCGCAACTGGTTTTTACAGGCCAGTCGCAATGCTATCCAACTTTCTGCTGGAACGCTAGTACCTCTGTCTTAGAGGAGCAATCCGTTTATTCTGCTTCACTGCTTTCATTAAACCCTTGTTGAATTGAGGAACTCGCCTTCGCAATGTCTAATTCGTTTCAATCTGGTATGTTGATGAACTCGTCTGTCGGTACCGAGGGCGGTGGCGGCAGTAGCGACGCGGCTTTAGAACTGGCCTATGCGATCGCAAAGGCAGCCGACGATCGCAAAGGCGGCGATATCGCCATCCTGCAGGTTGGGGAAGTGTCTTACCTGGCTGACTACTTCGTGGTGATCACCGGTTTTTCTGCCGTTCAGGTACGGGCTATTGCCCGCACCATTGAGGACGAGCTAGAGCAAACCTGGCACCGAAGGCCCCTGCGCACAGAAGGACAGGGTGAGGGCAGCTGGATTGTGCAGGACTTTGGAGAAGTCATTGCCCATATCTTTCTGCCACGGGAACGAGAGTTTTATAATTTAGAGGCCTTTTGGGGACACGCTCAGCGAATTGACTATGTTCCCCCAAATTCGGCCTCTAACATCCAAAGTTAAAGGCAATCTGCTGACTCTGCTTGTCCAATAGCCCTCACTCCCTGCCTGTAATGACTTCCCGGTGTCCGGTTCCTGTTGAACAACAGCCCCTTAACGAGTATCAAGATGTGCGTGAATCTTGGTTTTACAGCTGGGCTGGCCGAGATCTGGCCGGATATCTCAAGCCCGTGATCATACTCTGGCTGCTGAGCTGGTCCTTTGCTGGGCCAATTGCTGCAGCCAGCTTTCATCCTGCTAAACACCCGCTGCTGTTTGGGTTGAGCGGCATGATGGGAGCCTTTAGCTTGCCCATTCTGGCGCTGGTTCAGCTCTACACGGGTTGGTCCCATGTATGCGGTCGACTGCGGCAGCAGGCAGTGCCCTACGAAGAGTCGGGTTGGTATGACGGTCAAGTTTGGGTTAAACCTGAAGAGGTCGTTAGCCGCGATCGGCTGATTGTGGACTACCAGGTTAAGCCGATTTTGAGGCGAATTCAAAAAACCTTAGGGGTGATCGCAGGGTTGCTAGCGGCGGGCCTGGTACTGTGGCAATTTGTCTAAAGGAAAGTTTGGTAATGACGTTAGCGTGTAAGAGTCTTAGCCATGACCAGTAGGGCTAAGCGCCATCAAAATACAGAGCTGCAGGTTCAGCTCCTGCGAGAAGGGATTGCGGAATCGAACCATATTGCCCATGCGGTTGTCTCTGACAGCCGAGGCCGAATCTTGTCAGTCGCCGGAGATGCTGAAACCGCAACATTTGTGCGCTCAGCGCTCAAGCCTTTTCAGGCTCTAGCTGTGGCAACCACCGGCACGCTGGAGCGCTACGGGCTAGACGACAAGGATCTCGCCATCATGTGTAGCTCTCACAAGGGCTCTATTGAGCACGTGCGGCAGGTCTTTCACATTCTCTGGCGGGCCGATATTGAGCCGACTATGCTCAAGTGCCCTATCCCAGAAGGTCAGGATAGTCCTCTGCGGAACAACTGCTCAGGCAAGCATGCCGGGATGTTGGCAGTTTGCCAGCAGCGCAATTGGCCGCTGGACAGCTATCTGCACCGCAACCACCCGGTGCAAACCTTGATCTTGGGTAAAGTCGCAGATCTGCTGGGAATGCCTGCAGACGAGTTCATCATGGCTCATGATGACTGTGGTGCCCCCACTTATCTCTTGCAGCTGAGCCAGATGTCTACCCTATTTGCCAAGCTTGCTTCAGGCGACAGCCTGGATATGGAGCGCATCGTTCGGGCGATGACTCATCATCCTGACATGGTGGGCGGGGTAGATGCATTCGATACTGAGCTGATGAAGCTGACCGATGGCGAACTGGTAAGCAAATCCGGGGCTGAAGGCATCCAGTGTATTGGTCGGGTAGGTGAAGGGCTGGGGCTAGCGGTTAAGGTACTAGACGGCTCCAAGCGGGCGAAATATGCGATCGCAATTCACCTCCTGAAACAGCTAGGCTGGATCTTGCCGGCTGTTGCCGAAACCCTAGCAGAAACCTATATGGTGCTGAGCCAGTACAAGCGTTTGGATGTAGCAGGAGAGCTGTCTCTACATTAAATCGTCCTTCAGGTTCTAAAGAAACAAGCGGCGCAGTTGCACCGCTTGTTTCTTTATGACTTTTCAAGCTGAAACCCTTTTTGCAGAGCGCTTTTCAGCCTCGCCGCAGACTTTTCTACCTAAATCTCTAAAAAAGTGGTTATCAGTGAACTTTTCTCGCTATACTAAGTGAGTGCGACGCGGGGTAGAGCAGTCTGGTAGCTCGTCGGGCTCATAACCCGAAGGTCCATGGTTCAAATCCATGCCCCGCCACCAAGTAGCAAAGCGGCTTCTAACTAGTTAGAAGCCGCTTTGTTTTTTATGCCTGTTTTATAAATGCTTGGCGCTTAAAACGAGACCTTCAATTGGCTCAGCTACCAAGCCACTGACGATGCTGCTATTCAGCGGAATTTAGATTCGCCTGTCTAGCCAGCCGCGATAGCCGCCGCACCGAGGCACTCAAGGGCCGATCCCCATTGGTAGGGATGAACGTTATGTACTTCAGCTTGTGGCCTTTGGCTAACTGGAGAGCCTTATCCCAGAGTATCTGGGCATCTTGCAGAGTGCCTATATGAATGACGAGGTCGTCTGCGACAATTTGGGTCTTCATGGGTGCTAACTCCATATCTGATATGAGCGTACCGCCAAACAGGCTCTACAAAGCTGCACTGGCGCGGGGATGCGATGGCCCCAATGCCTATACTCCTTCCGGCTTATCCTGCTGATGGTAGAGGCTGTCTCCCCGCTGTATCAGGTACTTTACTGGCAACAGTGGCCTGGGAGATCTCGCAGAAACTCTGGCTGAAGACTGAGCCAATTCTGATATGCGGGCAACCGTCATCTTGATGTGACTTCAGAAACTCTAACCGTTTTCATCCCTGATGCCTCCTGCAAACTATCCTCTCGACAACGTATTAGAAGCCCGTTCTCGCTTAGGTGAATCCACTCTTTGGGACGCTGAGCAAAACCTGCTCTATTGGGTCGATATCTATAACCACCGGGTTCACAAGTTCGACCCAACCTCAGGGCAGGATCAATTTTTTGAAGTAGGAGATGTCGTCGGACCAATCGCCCTGGCAGGCCCCAGTCAGCTAATTATCGGCCAGCGCGATCGCATTGCCTTCCTCAACACTCAAGACGGCAAACTGACGCCGATCCTGACTATTGAGGCCGATAAGCCAGACAATCGGTTTAATGACGGTAAGTGCGACCCTCAGGGGCGTTTCTGGTTTGGCTCTATCTCCCAAGATCCGAAGCAGGCTAGTCTCTACCGCTATGATCCTGACGGATCTCTGCAGGTGATGGAGACGGGCCTAACCATCTCCAATGGCTTAGGCTGGAGCCCCGACGAAACAACTTTTTACCTGACGGATTCAGCCGAACAGAAGATTTACGCCTACCGTTTTGATGCCGCAATCGGCTCCATTCAAGATCGGCGTGTTTTGATCGATTTAAGCGATGAAGGGGCTGAGCCAGACGGCATGGCAATGGATGCAGAAGGCTGTATCTGGACAGCCATGTGGAACGGATGGTGCGTGATTCGCTTTGACCCTGACGGCAAAGAAATGATGCGAGTCAAGATGCCGGTGCAGTGCCCAACCTGTTGCACCTTTGGGGGCCAAGACTTGACCGAACTTTACATCACGACAGCGTCTGTAGGGCTAAGCCAGCAGGAAATTGAGCAAGGCTTCTACGCTGGCGATCTTTTCCGCCTACAAACTGATGTCGTTGGAATGCCCAGCTATCACTTCGGCCAATCCAGCTAGAGTAGCCAAGCAGCCAATGCCCTTCTGCCCTCTACCCTCCGCCTTTTTCCCCCTTCCCCTAAGGTCTTCTAGCCCGCAAATCCAACCTTGCCCTCAGCTCATCCTTGATGCGGTTGAGAATCGAGTCTTCATCTAAGGACTCTAGAATCTGGCTCACGACCGCTTTAGGGCCATCCACTCCCCAAGAGGCCCCGTTGGTCAGGTAAGCTTTTGTCACTTGGCCAACGCTGTAGGTAGAGACGCCTGCAACCGCCGCTTGGGTAATTGCGATTGGAATATAGGGGGCGAGGGACAGCCCGCCTGTAGCGACCGCTGAGGCTCCTAGCAAGCCCTTGAGAGAGCTAAGCCCAAAGGTAATTAGAAACTCGCTAATCGAAATACCGCCCAACCCCAGGGCAATTTGCCGGAGCAGGCGCAGCGCCCCCTGCTGGGTCATCGGTAGACCGTAGAGCCGAGACAGGGCCACAATCAGCACCACGTCAATCACGGCTCCGCTGATCAGATCGACCATCATGATTGGGTTGAGTGCAATCGCCATCGCGCCGATCATGGTTGCATTCCAGATGGTCTCATCGGCGATGCGATCGCAAATCTGCCGCTTCCGCTCCAAGATTTGCTCATTCACCTCATTGGCGTAGATCAGCGTATTGAGCGCAATCAGAGACTTGCCCTCCCGGTGCAGAATGTCCAAGATCTTGAGCTTGAGATCCTGCACCTGGGGTGCACCCCGACGCAGCTGGGGCACCGTTCGCCCATCCGGCTGTTCTAGAGCCCGCGCTACTAGGGGAGCCGCCGCAGTCATGACGATTTCATCGGGGGAAATCAGATCTCGCACCCGCTGGTCTCGCAGCGTTTCGTAAATCATCTGCCGATCGGCCTCAGGGTACTGATCGACCTTGTTGAAAATCAGCAGAATCGGCTTGCTGGCTTCTCGCAGCGATCGCAGCGCCTCATACTCTACCCGAGTCAAGTCTCCAGCAGTGACAAATAGAATCAGATCTACCTGATGGGCAACCTGTCGGGCCAGCGCCTCTCTAGCAGCACCGGCAACTTCATCCAAACCAGGTGTATCGATTAGCTCAATGCGCGAATTGCCGATGCTCTTAAGTGATACCCTGACCAAGTCCTGCTCAGGATGATCGCCTAGGGCCTCCCGATTAACCTGCCAGCGGGTGCTTTCCACGTGCTGAGTCACGCCATGCGTAGGGCCAGTCTCAAAAATCTCCTGACCCAACAGGGCATTCAAAATAGAAGATTTGCCCCGCCCCACCAGGCCAAACACCGCAATATGAACAACTGTGTTCTCCAGCTTACTGAGCAGGCCATTGAGGCTTTGAAGCGCATCCTCTAGCCCTGTCCGTTCTCGATCGGTGAGGTTAAGTCGGCTCACCAGAGAGCGCAGCACATCCTGTGCCCGCTGGTAGTTGAGATCAACCTGCAGATCCTGGACGTCTAGAACAATCTGGTCTAACTCCTGTTCGACATCCTCCCAGGTGGGTTCTTGATCAGAATTTGGATTAGCAGCCCCTTCACCTTCATCAGGGGGGAGGCCGTCAGAATAAGACATGACTGTAGGGCAGCATAGGCACCTCTTTAAAGATACTCACCGGAAGGGACTAGCAGGACCGGCAAATCCTGGGGGAAAACCGGAATCCTCAGAAAGGGCATGATTCTAAAAAAGTAAGAGATGAGAGAATACGCTTTACTGCCTGGAAAAACCTTATGGAGTTTAAGACCCCTGCTCAAAAGGAAATCTATGAGCGCATCTCGCCATGGATGAACGAACTGTTTAGTGAGTCGGTTATCACCTTTGAGGATGAACCTCTCTTTATTGTGAATTTTGGTTCGGCAGTGGCTTCGACCCGGGTTGTGCCTTGGGGTGAAGATGAAGCTCTAATTACCACCCGGTCCTATGTGGTTACGGATCTGGAGGTCACACCGGATCTGACTTTTTTTCTACTTCGAGAGAATAATGGGATTTACTTTGGTCGGTTTGCCCTGGATGATGAAAATGACATTGTGTTTGAGCACAGTCTGGTTGGGTCTGCCTGCAACCTGATTGAGCTGAAGCACTCGGTGATGACCGTTATTCGCATTGCCGATGACTACGATGACGAGATCGTAACCCGCTGGGGCGGTAAACGAGCGCTCGATCGCTGGTCGTCTTAAGATCGAAAATGCAGAGGCGATGCTAGATACCGCCTCTGCATTAACAAGTTTAAATTAGACTTAGACCAGAAATTTAGACTACGACAGCAGAATCGTTGAGGCTATAGAGCAGCGTTTTAATGCGCTGACCCTGCCGCGAATCTAGCACCTTTGGAAAAGACACCTCCAGCAGAGGAGCTTCCCCTGAGCGATCTAGCCGCTCCACCTGAGCCACCAGCTTAACAGCGTCAGCGGGTTCGGGGGTTGGCATGACTACGACGCCCACTGCCTGCCCCTGGGTAAACACTTCCGGGTGAAGGGACAGGAGATGGTCTGGGCTAATAGCTAGCTGCAGCGTGCGGCTGTTAATTTCCAGCGCTGTGGAGGGAAAGTACTGCCCCTCAATGTAAACCTGACCAGGCGTTTGAATGCGCTTGCGAACCTGCACAGATTCCATTGGTTTGGGTTCCCGAAATGCCCTCAGCAAGCTGGTTGCCAGGAATTTAATCGACTCCAACGGTCTGTCTGCAATGTTTCTAGTTTGGGAGTACCACTCTTTGACGTCGGAGTAGAGCACCACTACCAGAGCATCGTGCTGAACTGGAGTCATGTCTTCAAACGCGACGGCTAAGATGACGTCGTCTTCGCTACGCGGAGTCACTCGAATGACCCGACCGCTGACAAAAGCTCTGGCTCCGTAGTCTCCATGCAGCTCAACATCAATGGCATCGGGCAAGTTAGGCCAGTTCTTGAGAATGACCCGGGCTCCGGTTTCACTAATGTCTAGGGTGACCCCAGTAAACGTTTCTGGCCCGGCATAGATAATAGCGGGCAGATGACGATCCAGTCGATGGGACTGCCGCAGCTGGGGTTGCTCTAGGGCCACTAGAATGGCCGCACTCAGCAGCAGCACATTGACCATGCACCAAATGGCGTTAATCAATACAGCATCCCAGGTTTGTAGCTCGGTCACTAGCCAGAAGGGCACCATCAACAGCGACAGCACGCTCAAGAGCCCAGCGATCAGCAGCACTCGGACAGAGCCCCAATCAAAGGTGCGGCGAGTTACCTGCAATCCTTTGTCGGTGACGTTGAATGAACCCAGCTTGGGATTGAGCAGGGCCATAAACGTCACTAAGCCATCTTGAAAGGCCATAGCATACTCAAAGATTTCGTTCCAAAAGGAGAAACGAACGCCTCTGTGAATGATGTAGTTGGCGTTAAGGGCCAGCAATATCGAGGGCAGGGCATAGGTCAGGGTCTCTAGCCCCAGACCCCGCACAGAGTTAATGCCAAATACTAGAAAAGCAATGGGTGCGATCGCATACATCAGCCGAGGAAACCCAAAAAAGAAGTGGGTGGTGGCTGAGGTGTAGCAGATGCGCTGGGGAATAGTCAGCTTACGGTTAAATAGCGGCCATTCCAAGCGCAAAATTTGGGCCATGCCACGGGCCCAGCGGACCTGCTGACCAATGTAAGACGAGAATTTCTCAGGGGCTAACCCAGCGACCATGATTTTGTCGTAGTAGACCGTCTCATAGCCCAGCATGTGCAGCCGTAGGGAGGTATGACAGTCTTCTGTCACCGTCTCTACAGCAATGCCGCCGATCTCCAGCACATGGCTCTTGCGAACCACCGCCGCCGACCCACAGAAAAAGGCCGCATTCCAAAAGTCGTTCCCCCGCTGCAAAATCTTGTAGAACAGCTCATTGCCCACAGGAACTCGACCCTGGGTCAGCAGGTTGCGCTCAAAGGGGTCGGGGTTATAGAACCAGTGGGGCGTCTGCACCAAAGACACCTTGGGGTTGAGGAAAAAGCCCACGGTGTTAATCAAAATATTGCGGCTGGGAATGTGGTCGCAGTCCAAAATCAGGATTAAATCCCCGGGGGTGCGCCGCATGGCGTGGTTGATATTGCCTGCCTTGGCGTGGTCATTATTGTCCCGCGTCATCAGAGTGCAGCCAATTTCCTGGCACAGCCGCCGCAGTTGCTCCCGCCGCTGAGGATACTTGCGCCCATCATCCAAGATATAGACGTGTTTTTTGTTCGCCGGATAGCTGATTGCAATGGCTGCTAGGGCCGTCTTGCGAACGATCTCAACGTCTTCGTTGTAAGTGGGAATGTAAATATCAACGCTTTGCCACTGCTCCTGGGGAATGTGGGAGATATCGACCGCCTTGCGGTCCTTAATTTTGAGCGTCTGAAAATAGGCCAGGAGCAGGGTCACAATCGCATAGAGTTCTGCCCCGTAGAGCAGCAGGCTAAAGATCGCATTGACCCAACCATCTAGGTTCAGGGTATTAAACGTCCGGTAGTACAGGTAGCGCAGGGTGACTACTATGCTGAGCCACATCAATAGCAGGTGCATGTGGGCACTGGTTTGCTGCCGTTTTTGGCGTTCCTCCAGCCATACTAGCAACCAGCCTAGAGCGATTAAAATGCCCGCCAGCACAGTCTGCTGGCGCAACGGTAGCGGCGTAATGATTAGCGGCAGGGAAAAGATCAGGGCCAGCAGCAGCAGCCACAGGACGCTGCGCTGACCACGTCCACCGAGGGTCCGCTCCATCCAGATCGGCAGGGCGTCAACCAGATCGCTAAACCAAGTAAACCGGTGACCCGGAAGGGGAGCATTGGTTTGAGGAGAGGGGTTGGTCATTGCAGTTCTCCTGATTTACTAATCCGATTGAGATAGAGCTGGGAAACACCGTAGGCAATCAGGGCCAGCAGCACTAGGCCAGTCGGCAGTAAAAACCAGTTGGCCTGCATGAAGGAGACGGTACGGGTCACCGGGCCGCTGCGATTAATCTCGCGCGGCTGGTTTTGCGTCAGGGTCGTCACTGCAAAATCACTGTCGCTAAATTCAGCTGGGTTGGCTGTGGTTCGCTTCACCAGCACTGTGTCCCCTTCAAGCTTGGAGAAAAGCTCGTCTCGGCGGAACAGCTGGCGAATGTCGGCCAGCCCCTGTTCACTTTGGCCGGTCAGACCTAACAAGATGCGATCGCGACTCCAGGGAGACGCAACTGCCTGAATCACGCCTGCGTTGTCAGGCAGGGTTTGCACCAGGCTTTGATTTTGTCGCCGCAAAAACCGTTCTCCTAGCGAAAAACGATCTGGCTGTTGAAACACCTCAGGAATTGGAAATCGGTTGCGAAGCCCAATGCCCACCAGGTTTTGCTGCTCTCGCACATTATTTGGCAATCCGCCTGCCAGATACACTCCTAGCTTGACTGAATCGGCTTGACTGAGACGACCCAGCCGGCCACTGACCTGAAGCAGGGTCAGCACCTCGGCGTCAGAAGGATTGTCTGGCAGCACAAAAGCCATCTGCGACAAATCCTGGGGGGCCGCCAGTGGGAACCCAACCTGTAAATGCCTAAGATCAGGCAATTGCACAATGTTGGTGCGCTGCAGATTAAAGCTGCTGTCGCCATGAACCGTTGCCCACATCGGCTGGTCGGGCACCTCCCCACAGGCAATCACCGCTGTTTGAGGGTAGGTAAAAAACTGAACCTCCAGCGTTGACGTGGGCGACATAACTGCAGGCGGCACCTCTACCGTAATAGAGTCACTACCACCTTTAGCCGACGATAGCCGCTCACCGCCAACCCCCTGACCGTTGATCCGAACAGTCACAGAGGAACGCCGCGTATCGATATTGGGGCCGTAGCTGTAGCGGAGCGTAAAATTACTGCCTTTGAGAAACTGATCGTCGGGCAAAGTATGCAGGGGTATAGAAATCGGGGGGGGTGCCGGCAACCCATTTACCGTGATGTCTTGGTAGGGCTTGCCGTCTGCTGTCAGAAGATCGCTCAACTGCAGTCGATTCCCTTCAGCTGGCAAATACCCCGGCCAGTCCCTAGGTGCAGGAGAAGGGACGTCAGCCACCTCGTTTACTAGCACTGCCTGGCCAGTCGCGAGCTGCCGATCAACGGGTTGGGCCAGCATCTGTACCGCCTTGAGAACAGCAGGCGAATCGTTACCCGTGGCCACTAATACCGGATGACTGCCATCAGCTGTGGTCGTTAGCATGAGGACGCCCACACCGTTGGGTAAAGCCTGACCACTGCCGTCTAAAACTTTGTTGTCTTTAATCGCAAACGGCAGCGCTAGCTGAGCTAGGGCAGGCTGCTCTGCCGGAGTCCCCAGCACAACCACCCCAGATTCGGCTCCAATGTCATCCAGGCCATTCACCAGGCGAGTCTCAATGGCTCGGAAGTTAGTCAACCTGGAGGCAGCGGCTTGAAAACGACCCGCTGCAGTCAGCCAAAGGTTATCGACCGATTTGGGGCGCAGGTAGGTCAGCTGATCGGCTTCTAACCCCAGGTCATCCAGGAAGGGATAGGGAAAGTTAGCAAAGTCTAGAGCAACATCCTGGGGCTGATAGTTCATCACGACCTGGGAGTCGGGCAAGATTTCAGTCCACAGGGTGGGATCAGTCGGGTCGGTACACTCCTCAGACGTGTGCTGCTGAGCTCGGATAATCAGGGTGTTGTAGTCCTGAATGAGGTTAGCTGGCACATCAAAGAGAACGTTGCCGATTTCGTCCGGCTTGCGGTTGAGCGGCAAGCTGCCCAGATGGGAGTTGTTCAGCCTCACCGTCAGGTTAGACCGACTGGCAACTAGAGCCGGAGAGTGGCGGAAGCGAATCAGCACCTTAGCCGAGTTGACCTGCCAGTTGCGAGGCCGGGTAAAGCCTAGCCGGGCCTGCGAGAGCACCCCTCCTAGCTGCAAGGCATTGCCCACAACTGGGCTGCGGTTAAACTGCAGGACATACTGGCTTGAAGCCGGTTGGGCTGGCGTTGACGAGGCTGCTGGCGTTGGCTCCTCTGGTTCTGGCGTGGGCGCAGCTGGGGCCGGGGTAGCTAGGGCAGGTTGGGGTCTAGCCGGTGCTGAGGGCCGGGGCGATGGAGCAGGCGAGGCCTGTCGGGACGGCGGCGAGGCCGGAGCAGACCGTGCAGGGGGTTCAGCGGGCCGAGGCCGGGGTCTGACGACGGGGGCTTGGGGCGCGGGACTGGGCAAGGAGTACTCTCGAATGACCTCGTCTTCCTGCTTTTGCACCGCCTCATTGGACTGAGCCATGACCTGAGGCATTTGCAGACAGAGCAGCAGGGTCAAGCAGCCTAAGCCTGCCCCCCAGGCTAGCCAGCCTGAGCGCCGACCTGACCAGAAACCAGAAGTTTTGCCAGATCGACGGGAGCTAGTTGGGATTGAGGATCGCCGCCAGCTCCGCCGCCGAAGCTGCTGATTCGGGAGCTTCAATAGAAGTTGCTTTATGAAATTACGCATAGGGTTAAGAGCTAGTTTGAGTCAGTTCAACTGGCTTGAAGAAGGTTGTTTATCAAGGGGTTCCCTTTAATAGGGAGGCGGGCAGACGTTCAGCTGGAAATAGGCCCAGCCAGGCCAGGTTTTGCACATAGTAGGCATCGTTGTTATCCCAAATTCCTTGGCGGTAGGCAGTTAACAGCTTTTCTCGGCGTAGACTTTCAGCAATCTGTGGTTCTATCCGTAGAAAAGCTGGGTAGAGCATGGCGTATTGGGCAGTCGCTTCGTAATCTACGAGGGCCTGCCCCTTGAGATCCAGCACGGCTGGAATGTTTTTTTGGCTCTCCCACTGGGTCTTTAAATAGCCCAGGTGTTCGGTCAAAAAGCGGTCGGCTCTAGGTTCTCCAAACCAGGCGGCATCTAGCGCTATTCGCCACCAGACCCGGTAGGCATCAAAGCCATAGTGGCTTTTCAGAGTGCTGTTTCTGCCGACGGGTGCTAGCTGCTGTGTCGCCATTTCCAAAACGACCCAATCCCCAGGTAAGCCCTGAGGAGAGAGGTCTTTGGTTTGGTTCAATACGCGGTAGCTACTCTCGACTAGAGCGGCCCAGTTCCGGTCTGGATCAACTTGAGCAAAGAGGCGAAAGGCATAGGGAGCTAGGTAGGAGGGGTTGAGATAGACCTTGCCAGGGCTGGGTTGAAATGCCTGCAAAGGGCCGGGCAAAAGATATCTGAGGGAGTTCTGAGCTTCCACTGCAGGCAGCATTAGAGTGGAGAAGTCCCAGAGGTCAGCCAGCTTTTCCTGGGCCAAAGCCTCGTAGTCTGGACGGTTCCAGCGCCGAGCTGCCAGAATCAAGGCTGTAGCAGCATCAATATCGGCATCGCTGGCGAAGTTACCGTCGATAACACCCCAAGAACCGTCCTCGCCCTGCCCCCATTTCCAAGCCCATAGGCTGTCGCCCTGAGCACTCCCTTCTCGCCTCAGGTTGCTTTCAGCCCATTGCAGAGTCAGTTCAAAGGTGGCGGGGTCGTCTGCCATCACAGCTCGCAGCAGGGCATACGCCTGTCCCTCTGAAACGGTACGGGCGTTGCCCTCCCAGTCGATTACTCGCCCATCGGCCTGAATAAAGCGCTGCCGGTAAGCAGCCCAACTCTCCTGCAGCAAAGCATCGGTAGAGAGGGCTGCCGGGTCTCTACCAGGCTGCTCTCCAGCGAGGTTGATTGCGGTTTCAACTGTAGGTGCGAGGTCTTCATCAAGAGGGTTAGCTGCCGTTGGAGGCCCCTCTTGGCTACAGCCCAGCAGACCTAAGCAGACAGCCAAGCCGACTGAACTGAGAACAGCTTGCCTGCTGGCATAGCTACGCCTGAAGCATTTGCACCCAGGGTTGCGCCCAAGATGCCAGGCAGATCCGAAAAGGGAAGTGGGAAGCATCGGTTTAAAAAGCGCTGGCGTGCGACTGCTATTGCGGGAGCATACTGGCAGTTATGCGGGTATTTCATCCTAGGTTGCCTTAGATCAGGTAAACGCGTTAACGATGGGTCCTGATCTTTATCAAAGAGTGCGATCGCATGTGAAAACTGTTAAGACGCACCCCTAAATCCTGCCGACGAGGCACTTCTCTGAAGCTGGCCCTAAAAACGCTCCCAAGGCGGCTGAATACCTCGCTGTTGCAACAGCCCTGCCTCGATCTGCTGAATCTGGGCAGATACCTGCGGATCGGCAAGGCCCTGGGCCTGCTGGAACTGTTGCCAGGCCCGCAGTTCCTTAATGGCCTGCAGCGGCCGACCTTGGACCGCATTGAGAGCCGCCAGAGAGGTGCGAGCTACGCCGCTGCTGGTATCGAGCGCTAGCGCCTGATTGTAAAGTTCGTTTGCCTGGGCCAAGTTACCCTGCTGAAATTCCAATCCGCCTAGAGCCAGCAGGGCATCGAGGTTGTTGGGCTGCTGCTGCAGGATTGCGGCGTAACTCTGACGGGCCAAGGCCTCATCGCCAGTCTGTTGGGCAATGTCTCCCTGCACAAAGTAGAGGTCAAGATTATTAGGAGACTGGGCAAGCAGTCGGGCAATCTCGGCTCTAGCCTGGGCTGGGTTGCGGTCGGCCAAGACCTGGAGCGATCGCAACTGCAGGCCCAAATTACCAGGCTCAACGGCCAGCAGTCGCTGATATAGATCGGCCCGACTTGGATCGGGCGGCAGAGCTGCCGCTAGAGCAATCAGTTCCGGCGGCGGCGTACTAGCCCCATACTGCTGCAAACTCTGATTCAAAACAGCGGCGGCCTGCGCTTCACTAATTAACCCAGCTTGGTAAGCCAAAGATGTTCGGCCCAAGGCAAAGGCTGGATCCTGAGGATTCTCAGCAATGATCTGGTCGTAAAGTGCGATCGCCTCTCGGTTGAGCCCCTGGCTCTGGTATACCGCAGCTAGGCCCTGAAGCGCACCACGTCGAACATCTAGAGTTCGGCTGCTGCTGATTAGGGCCTGATACCGCTGAATACTGGCATTGAGATTGCCTTCCCGACGGTCAATATCAGCCAGCAACAGCTGAGTTGTATCCCCATCCCGCTGGCCTGCTGGAGTGCTCGCGTAGGCAGCCAAAGCTGACTTGGCTGCCGCTAGCTGCCCCTGCTGAATCAAAATTTGGGCTACGCGAAAATTGAGAAAGCCCTCAGGCGATCCTGCGGCCAGCAGGCTTTGGTAGAGCGGCAGCAGATCTGCAATGGGCGGATCGACTCGGCTCAGCGTTTGACTAATACTGCGCACCTGTGCCGGATCTCCAGGAAGGCTAGGAAACGCTGCCCGCACCTGCTGGACAAAATCCGTCCGGGAAAGTTGCCCAGTTTGATACGCCAGCACCTGCTGACTAAAGACTAAACTGCTGTCATTTGGAGTTTCTCGGCTGAGTGCCTGCACCAGTTGCAAAGCAGAGGGTCGCCACTCCGGCAGGTTGCTAAAGACGGCAATAGCCTCCCTGCGAATACCTGGCGGTAGATTGGGCACTGTCGTTAAAACGGTTTGATAGATCTGGGCTGCCTCTTGAGAATAGGCAGTTTGGCGGCTGTACTCTCCAATGGCATTCAAAGCACGGGCTAGTGTGAGACGAGCATCGCTGCGGCCTCGTAGCGGTTGGATAACCTCCAGCGCCTGTTGATACTGGGCATTTGCTGCGTAGGCTGTACCCAGAGCGCCCCGCAGCCGAACCTGCTGAGTATTAAACTCTGGAGTCCGGTTTAGCTCTGCTTCAAGCACCTGAACAGCCTGGGCCACACTGCTGCTCTCGCGCAGCGCCTGAGCATAAGCAATCGCCTGATCGCCTCGCACGGCTCCGCCCGCAGCCTGGTAACGGTTAAACAAACTCAGCCCGGTTGCGTAGTCACCACTGTAGGTGTACGCTTCTGCAGCTGCCCCGACAACAGCAAGACTTTGCGTCTGGGGCAAGACCAGCGCATAGTCGGCCAAGGACTGAGAAAATAGCCCCTGATAGTAGTAGAGCTTGGCGCGTTGGGCTCTGGCATCTAGGTTGTTGGGCTCTAGATCGAGCAAGCGGGTCAGCGCCTGAATGCCGATCGGCTGCCATTCTGCCCGAAATTCACCCAGGAACCCCAGGGAGCTGAGGGCTAGCCGATTGTTGGGGTCCAGCTCCAAAACTCGCTGATAGGCTGCTAGAGCATCTGCATCTCGGCCTGCCCGCCGATAGGAGATACTCAACCCCAACTGAGCGTCAATATCTCGGGGATTTTGCCTAAGAATCGCTTGAAACGCGCCAATCGCTTCACTGACCCGATCTTGGGCCAGTAGAGTATACCCCTGCCGCACCGCCGAAGATTGGGCGTAAACAGCGGTAGGCGGTAGCCCGCTCAGAGAGAGAACTGGGGCTGCCAGCATGGCCAACCCAGCTAAAACCAATCGCTTAAACCAGTATGGGGAGACAACAGTTTGTTTTGCAGACATGGCATTTCTCAATCGAGGGATGGGCTGGGGGATAAATCGAGACCACTGCGAATGCGGAAGCCCGCAACCGATTCCGAAAACTGATTGAGCTGTTGAAAGGTAAAGCCAACCCGAATGTTAGGTAACACTTCGAAGTCATAGAAGACCTCCAGCGCATCTGGCGTTAGTCCGTTAACCGACGCTGTGGACAAATTGCGGCCATAGGCCAGCCCCAATCGATCATTCTCCATAAACAAGTCGAGGGCGTTTAGGCCCAGGCTGTAGGTATCTGTCGCGAAGCCGGTGTCTGTATTGTTTAGCCGTCCGTAGCGGCCAAACAGACCGATGTTTGCCTCTGGAATAAACCACTCTGCGTTGACGCCGTAGGCACTGAGCCGATCCTGCGTACCCTGAAACTGGGTATCTCTAGAGGTTAGATAGGTGCCCCGCAGAATCAGGTTGCCAGTTCGGAAACTCAGTTCGCCTGCAAAACCATCGAGCGCGAAGTCACTGATGCCGGGGGCAGAGGAAAAGGCTGACGCACTCAGGGTAATGTCATCGTTGACGGCCCACTGCACTAGCCCACCGGGTCGGGAGGCTGTGACGTTAGCCCCGGCCAGCAGCGCTGGATTGGTATTAAAGATTGGATTAAAAAAGTCGCGGCCAATATCTTTGGCAAAACTATTGCGATCAAAGTAGGAGGTTAGATCTAGCTGCCCCAGCCTGAACCGCAGGCCAGGTGCATCGGGTATGGACGCAGCCAGATACAGCTCTGTCAGCTGAACGCCGTCATTGCTGGTCAAGTCAGGCCCGGTTACAACGTCTAAGGTGCCCCCTACTAGAACGTTCGGAGTCAGAAAGGTGGCGGCATTTAAACGAGCTCTAGCGGAGGAGCGATCCCCCTGCAGCACGTAGAGACCCTCCACATTTAGATTGGTTTGGGTGAATGCCAGGGTCTCTTGCGGAGCCAGAGGGCCAGCAAATGCATTGGCTCCTGCCTGAGTAGCAGCCTCTAGAGACTGTGCAGTAGCTGGCGCGATCGTGGCAGGAGCAGTCCCTGGAATTGTCCCAGCCGGTATCGCTGGCGCAATTCCAGGCGGTACTGGTGTGGGCTGGGCCGCTGGAGGAATAATGGGTATGGGCTGGGCCGGTGGCGGTGGCACCGCACCGACATTGACACTGGGCGCTGTTGGAACAGTTAAGGTCGGAACAGTTGAGGGTTGACTGAAGCTAGCCGTTGCCCCGGTATTAAAGGGAAGTTGGTTGGGGATTGGCTGAGGGTATACAGGGGCAGGAACACTGCCCGGAAAGTAACCAAAAGCCCCAGGCACCTGCCCATAGGGATAGTAGCCAGGGGCTTGTCCATAGGGGTAGGAAGGTTGCGGTTGCGGGTAGGCAGGAGCTGCTGTTGCCGCTGGAGGTGCCACCCAGGGAGCAGCGCCTGTCGGGGAATAGGCAGCGGGGGGTGCGATCGCAGTTGGCCAAGCACTGACTGCACCCGGTGTCCCGGGCATGGCAGTAGAAGGCATCATAGGCACCCAAGCTGGATAGACCATGCCATAAGGTGTGGGTGCCCCGGTCATGGGATTGCCCCCTGCTTCGGGCATCCCCGGATATGGCATGCCATAGGGCAGCCAGACCATAACCCAAGTTCCTGCCGGAGTGGCAGCAGGTGCGCCAGCAGGTTGAGCCGCTTGAGCAACCGTGAGGGGAGGGGCGACCTGCCACGGTATGGGCATCCCAGCGGGAGCGGCCCCAACCGGCGGAACTTGGGCTAGAGCGGAAACAGGCTGGCTTGGGGCAAGGCTACCGGGCCAAACTTGAGCCAGTAATGGGGTGCTACTGGCTTCTTGCTGAGCCGGGGCAGCCGCCAAATCTGCAGGCAAAACATTAATTGAATTGAGGCGCAAGGGCGAACCTGTGGGCGCTCCGAAGGAAAAGGCGGCTGCAGGTTCGTTGGCGGTTGAAGGTAGCGAAGGCTGAGTTTCGGGTGCAGCAGCGTTTGGCGCTGCTAGTGCATCAGTGGCGGGCTCTGGTTCTGCTGCTACGGTGGAACTTCCAAGCCCTACTATCCCATAGCTCAGAATCAGTGATGAGAGAAGCAGTCCGGTGGACAATCTGTAACGAGTGTAAGAAGATTCAGGCAAGTGGGGCATAGCAGCACGTTTCTCCGAGTAAATATAGGGAAATGGATCGTGTCTGACTTAGGGATGTTGAGTATCGAATTTCAATAGACCTACAAGGATTTTCGAAGTAGCGCCCTAACCTTTTTCACTTATTGTTGATACTTTTCCGAACGTTTATGCGTAAACTTTTGCCGCCTTGGTTACCCCTGATATTGGTACTTCTGATTGGTTACGGTTGCACTCCTTTGCAGAGTGTGATCGGGATTTCCAGCAGTTCGTCACCGCTTGCTTTGAGCATTGAGCAGATTGAGCCCGCTGGCCAACCAGGAAACTATGCTCTGCGCGGGAAAACATCTCTCCCTGACAAAACTCAGTTGAGTGTATCAGCCATTCGCAACTTTGATCCCGGCACTTTAGCTGGAGATGGAGAAAGCGAGGCAACCCAGTTTGTCATCCTTGATCGTCAGTTTGCTCAGGTCGAAAACGGCACTTGGCAGACAGCACTCAATCTCTGGCAAGTTGCCCCAGATGGGCGCTATAGGGAGAACTGGCAACTCGATAGGCCAATTCCGCCGGCAGGGGCCTCCCCTAGCTCAACCATTACCTTTTTGGTAGCACTTGAGCCTAGCGCTTTCTCCAGATCGGTGGATCGCAGAGCGGTTGCAACCCTAGACGAACCAGGTAATACACTTTTGAGCTTTACTTCCTCTGGGGAACCTTATCTGCAGGTTAGCCAGGCAATAGCAGTGGCCCTACCAACAGGACAGGCGCAGGTAGGTCAACTCACCCTAGAACCCCCAAAGGATCCTTGGGCGGGACGATCCAATCTGAACGCTGCTGCTGACTTTGATCAGCCACCAACACTGCCTTTTGAGGAGAAAGATAATCTGCCGCTGCCTCAGAGTAATATGCTGAATTGATTCTTCCTAAAAAGAACCCGTAAAACATCTCATGGGACAATAAAGTTTGTTTCATGAGATGTTTCTTTAGAGTATGCAAAGCATTTACCTAAGCCAGTTTGCAGAGACACTCTAATGGCATCTCTGCAATTATTGACAGCTGAATTAAAGGTTGACTCTACGCAGCTAAGCCATTAGATCCACCAGCCCGCAGCTCTTCAACTTGCGTAGCTAGATCCTTAAGCTGCACCAGCAAATGGTCAAGCTGTCCACCCTGCACATCGCCATTGCTAGAGCTATCAGCTGCAAGATCTGCGGCTCCATTGGAGCGGGCATAGCTAGCATAAGACTGAGCTGCTGACAGTGCCATCGTGGCCTTGTCTTTTACGACGTTTACAGTGTTTGCTGAGGCCGGTTGCCGATGAGATAGGTCGGTGTAGCTGACGTAGGAAATCGTGTCAGGGTTGTTTACTGAAGCAGCGTGACTGACTACAGGCATTCCCTGGGAAACTGTGGCAGTGTGGGCTGTACTATGGTTGGGAACGGCTGCTAGAGGAGCCCGTTGAACCTGTTGATTGACAGCTTCTACAGGGGACTGAGGTTCAAGAAAAGCGTCTAGGTGTTGAGCTCGCAGGCGCAGCTCAGAAAACTTGATTGCCTCTAACTCACTCTGTTGAACAAGCAGGTCTTGCTGCAGGCCAGATAGTTTAGATTCAGCTGCCTCAGATTTCCGAGATGCTTGACGCCATCCTGCAAATCCCATGATACTCGCCCCGAGCGAGACGCTAATAATGCCTGTGAGCCCCAGATAGGGACCTGCTAGATCTCGAACTTCAGCAGAAAAAAGAGGGCGGTTTTTTAGCTCAACAGCAACAACTTCGGAACGGTACATCGCTAGCGGTGCTGTGGAGACAGCAAAGATGGCACCAGCGATACAGGCTGCAGGAATTAAGGAGCGTTGAATGGATGACATAGACATAAGCTGAATCTTCAAGAAGTAGGACTCGACACACAACCAAGACGGGAATTGGCTGATTAAGTAGATTGTCTTTTCCGTTGGAACACTGAGCTATCTGGTTACAAAGCTTCTCTATGAGACGTCCGGCTTACGCGGTAAATAGCATCTTCATTTTTCTCAACCCGTCTTAACTCAAGATAACCAAGCCTACGGATTTAATGGTTTATGGGACGTAAAGTATTCCAGGAAACTAGTAAAGCTAGGATAAAACTTGAAGGGGTTTCAAGCTTGGCAAGTTCTCTAAGGCACATAGGGGCTGCATTTGAACCAGTCTCAGTATGGAAACTGAGTAGAGGCTGTGTTCGAACCAGTCTCAGTATGGATACTGATAGGTGGGGGGTGATGTCCCCTGACGTGAAGAGCTGTTGGGCAAGTTAGTTTAGAAGTAGGAAGCGCAGTCTTGGCGCTAAGTAGACCAGTAGGAGATCCCCCGAAGAGAGAGGGGCCATTTCGGAAGAACTAGGCTAAAGTTTTTCCGTAGACAGCGTAAATATATGGTCATGTTGGGAGTTGAAGGGCGGCCCCTATGGTTAAGCGATTGTGGCTAATTGGCCTCCTGAGCCTGGTTTTGGTTGGATTCCTTGAATTTTCGGTGCGGGGAGCGGATGTGGCAGTTCCCCTGGAATCTATGATGAGCTCGTTCGGGCTGCCAGTAATGAAGCAATCGTCAGAGCAGGCGCTGAGACCAGACGAATCGGGAGGGCCAGCGGATTTTCAGGTGACCTTTGCGGCTGCGATCGCACAGTCAGCCCCCAACTACGTCCCTCGGGAAGAAACGGCTCTAGCCGATCCGACTAACTACGGCGATCGCTTTGCCACCGACGTTTATGGTCGGCCTGTTTACAACGACTTTATTGCAGTGCTTCACGAAACGGTAGGCTCGGCTCAAAGCGCCATCAATACCTTTCGTACACCCCATCCGCGCGATGACGACCAGGTCAGCTACCATGCGCTGATTGCCCAAGATGGCACCGTGATCTACATTGTGCCGCCAGAAAAACGGGCCTTTGGCGCAGGCAACTCCGTATTTAACGGGCCGCAGGGACCAGAGACAGTACTGACTAATCGCCAATTTCCGCCCTCGGTCAATAACTTTGCCTATCACGTCTCGCTGGAAACACCCTCGGATGGTCGCGGCAATAGTCGCACCCACAGTGGCTACACCCAGGCACAGTATGAGTCTCTGGCCTGGCTGTTGGCGCGCACAACCATTCCTGAGAACCGCATTACCACCCACCGCATCGTAGATCGATCGGGCAATCGGATGGACCCGCGCAGCTTCGACACCACTAAATTTTTGACCCTCCTGCGGCGATATCCCAGTCGCGCTGGGTTAGCCGCGGCGGAGTTTACTGAAAGATCGCTTGAACTGGCGCAGCAGGAAGGGGGCTTGAGTCCCAGCCGTAGCCGGTTCTAAAGGGCGCTCCTCCGGAGTCCTCAGGTATCGGTAGTGGGCCCAGATATCCCAGTAGGGGCACCCCGGGGCAATGCGGAAGCCTGCCCAGTGGAGGTAGTCTAGGGGTTTGCCAACGCTAGGATCGATGAGCTTCATGCCATCGTATTGGAAATGACGGGTTCCGGCCCAGTTTCCGGGGCCGCCGCCAGCCTGTCTGACCAGATTAAAGCGGCGCGAGATGCGCTTGAGGATCAGATAGTTGATGATGGGCTGGTCAGACGTTTTTTGAGAAAAGTCGAAGTAGTCGGGGTGGGCAGCACATTCGCGGAAGGTTTCGTAGAGATCTGATTCCTGGATTAACCCTCGCTTGGAGGCCCAAAAGCCGCCATTGAAGATGTCTAGCAGTTCGTTCTCGGTAAAGATCCCCTCTGTCAACACTTTTGGGGTAAATACGTTCTCAATGCCGCCGTTGTGCTGGTAGTCGTAGCAGAGAAAGTCAAACTGGTCGAGAGCATCGAGGGTGTTGACGATGGGGCTGAAGACGACCACATCGGTATCAATATAGAGAAAGCGCTCGAAGGGGCCAAACCAGCAGGCCTGTTTGCGGAACTGGTTGGGTCGGGCGAAGAAGCCGGTGCCGAAAATATCGTGCAGGTTTTGCGAGAGGCGCTCGATAAAGTCTAGGTCGGGATACAGCTCAACTCCGTAGTCTTGCTGCAGCCGAGCCGCCACGATCTGGTAGTTGTCGTCGTAGGGAATTAGGCAGATGGGCGTGTCGGGGTCGTGCAGGCGAATGCTGTTGAGGCATGCGATCGCAGTATCGATCACCTTATCGTTGGCCGTAATGTAAATGCCGCGCTTCATCGCTGGGTTCCTGAAGATTTTCCTAGAGTAAGCTGTCGGGTAAGGGCGCTTAAGTATCGCCGCCAACCTGGCACAGATTGATACGGTTTTAGTCTGCCCATTAGGCGGGGGCGACTGGTCGGGTCGTGGAGGTAGCGGTAGTGCAAAAAGACCTCCCGGTAAGGAAAATCGACATTTTCCCCGGCACAAAGCTGGCGAAACAGCCGAGACGAAACCCCAATGTAATGGAGATAGGTCAAGGGATGACCCCGGTCGTAGACTTGCCCTGCTTCAACTGTGAAGTGAGTTGATGTGATAGAGTTGCCAGTTGCCTGATCAACAGACAGACTCAGCGCCAAGTTGCAGGAGGCTAGCCCAGTACGCATCACCAAGTAGTTCAAAATCGTTTGATCCGGAGCCATCGGATACAGCACGGCGGCTTCTCCCTGCTGTAGGTAGCCCAAGATTGGCCCTAGCTGATCAGGGCTAAACGTGCCTCTTTTGGCAGCATAGAAGCCAGAGCAAAATGCCTGCCTGCGCAGCTGCTCGGCTGAAAAAATTTGGCTGAGCTGAGGAGCCGCTACGGTAAAGACGTGCGTGAGGTCTTTGTGCTGGTAATCATAAGTCACCCAGTCGCAGGTTTCTAATGCCTGAGAAATGGGCTCAACTGAGCTGAGCAGCACAGTGTCAGCATCCATATATAGGAAGCGATCGAAGGGGCCATCAAAGGCACAAAAGCGACGGTGGGTGCCCTGGCGATGAATGCCGTGGCTGCCGATCGCCTGCCACTGCTGTTGGGCCGTGGGGTGGGTCGCCCAGATCTCTTCAACAAAGCTATCCCACCGATCTAGGGAAGTGCGATCGCAATACAGCTGCACCTGGGGCCGTTCAGACACAAGCTGCCGCACTCGATCTAGACGGTCATCGTAGGGGTAAATGCAGATCGGCAAGTCCCGCCCGGCATTGGCCTCAATGCTGTTGATCAGGGCGACAAGCTGGTCGTAGACAGAGTCGTTGGCGAGGGTGCAGATGCCGTCCATAGCGAAGTTGCTGGGTTTCAAGAAAACTGCTCAACGTAGTCTGAGAGCCAGTTCAGCAGATTGAGCTGGTGCAGGATGATCTGGCGGGCTTCTGCGATCGCAGATCGAGCCTCGTACCAGGCATCGGGCGTAGCGGTGACGGCCTGGATATACTGCAGGCCCTTTTCATCTAAGCTGGGCAGCCTAAGGAAACTACCCGGCGGCAGCAACTTGTCTGCCGCGCCGCCGCCATAATAAATCGGCAAGCACCAGGCTAGCAGAGCATCCCAGAGCTTTTCGCTGGCATACCAGTCGTTTTCCGCATAGTTTTCAATGGCCAGATTGTAGTAGTAGGGAGCCATGACGTTCCACTTATTGCCGACTGAGCCGGAAGTTGTGGCCCAGTCAGGCAGATCGCGGCCATAGAGATCAAACTCTACTTCATGGGCCTGTAGCTGTCGCAAAAAGTCTAGCCGCTGACGATGGCTAGCAGTGCGGCTAATGCCGGAGGTAATCCAGCTGCACTGCCGGAGCTTCTGAGGGGGAGGCAGCTCATTGAGTTCTCGAAAGGAAGTGCTGAGGTACCAGATCGCAGGCATGTAGTTAGGCACTGGGGCTAAATCGTCTGGGCCTGAGACGTAGCCACAGTACTGCTGGGCCTGGGCATAGTTGACCTGAGCGGTGGGAATGACTTCTGGCAGCGGCGGCTCTCGCAGTAAATAAATCAGCCGTTCTTTGGGCACCCCTCGAAACTCAGCTGCCGGATCCCTGGGAGGAGTAGGGGGGCGCAGCCGCTGCCGCAGGCGCGAGCGCCAGGATTGAGGGGGCTGGGGTCTGGGAAAATCAAACTGATAGAGCAGCAAAAAATCGGGCTGCGCTGCCCCAGACTGCATCTGAATCTGCTGCCACGCGCCAAACGGATGGGGGGATTGGTTCCACATCCAATCGCTCGGGCTAGGCCGCAGATTGACGTAGCTGCTCACCATGCCAACAGTCTGACGATTCATAGGCTGCCAATTAAATGAAGGAGCAGAAAACGGTCAATATAGGCTTAGTCAAGCGATAGCTCAAGCTCTGACCACGGCGGCTGGCTGGGCTGAGGACGATACTGGGGCTTGACCTGCTGCAAGATATTAGCAATGCGATTTTCCCAAGAAAACTGCTGGCTGTAATGGCGATTTTGGCTGTAGCCTGCGCTCTGGCGTGGATATTGCTGCAGCACCTGCTGCAGGCAGCGGGCGAACTGTATGGGCTCATCCGGCTCACACCAGGCCATTGCCAGCTGAGGCTGCTGAAAAGGCTTTAACGGGGGAATGGCAGTAGCCGCAATGGGGGTGCCAGAGGCCAGGTACTGAAAGAACTTAACGGGATTGGTAAATTCTGCCTCTTTGCCAGAACAGTGCGGGTGCACCAGCACATCGGCAGCCTGCAAAAGACTAACCAGCCTTTCTCGAGGCAGCACCCAGCCTAGAAAGGTGACATTCTTTGCCTGCCGCTGCTTGGCCTTATCTTGGTAGGCCGCAACCTGCTCCGGGGTGCCCCCCGTCAGGACAAACTGCACTTGAGGCAACTCCCGCGCCGCCTCGATCAAGAGATCAATGCCTTTGAATCGGTAGAGCGCTCCAGAGTAAACCGCTAGCTGCTGCCGCCCTACCTGTAAAAGTTCTCGCCGCCAGTCAGCAGCTTGGTCAGGTTCGCGCTTGAGAAATACGGTTTCAAAGCCGTTGTGCATTGCGATCGCTTTTTCCTCAGGCATCCCTTGCTTAATCAAACTGGCCCGCGTCAATTCAGACTGCGTAATGGCTACTTGAAGGTAAGGGCTGTTGACGATTTCAGGTTCTAGCGGATCTTTTCGGAAATAGTGCAGCTCGAAAATGACCGGAACTTGCTTTTGCACAGCAGCTTTGGCAAAGTTCCAGTTGCGCGTGTGCACCAGCTGCGTGGTGCGGAGAAAATGCCAGGGAAAATAATACTTACAGACCAGGGTGCTGGGATGGGTCCATTTACTGGTCGACTGGTGGGCAAACCAGGGCAGGGGCAGCGGAGCCACCTGCAGGCGGGGCTGAACGTTGTAAAAAGCCAGAAACTCTGGATCCGGTTTTTGAGGTTTGAAGGGATGCAGCCAGGCCAGCGGATTGAACTGGCCGGACTGAGGCTGAAGGTAGGTCAGTACAGTTGAGTAGCCTAAATTTGCAGCCGCGTTTGCACACAGAACGTCGTGAATTTCGTGGGCGGTATCTGGCTGCAATGACAGGCGATCGCTATAGAAAAGGTAGTGCCGTGGTTTCACGAGGTAGCTCCCTAACCAACCCTGCCTGCTTAGGAGGGCAAAGATGTTGTTTCTTGACCCGACTGAGCCAGCTCCAAGTTTTGGCTAAACTGCAGGGCATAAAGCCGAGCGTAATATCCTGCCTGGTCTAGCAGATCGGCATGGGTACCGACCTCGACGACTCGGCCTTGATTGAGCACCGCAATTTGGTCAGCCTTTTGAATGGTCGAAAGGCGGTGAGCAATGACCAAGGTAGTGCGATCGCGACTGATATTGTCGATAGCCTGCTGCACCAGCCGCTCAGAAACCGTATCTAGAGCGCTGGTCGCCTCATCCAAGATTAGAATATCAGGATCTCTCAGCAGGGCTCGGGCAATGGCCAGGCGCTGTCGCTGCCCGCCAGAGAGCATAACGCCGCGATCGCCAATGGCCGTTTCAAATCCCTGGGGCAGATTCATGATGAATTCATAAGCGTTGGCCTGTTTTACCGCACCCACCACCGCTTCATGGGTCACCTCATGGCAGCCATAGGTAATGTTGTCGTAAACAGAAGCGTTGAATAGAAAAGTGTCTTGACTTACGATGCCCATTGCCCGCCGCAGAGAGCTGACATCATAGGCTTGCAGGTCGACGCCGTCTAATGTTATCTGGCCCTCAGTGCAGTCATAAAAGCGGGGCAGCAAATCTGCCAGAGTTGACTTGCCCGCCCCAGAAGCGCCTACCAAAGCTAGCGTCGTTCCTTTGGGAAGTCGTAAGGTGACGTCTTTTAGCACCCATTCCGCCTGCCCTGGGTACTGGAAGGAGACCTGATCAAAGACAACTTCATGGTTTAGGCCGCTGTAGAGCTGAGTGCCATTGCTCATAAAAGGCTTATCAAGCCGATTGAGAAAATCGTGCACAATCTGAGCGCTAGGAGTACTGCCAGCAAAGCGACTTCTCAAGGTGTTTAGCTGGCTGACAAAGGGAAGCAGCCGAGACAGCACCAACAGGTAAGTCAGCAAAACCGTCGAGAGCGTCGTTAGCTCATTGATAAACAAAAAACGACCCAAAACAACGATAGCCAAAACCGTGAGAATACCAGCCATTTCGTTGATTGGGCCGATGGCTGCAAACGTCATTTGGGCCGATAAGTCTACTTGTTCGCGCTCCTCAATCAACCGGCTGAGGTGAGCGTATTCTTTTGACTCGTTGCCGGTAGCTTTGACCAGACGAATGCCGGAGAGAATTTCTAACAGAGCAACCGAGTATCCACGAGATTTAGCTGACAGGGCATCTCCCTGCTGGCGAGCCAGCCTGACAAAATACTGGTTGGCTAACGCGACCAGAAAGAGCAATCCGGTAGAAACCAGGGTCAGCTGCCACGAAATCGCCAGCAGCAAACCCACAAACACTAGGATCGTGATCGCCGTGATAAAAAATTGAATAACGGTTCGAATTGCTTCAGAAGTTCGGGCTGCTTCTGTGCCTAGCGTATTGATCAGATCGCCAATTCGATGGCTCGAATAAAAATCAATATCCACCTCCAACAGCAGCTGAATTCCATCCTTACGAATCGAGTTGGTCAGCGCCTGCGACAGCCGATTGGAGGTTAAAGAGCCCATATAGGCCGTCAAATTTTTGAGTGCGATCGCAAGCAAAATAAGGCCCAGCATAGCCGCAAAGCGCTGCCCTTCAGGAATACCGTCAAACAGCGAGAGAATTCTTTGAATAATGGGCGGCATTCCCCTAAATTCTCCCTCCTGCCCCAAAAAGCCAAAGATAACGGGAACTACCAGTGCCGTACTAACGCCATTAAAAATAGCTCCCGAAAATCCCAGTAGGGCTGAAAGCACAACTAGCACAGGGTGCCTTGAGGCAAATTTAAGGAGAAGTTTTTGGGAAGACATATAAATTTAATTAACTAGAATACTCACACATAGTCAGCTGACTTCAGATAGGCCGCCTAGCTTCAAGAATCTAGCCATTGTTTTAAGAGCCCTTTCTGAACGAGGCCCTCTACAGCTTGGATATAGCAGCTGATTAGGAATTAGAGGTTTGAGATAGAAGAACAGCCTTAAAAGTAATACATGATCGAAAGTAATGCTGGGCTGAAACAGCCGCACCGGACATTGAGAAATTTTCAGCAGACGGTGAAAGTGTTCTGTATCTTGCTCTCGCATAGCCTCTTCAAGAAGGTACTCGACTCCCCGCTGGCTGGATTTCAGAACCTCTGGATGCTTACGGTAGACCGTTTCGTAGAGCAGCAGATAGTAGTCCTTCATATAGGACCAGGCGTTGGTGCGATTGGATTTGTGCTTAGTGTAGTAGGCTCCTTGAATAGGCGTGTAGACAAAGCGCACTCCCGACAGCAGCAGATCAATAGCAAAATCTCGATCCTGAAGAGCGCGCAGCGCCTCATCAAAGTGCTTCTTAGCAAAAACAGAGCGATGCATCAGCAGACACTGCTGCAGCGTTGGGAAAGGGGTATCTGCTAGAAAGTCAGGAATGAGCAGACGGTGGACAATGCGATCGCAACTCAGCGGGCCTACCGTCTTGCTTTCGCGCCGAGTGATGTTATGGCTCTCATCCAAAAACACCCGCTCGTAATCCGAGTAAAAAACAGTATCTTCTGGGCGATCAAGAGCATCAAGGTGGCTGAGCTGAAAGCGAATCTTGTCCTCGTGAATCCAATCATCCCCATCTAGAAACTGGATCCACTCCCCCCGAGCCTGTTGAAACCCCAAATTGCGGGCCGAGGAAACGCCCCCATTCGCCTGATAGAAATACTGCACTCTAGGATCGGCAGTTACCCAAGCTTGAGCGACTTCTCGGGTTCCATCTGTCGAGCCATCATCTACGATCAGGCATTCTAAATCTGCAAATGACTGGTTTAAGACGCTGGTAACTGCCTGATCTAAACAGTGAGCCTGGTTGTAGCAAGTAACAACGATGGAGACTTGAGGAGACATAGGCGATGCTTCTGAATCACTGCTTAACAGCGGCCAATGGGCTCATTCGACCCTCTTGGGTGGGTAGCCGAGACTTTTCATCCTACAAATTCTCTAGTCAGGCAACGCCTTTGCCCCCCTCACAATACCCTAAACGCCCTGCGAAGTTGGGCCAAATCCACGCACAGGCTCTACAAAAGGTTTTATAGGGCTGTCGGGGCGCACCTAACCTAGTATCGACAGAACTTCGCCAGAATTAACGCTGCCCTAGATTGGCAATCACCCTTTCTAAGGTAGACGCCATAGCGTGAACACTATACAGCTTGAGGCATCGCTCTCGCGCCATTTGCCCCTTGCGCTCAGCCTCTTCAAAATTCTCGAAAATATAGCGAATTTGCTGCGCCAGATCTTGGGGTGAGCCAGGGGCAGCTAGATAGCCGGTATTGGCCAAAATTTCAGGAATATCGCCCACCTGAGTAGACAAGATGGGTTTAGCCATAGCCATGCCATCGGTCAGCTTCAGCGGAAATTGGGCCTGAGCAGTCAATGTGTCTCGCTGCGGTATAACGACGACATGGGCGGCGGCTACAATTTCGGGCATTTTGGCAATGGGCTGTCGGGGCAGCTGAATAATCCAGCGGCCCCACTGCTGCTGCAGGCGAGCATCGTAGTCGTCGTAGGGGCTGCCGCCAATGATCACCAGCCGGTAATGAGGATTTTGCAGTGACTCTAGCGCCATTAAGATGTCTTCGACGCCTTTGTGAGGTCTGGGCGCACCGGGAAACATCAAGACTTTGTAGGGGCTGAGCCCATAGCGCTCTCGGCTCAGCGCTGGATCAAAGAACTGAGGATCAAACAGGTCGGTATCTTTTCCGTTGGGCAAATAAACGCCGCCAAAGCGATTTTGCAAAAACTGAGTATCTACGGTCAGAGCATCGGCGCGGGACACTAAGCCCTCTATCCACCGTACATACAGCGGATGATCGGGCTGGCGCAGCTCTCCATTGGACTTGAGCAGGTGCCGATACAGCTGCCGGGGAGTAGGCCGGTACTGCCAATCATCGCCCCCATGCCAGCTCATTTCCCAATCATCCATGTCTAGCAGAACGGGGCAACGGCTACCCAACCGCTTGAGCAGGGCTACGCCAAAGCTGGTGGGTTTAGGTTTGACGGCATAGATAATGTCGCTGTTGAGGCCTTTGAGCAGGGTGAAGACAGCCTTGAAGAACTCAGGGTAGGGTGATCCGGGAATGACCTTGACTGAAATTTCCTTAGGGGGAATGGCATAGAGGGCCGGGCCAAACTGGAAGCCAATCACCTCAACCTCGTGCTGTAGCTGCCTGAGCACCTGGGCCAGCAAAAACGCCCGAACGGCACCGCCTCCAGACAGATCGCTGACTACCAGTGAAAATTTCATCGCAGATTCACTCTGAAGGCACTGAACTGGGAGGCCATTCTAGAGGCAAAGGCCCTAGAGCACCGGTGCGAAAATCGTCTAGAATGCGGCGGGCCGCCCTTTCCGCATCCTCCTGAAAGCTTTTTTCGGCCAGCAGGGCAAGAAAGGATTCACCCGTTAGATCTTCCGGGGCAAGACTGTAGCGATCGCACAACGCTTGACTATAGAGAGTCAGCCCTTGCTGTTCCTGCAGTGACTGCAGCAGGTCAATAAAGGCAGCTGCAACCCGCTGAGTATCGTAGGCAGCTTCGCCAATATCATCACAGATGGCCAGTTTAAGCGCAGCCTGCTGATCGTTTAGATGCGAGGGAATAACGCCTGGTGCATCGAGCAGATCGAGATCGCCCGAAATCCGAACCCACCGAAGCTGCCGGGTAACTCCGGCGCGACGGGCGCTAGCAACTGCCTTGCGCTTTAGCAGTCGGTTGATCAGGGCTGATTTACCCACATTCGGAAAGCCAATTACCACAGCCCTAACGGGCCGAGGCAGCATACCTCGATTCTGGCGGCGCTGATTCATCGCCGCTCCGGCAGTCTGAGCCGCTTTGGTAACGGCATTGATGCCCTGACCGTGCTGGGCATTGGTGAAGTAGGGCACTTCTCCTTGAGCCCTAAACCAGGCATCCCAAGCAGTTTTAGCCTCTGTCGTAATCATGTCAACCCGGTTGAGGATTAGCACACTGGCTTTTTCCCCAATCCACTGATCCATACCGGGATAACGAGTAGCCAGGGGAATGCGGGCATCGCGCACTTCCAGAATGACATCGACCCGGCTGAGTTGGTTGGCCAGCGCCCTTTCAGCTTTGGCAATGTGGCCTGGATACCACTGAATTTCAGGAGTGCTCATGGGGGGCCTTTGAACCAACAGACCCTCAGATTCTAAGGCTTCTAAGGCACGATCAGCACAGGGCAGGGGGAGAGGTTGATCACCCGAGTGGTCACACTTTCATCCTGAACCTCTTCAATCAGACCGACGCCACGACAGCCCATGACAATCAAATCGACCCCCATTTCATCAGCCACATCGCAAATCACGAAAGCAGGCTGACCTTCCCGTTCAAAGGTTTCGGTAGCAATGCCTTGGGCCGCAAAATTATCTTTGGCCTGGTTTAATAGCTGGGCCACCGCTTCTGGAGAAGCTTGACCCGAGGGGACAGGAGCACCTTCTGCCACAGGTTCTACTACAGAGAGCAGGATCAGACGGCTCTGATTTTCTTTGACCAGTTGGGCAACTTGAGTGGCTGCCTGCTGGGATTCGAGGCTCATATCGATAGGGAACAAGACTGTCTTAAACATGGCGTCGAAGGGGAACTCAGTCTCCGGTAAAATGAGGACGGTGTTGGGCCTTTAAGACTACAAAAGCCAACTAGCACCGACTGAGTCCATGGCGCAGACTCTGAGATCTAGGTTAGTCAAGGTTTGCTCAGCTTTGTTTAAGAGCTGTGCATATCGTAATAAACGATTTTGGGAGGTATTTTTCTGTGGCGAAAAAAACGGTGGCAAGCTTATCGGCCTCTGACGTTGCCGGTAAACGGGTGCTGGTGCGTAATGACTTTAACGTGCCTTTAGATGATCAGGGCAACATTACCGACGACACCCGGATCCGGGCAGCTCTGCCTACAATCCAAGACTTAACTGGTAAGGGCGCTAAGGTGATTCTGACCAGCCACTTTGGTCGGCCCAAAGGCAAGGTCGTTGACAGCATGCGCCTGACTCCGGTGGCACAACGCCTGTCTGAGCTGCTAGGGCAAGAGGTCATTAAATGCGATGACTGCGTTGGAGATGCTGTAGCTGCTGCTGTCAACGGTATGCAGAATGGCCAGGTGGCGTTGCTGGAGAACGTCCGGTTTCACGCTGAGGAAGAGGCCAACGACCCCGAATTCGCCAAGCAGCTGGCCTCTGTAGCCGATCTGTATGTCAACGATGCCTTTGGTACGGCTCACCGGGCGCATGCCTCAACGGAAGGGGTGACCAAGTACCTGAGCCCCTCTGTAGCTGGCTACCTGATTGAAAAGGAGCTGCAGTATCTCCAGAACGCTATTGAAAATCCCCAGCGTCCGCTGGCTGCTATTGTGGGTGGATCCAAGGTTTCCAGCAAAATCGGCGTGATTGAGACGCTGCTGGAGAAGGTGGACAAGCTGCTGATTGGCGGTGGCATGATCTTTACCTTCTACAAGGCCCGTGGACTGAACGTGGGCAAGTCTTTGGTAGAAGAGGACAAGCTGGAACTGGCGAAGCATCTAGAGGTTAAGGCTAAGGAAAAGGGCGTTGACCTGCTGCTGCCTACGGATGTAGTGGTGGCAGACAACTTCGCAGCTGATGCCAATGCTCAAACCGTCAGCATCGAGAACATCCCCGATGGTTGGATGGGTCTAGACATTGGCCCAGACTCTATTAAGGTGTTTCAAGATGCCCTGTCTCAGTGCAAATCGGCAATCTGGAACGGCCCGATGGGGGTGTTTGAGTTTGACCAGTTTGCTCAAGGCACCGAGGCCGTTGCCCACACTCTGGCTGACCTGACGGGTCAAGGAGTAATTACGATTATCGGCGGTGGCGACTCTGTGGCTGCGGTTGAGAAGGTCGGTGTGGCTGAAAAAATGAGTCATATTTCCACTGGTGGCGGCGCAAGCCTAGAGCTGCTAGAGGGCAAGGAACTGCCCGGAATCGCGGCTTTGGATGAGGCGTAAAGCGGGTTGACTAACCCAACTGTCGCTAAATGCACTGATTAAATCACTCAAGCGATGAAGGATAGTAAGGAGCCTGTGGCCTTGCCCTTCATCGCTTTTTATTGCGATCGCACAGACCCCTCACTCCCCCAGATCTCTAGCCCCCAATCTCTGACCACCAGTGGGACAGCATGCCTCTATTGAGCCTGCCCTGCCCAAACTGCCGGGATCTACGCCATCAACTTAGCCTCTGAATTTAGGGATGCATTAGACTAAACGGGTTTCCCCTCACCCAGCTCTCACTGCTAGTTCCCGCCTGACAATTCAGGCAACTCTTTGCTTCTTCGTATTTGTTAGCACACTTCACTCTGAGTTGGGTTTTGCATGAATATGTCCCATAATGCTGAGCTGTGTCGGTTGATTGTGGACCGAATTAAGCAGGCACCTCAGCGGCGGATTTCCTTTGCTGAGTTTATGGATCTGGCGCTGTACCATCCGCAGCAGGGCTACTATGCGTCTAAAGAAGCGGCGATTGGGCCCCAGGGAGATTTCGTCACCTCGCCCCATTTAAGCCATGACTTTAGCGAACTTTTGGCAGCGCAGTTTGTAGATCTGTGGCAGATTCTGGGCTACCCAGAGCCGTTTACGGTAGTGGAGATGGGAGCCGGGCAGGGGCTGGTAGCTGGAGACGTTTTGAATTTCTTAGAAAAACGACATCCAGTCTGCTTTGCCGCCTTGCAGTACTGGATTGTGGAAAAGTCAGCGGTGCTGCAGGCAGTCCAGCAGCAGCGACTAGCTCGCTGGGCAGACAAGATACAGTGGACTGCGCTGGAGGCAATTCCGGCCAATACGGTTGTGGGCTGTTTTTTCTCGAATGAACTGGTCGATGCGCTGCCGGTGCATCAGGTCATGCTGACAGAGGCAGGTTTGTACGAGGTGTACGTTACGCTCATGGGAGGCTCTGAGGACGGGCTGATGGAAACGGTTGCAGAGCTGTCAGACCTACGCCTGGCCGCCTATTTTGAGCTAGTTGGCATTGATTTGTCGCTGCAGCGATACCCCGTCGGCTACCGCACTGAGGTGAACTTAGCAGCACTCAGCTGGATGAAATCAGTTGCGGCTCGGCTGCAGCGAGGCTTTGTGCTGACCATTGACTACGGCTACTCAGCTAGCCGGTACTATGGAGAGTCGCGATCGCAAGGCACCCTCCAGTGCTATTACCGCCACGCCCATCACAACGACCCCTACAGCAATATTGGCAATCAAGACATTACAGCCCATGTTGACTTTACAGCTCTAGAGCGGCAGGGAGAAAAGGCAGGCTTGATGACCGTTGGCTACACGCAACAGGCTCTATTTTTGATGGCGCTGGGCCTGGGTGAGCGGTTAAACGCCCTGTCTGATATTCAAGAAAGCGATCCGAAAACGCTGCACTTCGCCATCCAGCGACGAGAGGTGCTGCACCAGCTGATTAACCCGATGGGGCTGGGAAACTTTGGCGTGCTTATCCAGAGTAAGGGCTTGACGGAAGAGGAAGCCCAGCAGCCGATCAAGGGTCTGATAGTGCCTCCTCTGTTTTAGGGAAGCTCTTTGAGCAGGCTTTAGTGCGGCACCAGACCCCGCCCCATTTTTTGGATCACTCGGTTAACGACATCGGCATAGCGCATCTCACCCGAGAGAATTTTGACCATGCGATCCACCCCAGTCGGATGTTTGACGCCGATCTGGTAGCCCAGGGCTGGGAAGCGATAAAACAGGCTAGCCAGTCGCTGCGCCCAAACCATATCTGCGCCCCACTCAGTATGCATAACCTGGGTGTAGCGCTCTAGCGCGTTCAGATCCCCTGCTAAGGCGGCATGGGTGGCCTCTGCCGCCCTTAAACCACTCAAAATTGAAGGCCGAATGCCCTCAGCCGTAAAAGGATCCACCACACAGGCCGCCTCTCCCGCCAGCAATGCATTTTGGGTATGAAGCCGCTGCAGCCCGCTCCACAAGCAGAGAGGATGACCGTGGGCTTTCACCGCCTTGGCCTCGACCCCAAAAGCCTGGGCATAGTCCTGCAGGGAGGGCTGCAGATCCTGGGACTTGCGCTTGCCGGGGCGGAAAATGCCGCTGCCAATGGAGTAGCCGTCGGCCTTAGGAAAGTTCCAGACATAGCCATTTTTGATTAGGCCAAATTCGAAATGGGCGATATGCCCGTTTTCTACCGGCAGTCGCGGCTCAATTTCTAAGGCACCTCCGGGCGTATACTGCCGCTGCCCAAAGCCCAACCACTTGGCCAATGGCCCACGTGCCCCATCTGCCGCAATTAGATACCGGCCTGTAAAAGCACCCTGATCGGTCTGCACCTGCCAACTATCTTGCTGGAAAGTGATGCCTGTTGCCCGCGTACTGTGTCTGAGTTCGGCTCCCTGACCTTGGGCTTGCTGCACTAAAAAATAGTCAAATTCGTCGCGCCGCACCATCCAGATCGGCTCGCCGGTCTCAATTTCTGAAACAACCGGATCCCCAATGTTCCAGGTATAGCGAACGGCAGTGACCCGGGCCGAGATCGCCGGGGCAAAGTCAAAGTCAAACCACTGGGCTACTTGGGGAGAAACGCCACCGCCGCAGGGCTTGTAGCGAGGTAGGGTGGCTTTTTCTAGAAGCAGGACGGAGCGGCCTCGTTTGGCCAGGTGATAGGCGGCAGTGGCTCCGGCGGGGCCTGCGCCGATGATAATGCAGTCGTACATAGGGAGGGGGAGGGAGGAGCAGGGAACGGGTAGAGGTGGAGAGGCGAGAAGGTAGGGAAGATAGAGGAGAGTGGGAGTTGGTTCTGGGAGGGGCGCATGGGTATGCGCCCAAGGTAGGAACTGTGAAGAGGTTAGGCGAGCCAGGTGGCTAGGGGAAAGAGAAGATATTCTAGGAAGAACATTTTCCAGATGAACTGGTAGAAGTCGGGGTAGGACATGGGTTGAGATGGCTTGCTCCAGCGGGTGGAATTTGCTGTTTCAAAGCCAGCTACTCGAAAGCTGAGGAGCCAGAAGGTGGCGAGCACGATCAGGTGGCTAAGGGCGAGGAAGGGCCGGTTGACGTCGGGTAGCCAAGGGGCGGCCAAAATCACGCTGCCGTAGCAGAGGGTGAGCACGCCCCGAGCCAGGTTGAAAACGGGACGCTGCCCGAGCTGTACGGTGAAGGTTTGGATGTTGTAGTGCCGATCGCCTTCGATATCGGGAATGTCTTTGAAGATTGCGATCGCAATACTAAACACCAGCACAAAACCGGTCAGTGCCCAGATCTTGGGTGGAATCAGCAGGGTTTGGCCAAAGCGATCGCTCAAGTGTAGGAACAGGCCCAGGTTCACAATCGCTCCCCGCACTGCCAGAATGCAGAACGAGGCCCAAAAGGGAAACCGCTTTAGGCGAATCGGCGGTAGGGAGTAGGCGGTGCCAATGAGCAGGCTAGCGCCGACCAGCAGCAGCAGCCACGGCCCCCCCAGCACCGCCAGCAGCACCGCCAAAAATCCCATGGTGCCGACAATCCAGCGCCCGTCTCGCAGAGAAAATTCGCCAGCAGCCAGCGGTAAGCGAGGCTTGTTGATCCGGTCAATCTCTACATCTTCGATCTGGTTCAGACCGACAATGTAAACGTTGCCTGCTAGGCAGGCCAGCCAGGTGAGCAGCAGCGTCGGTAGAGTAGAGCCGTTGAAGGGAAGCGCCGCCCCTGCCCAGACAATGCCAAACAGGCCCAAAACACTCAGACTGGTGCCGATAATCGTGTGGGGGCGGGAAAACCGCCAGAAGGCGCGCAGCCACAAGCGAGGAGACTGCCTAAAGTGCAGCCGGCCGGAGTGGTCTTGAGCAGATTGAGACGAGGCGATGCGGCTCATGGATTAATTTCTTCGGTTTTCCATCCCATTTTCCCTTATCGAGACACCTCATCGGATAGAAGACGTGGGGACGCGTCTTCCCATTCCCGCATCTTCCCCATCAGGCATCAAGCACCTGCACCAGCACAAAGGGCTGCACAATCAGCGAACTGAACTGTTTACTCTGAGCCTGGTTCCAGTCGTTGAGCTGGTCGGGGGAGGGCTTAGTAAGCAGGGCTTCGGCAATCCAGCGGTCAACGGTAGAGACATCGTCGGTTGCGATCGCATATCCCACCTCCACTAAGTCCAGGGCGGGGTTTACCACGACCACCGACCCCTTATTGGCGTGGGGGCTGAGCCAACGCCATTCCGCAGGCCCCATCATTTCTGCTAGCTCCGAGCGTAGATCTTGTGTCATAAACAGATGTCAAAAACAACCCCAAATCATTCACAGTAACAGACAGGCCAACCCGACTCAGCCGCCAGCAGCCTCAGTTCTCGGCATTTTAGTGAGAATTGTCGGCCTTCTGGTGCTGCCAAAACTACTGTCTAACGGCCTAAATCATGCATCTGGTGAATGACATCAGTGCAGTGGGCTGTTACCGACTCTAGCCCAGCGCGATCGGTCGAAGGCGGAGGTGCAATCGGCTGACCAATGCGAATTGTCAACGGGATTGGGCGAGGCCATTTCGACTCTTTGAAAATTAAATGAGTCCCCCAAATGCTGACGGGCAGCAGGGGAGCCTGGGTCTTAGCAGCAATCAAAGCCGCACCCAACTTAGGATCCGGAATGCGGCCATCGGGCGTGCGCGTACCCTGGAGGAAAATGCCAACGGCCCAGCCTTGGTCGAGCTGCTTCATCGCTTCCCGCAGGGCGCTGCGGTCGGCACTGCCCCGCTTGACCGGATAGGCCCCATAAAGCCGAATCGCCGGGCTCAAAACCGGCACCCGAAATAGCTCCTCCTTAGCCATGTAAGACACCGGACGGCGCACGCAGCTAGATAAGATCGGCGGGTCAAAGTCGCTGGCATGGTTAGCCACCACCACCAGATTGCCCTGCTGAGGAACGTGGTTAGCCCCATAAGTGCGGCTACGGAAATAGACGTGCAGCATAGGGCTAACCACCGACCATTTAAACAGGTGGTAAAGCAGCAGGCTGCTCAGCGGTTCACGCGATCGAGCCATAAAACTTGCCTACCCAGCTACCGCTTCCAGTTGGGCCAGCGTGCCCACATTCACTAGCTCTAGATCCTTACAGGTACGCTTGATCAGCCCAGTCAGCACGTTGCCGGGGCCGACCTCGACCACCCGCTCAATACCTTCCTGCGGCAGCTGCAAAGAGATCTCGCGCCAGCGCACCGATCCCGTCATCTGCTGAGCCAGCCGATCCTTGAGCACCTGGGGTTCGACGCTGGGGCTGGGATCAACGTTAGAGAGCACCGGCACTTGGGCCTGCTGAAACGCAACCGGCGCTAAAACAGCCTGAAACTCCGTGGCAGCTTCTGCCATTAGGGGCGAGTGAAAGGCCCCGCTGACGTTGAGCTTAACTCCCCGCTTGGCCTTGACCCCAGCCAGCACAGCGTCCACCGCTGCAGGCGTGCCTGAAATCACAACCTGCCCTGCATTGTTGTCGTTAGCCAACACCACATCGGGCGTGTCCTCTAGCTTGGCCATCAACTCCTCCCGGTCAAAGCCAATTAGAGCAGCCATCATCCCGTCCGAGGCTTGAGACATCAGCTCGGCCCGGCGCTTGACCAGCCCCAACCCCGTCTCAAAGTCGTAAACGCCAGCGGCATAGAGCGCCACGTATTCCCCCAAGCTGTGCCCGGCCACCCGATCAGGCTGATAACCTCGCTCTTTGAGCACATCTACCAGCAGGCTCTCCACCACATACAGACAGGGTTGGGTGTAGAGCGTGTTGGAAACCTTGTCTTCCGGGCTTTGGATGGTGTCGAGGACTGACCAGCCCAGCAGGGTACTTGCCGCTTCAAATTTAGCCCTTGCCCCTGGCAATTCCAGCAAATCTACGCCCATGCCAATAGCTTGCGACCCTTGCCCAGGAAATACCCATGCTGTCTTTGTCATATCAAACTCCCCCTAGCCTGAACGAATGGTGTGCTGAGATTTCCCCTATGGAGAGGACTCTCGAAAATTGGGCGCAGACCTTCATGCTTGGGAAGGTCAATAACTCGGGCCAGTCCTAAGTTTTGATCTAGCGCATCAAAGCATCCCAATAGTCCACTTTCTCATAAAGCGGAGAAGTCGGGGCAAGGCAGTGCCATCAGAGTCTCTGCAAATTCTCACAAGGCCGTAGGGCCAGCCTCTATTCCTCTGTCTCGGGCTTAAACGCTACAAAGGGCGCAGACCTCTGCGCCCCTACCAAAAGCCATCGCTAGCTCAATTGAGGCAGGATTAATCCGCGTTGCCCCATTCAAAAATGGCGGCACCCCAGGTTAAGCCGGCTCCGAAGCCCGAGGTGGCAATGATATCTCCGGGCTGAATTTTGCCCGCCCTGACGGTTTCATCGAGAGCCAAAGGAATAGAGGCGGCTGAGGTATTGCCGTGTTGGGCCATATTGCTAATGACCCGTTCTGAAGGAACCTTGAGCCGATTGGCTACGGCATCTAGAATGCGCTGGTTAGCCTGGTGGAGCAGCAGCCAGTCAATATTTTCAGCCGTTAGACTGGCCCGAAAGAGCGCTTTTTCAATGACCTCAGGGACGCGGCTGACGGCAAACTTGTAAACTTCTCGGCCGTTCATCGTGATGGGCTGGAACGTGCCCTGCTGCACCGTGACCTCATCTATCAGGGATTGGGGTTCGGGCGCATAGGACAAATTCAGGCAGCTATTCATAGAGCCGTCGCTGCACAGCTCAAAGCCCAGCAGCCGATCGCGATCGCAACTCTGCAGCACCACCGCCCCCGCCCCATCGCCAAACAAAACGCAGGTGCGCCGATCGCTCCAATCCACCCAACGGGAAAGAATATCTGCACCAATCACCAGAATGTTTTGATAGGTTCCGGTGCGAATAAACTGAGAGGCCGTGACCAGCGCAAAGACAAAGCCCGAGCAGGCCGCAGTCAGATCAAAGGCAGCCGCATGGACAGCTCCCAGTTCTGCCTGGACTTGAGAAGCCGTGCCAAACAGATCGTCTGGCGTGGAGGTCGCCAAAATGATCAGCTGGATATCGGTGGGAGCTAGACCTGCCATTGCGATCGCATTTCGACCCGCTTCGGCGGCTAGCGATCTCAAAGACTCTTCAGCCCCCGCCAGATTGCGGCTACGAATGCCGGTACGGCTGGCAATCCACTCATCATCAGTCTCAACCAATCGACTCAGGTCATCGTTGGCTAGTCGAGATGACAGGCGCGCCGAACCGCTGCCCACAACTGAGACTCCCGTCTTGGGCTGATTTAGCATTTACTCTCCATCCACTGCTGGCATAGCCACTTTCTGGTACTGGGTCTTGATGCGCTCCAGCACCTGATTGTCAACGGCCTCTTTAGCCAGCCGGATAGCGTTAAAGACAGAGGGCGCATGGGAGCTGCCGTGGCTGATGACGGCAATCCCAGCGACTCCGAGCAGCAGGGCACCGCCATGCTCCGCGTGGTCAACCCGCTGTTTAATACGGCGCAGATTGGGCTTCAAAATTGAGGCCCCCACCTTACCGCGAATACCCTGCGGCAGCTCTTCTCGCAAAATTTGCAGAATGGCTTCGCCCACGGCCTCAGCAAACTTCAGCAGCACGTTGCCGGCAAATCCGTCGCAGACCACGACATCAAAGTCTCCGGTGAGCACGTCTCTGCCCTCAGCATTGCCCCGAAAGGGCACAAAGGGATTGTCTGCCAGCAGCTGATGTGCTCGAACTGCCAGGTCGTTGCCTTTGCTGGGTTCTTCACCAATATTGAGCAGCCCTACCTGGGGGCTTTCGACCCCCAAAACGTAGCGGGAGTAGATTGTCCCCATCACGGCAAACTGTTCTAGAAACTTGGGCCGGCAGTCTACGTTAGCCCCAACATCTAGAATTAGCACCGATTTGCCCGCTATGACCGTGGGAAACACAGCCCCAATAGCCGGACGGTCAATTCCTTTGAGGCGGCCCAGCCGCAGCAAGGCCGCTGCCATCGCTGCCCCCGAATGCCCCGCAGAGACAACGGCATCAGCCCGCTTCTGCTTAACCAGATCCATAGATACATTGATCGATGCCTGAGGCTTGCGGCGAAGGGCACCTAGCGGTTCTTCGTGCATTTCCACCGTGCCTTCCGAAGGCACGATTTCGATGCCGTCTAGATTCCCTAGCTGCGGAGTAGACGCTCTGATCTGCTCTGGATCGCCAACCAAGAGAATGTCGACCCCTAATTCCGCCCTTGCCCTGATGGCACCTGCGACGATTTCAGCGGGTGCAAAATCCCCACCCATCGCATCAACCGCGATTCGCGCCCGAGTTGATCCCATCGACAAAATCTGTAAAAACCTTAAAAAATTCTAGCAGACTACTCTTCACCCGGTTCCACGATTCGCTGGAACAGGTATCCGGTGCCCCGAGCCGTCAAAATTAGCTCAGGATTGCTGGGATCATCCTCTAGCTTGGCTCGCAGCCGAGAAATATGGACATCCACCACTCGCGTATCGACATGGCGCTCAGGTGTATAACCCCAAACTTCCTGCAAAATTTCGGAGCGGGAGAACGGTTCACCAGAGCGGCTTACCAGTAACTCCAGTAGGCTAAACTCCATGCCGGTCAGTCGAATACGCTCGTCTCCCTTGTAGACCTGTCGCTTGTTGGTATCGATCCGAATTGTGTTGACGGTGATCACGCCGGAACTCGGAATGCCCGAAGTACCAGTCTTTTCAACCCGCCGCAAGACGGAGCGAATGCGCGCCTCTAGCTCTTTAGGCGAGAATGGCTTGACGACATAGTCGTCGGCCCCTAGCTCTAGTCCTGTGATCCGATCGGCCACGTCACCCAAGGCCGTCAGCATGATGATGGGGATGTCTGACTCTTTGCGCAGCTCTTGGCAGACGCCATAGCCATCGAGCTTAGGCATCATGACATCTAGAACCACCAGATCCGGATGGGTCGTCCGAAAGGTTTCAATCGCCTCTTCACCATCTGCAGCAGTAACCACGTCGTATCCAATCATGGAGAGACGGGTCTCTAAAATCCTGCGGATACTGGCTTCATCATCAACGACCAGGATCTTTTCTTTGTTACTTTCCAAGTGCCGCAAAGCTCCCTATCAACGCCATACTTAATCAATAAACTCAGCCTTAAATGATTAACTTTTGAGAGCTAGATATTAAATGGTACGTCATTGCATCTCCGATTGAACCAGCGGGGATCTCGAACAGACGTCCTTTTCAGGGTTTTTTAAGAATTGCATCTGAATTTATGAAACCTCTGCTTTCTTAATCTAAAGCAACAAATTGAGATTCCTGCTGCCTGTTTGATCCGATCTTCATCGTTAAAGACAGTTTTCCCCACTGTAGCGGCCATATCAACAAGGTTAAGAAATGGCTACCCTGAGATTACTGATTTAACGTTTGGCTCACCTTTTCTAAGCTTCTGCTCGTTTGGCCCTATGCCCAAGACACGCTCTATTTATGTCTGTAATGAATGTGGCGCTGAATCGCCCCAGTACTTTGGTAAATGCGCGGTTTGTGGCAGCTGGAACTCGCTGGTAGAGCAGGCAGTCGCCGCACCACCAGCCAGTTCTGCTCGGCTGCCCGGCCGCACCTCAGGTAAAAAGTCAGCTCCGGCTGGAGCAACTGGCGGCAAGCCCCGGCTGGCGATGACCCTGAACCAGATTGAGGATCATCCCCAGGCCCGGCTGCCCTCAGGGTATCAAGAACTAGATCGGGTACTGGGCGGCGGCATTGTGCCTGGATCACTGGTGTTGGTGGGAGGCGATCCGGGTATTGGCAAATCGACGCTGCTGCTTCAGGTAGCCAGCCAGATGGGTCGTAAGACCCGAGTGCTCTATGTCTGTGCTGAAGAGTCGGGCCAGCAGGTGAAGCTGCGCTGGCAGCGGCTATCTGAGCAGCCATCGCGCCCCGCACGAAGTACTAAATCTACCAAGGCTGAAGCCCCAGCAACGGCAACCCTGGTGGCCGAAGCAGAGGGCAGTGGGGCCGACCTGGCCTCGCTAGAAGACTTGCTAGAAGCAGACTCAGGCGCAAAGCCCTCGGCTCTAGCGGCTCAGCTCTACCTGCTGCCAGAAATCGATCTCGAAACTATTTTGATGGAGCTAGAGGCGCTGCAGCCTACGATTGCAGTTATCGACAGCATTCAGGCTCTCTACTACGGAGCTTTGACCTCGGCTCCTGGCTCGGTGGCTCAGGTACGCGAGTGCACGTCGGGGCTAATGCAGCTGGCCAAGCGCTCCAATATCGCGATGTTTATCGTGGGGCACGTTACTAAAGAAGGTGCGATCGCAGGCCCCAAAGTACTCGAGCACCTAGTAGATACGGTGCTGTATTTCGAGGGCGACCGATTTGCCAGTCACCGGCTGCTGCGCTCGGTGAAAAATCGCTTTGGCGCGACCCACGAACTGGGCGTGTTTGAAATGGTCGATCGAGGGCTAGAGGAAATCCGCAACCCCTCGGAGCTGTTTTTGGGAAACCGCGATGAGCGCGTACCGGGGATCGCTACTATCGTTGCCTGCGAAGGCACCCGGCCCCTGGTCGTAGAACTGCAGTCTCTAGTCAGTCCCACCAGCTACAGCTCACCCCGCCGCTCAGCCACCGGCATTGAGTTTAATCGGCTGCTGCAAATTCTGGCAGTGCTGGAAAAGCGAGTCGGCATTCCCCTGTCAAAGCTCGATGCCTACGTGGCTTCCTCAGGCGGGCTGAACGTGGCAGAACCCGCCGCCGATTTGGGTATGGCGATCGCAGTAGCAGCCAGCTTTCGCGATCGCATTGTCGATCCCGAAATGGTGCTGATTGGTGAAGTCGGTTTAGGCGGCCAGGTGCGCCCCATTTCTCAGCTAGAACTGCGGCTCAAAGAAGCAGCCAAGCTCGGCTTTAAGCGAGCCATCGTACCCAAAGGCCAGATCGCTAATTTCCCAGGCATGGAAATTATTCCTGTGGCGCGGGTGGTCGATGCGATCGCATTCGCTTTAGCAGGAGAGACGAAAGGGGGGGAGGAGTAGGGAGTGGATGGGTAAAGGGATAGGGAGGGTAGAGGCTTGATTGAAGATAAGTGTTACTCGTCCACCCGTCCACTCATCTACTCATCCACCCACCCACTCATCCACCGACTCCCTACCGCCCCGACGTCACCAAATGCCCGTTATCCAAAATATGCTGCACCACCTCTTGAATCACCTCTCGCAGCAGGATCTGGTTGGCGCTGTTGTCGATGGTGACCGTTAGCAGGTAGCGCTCGTCGTCTACTTTTACACCGAGGGTACTGCCAATGACTTTGGAGTTCTGGCCGGTTTTCTCGCCAATCCAGGTAACTCGTTTGCGGTCTAGGCGCTTCAGTGCGGTGTAGCCAAAGTCCCAGTCGGACTGACCGACCAAGGCATCGAGGATCTCCTCATCGCCGGGGTGCTGGAAGGTGTAGATCTGGCGCATCATCTCGGTCAGCTCATTAGTGGTCGTGGTGTTGGGAGCAGACCCCATGTTTTCAGTGGGATAGATGCTTTCACCCACGAGCTTGGTGCTGACGGTGGTGTTGGGGAATCCGCGTTCTGTCAGGATGGTGTTGAGGGCGTCCCAGCCGATGTAGTCCACCAGCTGGTTGGTAGCGATGTTGTTACTTTCATTGATCATCCGGGCCATGACTTCTCTGAGCGGGTATTCATGATCGATGAAGATCTTGGCTCCGTCTGCATTCTCAGTAAAGTTGTGGGGATCGATATAGACTTCCTCATCCAAATCGATGCCCTCATCAGCCACCATCTGCATCAGCGCTACCGCCACGGGCAGCTTGATCAGGCTAGCTGGACTTTCTGGGGGAACGTCGCCCTGGTAGTCACGACACTCGCCCAACTCATGGCAAAGAGAGATGCGAATAGCGGATGACTGCCCGGTGTCTTCGGCAATCTCCTCTAAAAATTCAGAGAGGGCTCTATCAACCTTTTTGGCAACGGGTTCGACAATGCGGCGGTATTGGGCGATTTTTTCTTCGGCTTGCTCAGCCTGGATTGAGTCCTCGGGAATGGTTGCTAGCTGATCGATGGCGGCCTGCCAAAGAAACTCTTCTTGCTGCAGCGCCTGTAGGGAATCATCACCACTCTGGCGAGTGGTCATGGCTTGATTAGCCAGTTCTAGGGCACGGCGATAGACTGTTTCTGCTTGCTTTTCACCCTGGATGCGCTGGGTGACACGCTGGGTTAGCTGGGCCAGGGTGTAATACGGGTCGAGGCGTTTGGTGTCTTGGCTAGTGGTTTTGGGTAGCGAGCTGAGGTCGGTTTGAATGCGATCTCGCAGCTGGTAGAGGCTGTCGAGGGAAGCGGCCTCGTTTAGCTCTTGCAGCAGCGGATGAGAGTCTGTTAGCTTGGGAGCCATTGCCAGCATGGGATGAATGGCCGTCAGGCCTAGGGTCATCCCAAGGGTCGCTCCCGCAACTGCTAAAGGATATTTTATCCAGCGCATCTCTTTCGCCCCACCACACAAACACCAAAGAAATCGAGTTCGTTAACCAAAGTTAAACACTAATACTACCGCCCTGCGCAAGAGTGTCGGGTTGAATACGAAGCGTCTCCTCATTTCGGTACCCATCCTTTCTATACTGGTAGGCTGGTGCTGAACTGCCGAACAGTCGTCGAGGAATTCCATGTCATCGATCCGCGAACTGCATCAACAGCTCGTCAGCAAAGAGCGGACGGCTGTTGAAATTACCCAATCCTACTTAGACCGTATTGCAGCCTTAGAGCCAAGGCTCAAGAGCTATCTAACGGTGACCGCAGACCAGGCCCTGGAGCAGGCAGGGGCGGTTGACCAGCGCATTGCTGCAGGAGAGAGCATTGGCCTGCTAACCGGAATTCCCATTGCCATTAAAGATAATATGTGCACCCAGGGAATTCGGACTACCTGTGGGTCTAAAGTGCTAGAAAACTTTGTGCCTCCCTACGAGTCCACTGTGACCGAGCGGTTGGCCGCAGCTGGGGCTATTCCCCTAGGCAAAACTAATTTAGATGAGTTTGCCATGGGCAGCTCTACCGAAAACTCGGCCTATCAGGTCACGGCCAATCCCTGGGACCTGGAGCGCGTACCAGGGGGGTCTTCAGGCGGCTCAGCGGCAGCAGTGGCGGCCCGAGAGTGCGTGGTGGCATTGGGGTCTGATACGGGCGGTTCAATTCGCCAGCCCGCTTCTTTTTGTGGCGTGGTCGGGTTAAAGCCGACTTACGGCTTAGTGTCTCGCTATGGTCTGGTAGCCTACGCTTCTTCCCTCGATCAGGTTGGCCCACTGGCCCCAACGGTGGAAGATGCGGCGATCTTGCTACAGGCGATCGCAGGCTATGACCCCCGCGACTCTACCAGTCTCAATGTCGAGATCCCTGACTACTCCAAGGTGCTGTTGCCCAGCCTAGATCGGCGCAACAAGCGGCGCATCGGCGTGATCAAAGAAACCTTTGGCGACGGCCTCGACCCGGTGGTAGAAGCAGCGGTCGAAAAAGCGATTCAGCAGCTGCAAGATTTGGGGGCCGAAATTCAGGTAATCTCCTGTCCTCAGTTTCGCTACGGGCTGCCCACCTACTACATCATTGCGCCCTCTGAGGCGTCTTCTAACCTGGCTCGCTACGATGGGGTTAAATACGGCATTCGCAAAGACGACAGCAGCCTGATGTCGATGTATACCAAGACGCGAGCCGAAGGCTTTGGAGAAGAAGTCAAGCGCCGGATTATGATTGGCACCTACGCCCTCTCGGCTGGCTACTACGATGCCTACTACCTCAAGGCACAAAAAGTGCGAACGCTGATCAAGCAGGACTTTGAGCGAGCCTTTAACCAGGTTGATGTGCTGGTGTGCCCCACCTCGCCCACAACTGCATTCAAGGCTGGCGATAAGGTAGACGATCCCATCAGTATGTATCTGTCTGACCTGATGACCATTCCGGTCAACCTGGCTGGTCTGCCGGGAATGAGCCTACCCTGTGGGTTTGACGAGCAGGGAATGCCGATTGGTCTGCAGCTGATTGCCAATGTGCTGCGAGAGGATCTGCTGTTTGAAGTGGGCTATGCCTACGAACAGGCGACCGGATGGCACAAGCGGACTCCCGATTTGGAGTAGAGCGCTTTGAACGTTGTGTCGGGGCTGGTAAAGGGCGGGCTGTGGATAGTGGGGGCGGGTGCGATCGCATACCTCCTATTCTGCAGCTTGCTGTGGCTGGGCCAGCGCAAGCTGATCTTTGTGCCCAATCGCCTGCTAACCGTCACCCCGGCAGCCCTAGGGCTGGATTATCAGGAAGTCTGGATTCCGGTGGGCAGCGGCCCCGATCAGCTGCATAGCTGGTGGCTGCCCGCCACCGCCCCTGCCAATAGCCTCACCCTGCTTTACCTGCATGGCAATGCTGGCAACATCGGGGATCACTTGAGTTTGGCTAGCCGCTTTCAGGCGCTGGGGTTGTCAGTGCTGCTGGTAGATTACCGGGGCTACGGCCTCAGCACTGGCCCTTTCCCCAGCGAGACCCGGATCTATGAAGATGCTTTGACAGGCTGGCACTACCTGATCAAGGACCGGGGCATTGCCCCCGAACAGATCCTAATTTTTGGCCATTCCATTGGCGGAGCCGTGGCCATCGACCTAGCTGTGAATACCCCCCAGGCTGCCGGGCTGATTGTAGAAAATACGTTTACCTCAATGGAGGCGATGGCCCTACATCAGGGGTATGGGGCTTGGGCACCGGTCAAAGCGCTGCTCAACCAGCGCTTTGACTCCCTCCAAAAGGTTTCCCGGCTGCGGCTGCCGGTTCTATTTATTCATGGGCTCGCTGATCTGACGGTGCCGCCGGAAATGAGCCAGCAGCTCTATGAAGCAACACCCTCTCCCAAATGGCTGTGGAGCATTCCCGGAGCCGATCACAACAATGTTTTTGAGGTTGCTGGTCTTGAGTATGACCGCCGCATTCGTCAGTTTCTAGCAGATTTGGCGCTGATTGGGCGTCCTAGCTGAGGAATGCAAAGTGCTTGTGAAATCTTGATCGGTAGCCCTGCCGCTGGCAATTGAGATTTGTTAAATTGAGCCCATTCCTTTTTTCCCTAGGGCATTTATGGCTCGCCTCTCGCTAGAACTGCAGCGCTACTTTTTCGAAGACAGCCCTGGCCCTAAGGTCACTCTGCAAGACATCCTCAGCCTGGCCGGTGAGCGCACCTTTGGCTTTTTGTTTGTGCTGCTATCGTTACCATCGGCCTTGCCCATCCCCGCTCCGGGGTATTCGGTACCCTTTGGCATCGTCATGTTCGTGTTGGCTGTGCAGCTAATTGTCGGTCGTCAGCGCCTCTGGCTGCCTGAGAAGTGGCAGGGACGCGCCTTCGAGCTGGCTCAGGTGCAGGGCGTGATGAAAGCTGGCTTGCCCTGGCTCAAGCGGCTAGAAGCCCTCTCTCGGCCCCGGTTGAGCTACATCTGCACTAGCCTGCCAGGGCGAGTGGTGATTGGAGTTGCGATCGCACTGATGTCGATCTCCATGATGATTCCAGTGCCCGGTACCAACACCCTGCCAGCGATCGGCATTTTCATTACGGGCTTTGGGCTACTCGATGACGATGGCTTTATCAGCCTGATTGGGCTGGTGGTTTGCGTTATGGGCGGCATCCTCTCCAGCTTAATTTTGATGTTTGGCTACGAGGCCGTCAAAACCGGCATTGAGGTCATCCGCAACGGCGGGTTTTAACAGCCAAAACTAAGATTAGTCAAATTAGTCGGGCACTAGCTCGGTGTTCACTTCATTGAAAGAGCGGCGGCGCAGTTCTTCCGACTCTGTGCGCGGCAGCAGATCAAAGACTTCCCGCAGCGCATCATCTAGGCGCTCGTAGGACAGAACGCCGGCTTCGTTCAGCACCACCTTCCCCTCAGCATCAAAAATGACCGTTTTGGGCACTGCGTTATCAAAGTAATAGCCCGGCTCAGTCGGCTCGTAGCGGTCCTTAACCGAAATCGAATCGGCCATGATTGGGATGATGCTGGTCGCCCAACTATAGGGGCCTTGGAGCTGGGAGATCACCGAGGCGTATTGCTTGCACTCGCTGCTGTCGTCTACGTAAATGACCAGCAGTGCCGGTCTGCCCTGCTTGAGCGATTGCTCTAGAGTAGTGCGAGGTGGAACCAGTGACCCATTCCCGGCATATAGGGCAAAAATGTTGCCATCGTAGCGATCGTCAGTGAGTCCAGCAAAGGCAGCGGGTTGACCACCCCAGCCCAGCCAAGCGGTGACTAGAAAAAGCATTAGGCCCAGCAGCAGCCCAATTTGCCGCAGGAGGTCTTTGGCAGAAATCCGCCGGAGGGCGTCGCGTTGCAGCATCATGACAAACAGCCTGTTCTCTGAAAATCCTGTTTTTCAACAGGTTTTGTACCTGTTCTATTAGGCCACAGAACCGCCCCCTTCTGGAGGGATCAGATCTGCTCAAAGCTGGAAATAATCGACTGGAGTTCGTCGCGGTTCTCGTTGTAGCGCTCTTCTGAGGTCCAGGCAACGACCTGGTAGTAGCGGTTGTCGGCCTGAACCGTGGTGTGAAGGTAGGCAACGGGAGTGCCCTGAACCCGCCCTCGCACCAAATACTGACTAGCCGGGTTACCCGCAACGGAATTGAGTTGGGTGACTTCTTCCTGAGCCGTATCGTCAAACTGGCTAGCCAGCAGACGGCGGTATTCCTGGGAGTTGTCCTGCAGGCTGTTGTAGCTTACGGCATTAACCTCTTCTCCAATGACCAGAAAATACATTTCCTGATCCTCGTTGTAGGCATACAGGTCAGCATTGTCGTGCAGAGCATTGGCCGGGGCGATCTCCCACCCCCTCGGCAGACGCACCCGGATCTGCTCCTGGGAATTTTCCAGAGAGCGGCCTCGCAGGGTATTTCTCACCCGAGGCTGGGCATCGTTGTTTTCAGAGTTTTCAGAGGCAGGCTGGTCAATGTCACCAGCCAGGTTGAAGCAGCCAGTCAACGACAGCAGCAACAGCGCGGGCAGGGCAAATTTTTGCAGCAGGTTACGGGTCACCATCGCACCCAATTCATACAGAATCTATGGTGAAAGCCTAGCACTGCTGTTGGAGAACGGAAAACGAGAATGGAAAATTCGTTTTGACTCTGCGCCTGAGGTACAAATTGCGGCGCTCCTCTCCTATCCTGGTAAAAGTGTCTATTGGTCCATCTTCTGCCTGTATCGGGCAACGCCTATGCTGAGAGCTGGAATTGTTGGCCTCCCCAACGTCGGAAAATCTACGCTGTTTAATGCGGTTGTGGCCAATGCCAAGGCCCAAGCCGCCAACTTTCCCTTTTGCACGATTGAACCCAACGTCGGTATAGTCGCCGTTCCTGACACCCGGCTGGGCGTATTGGCTGGTATCTCTAGCTCTGCCGAGATCATTCCGGCCCGAGTGGAATTTGTTGATATTGCTGGACTCGTGAAGGGAGCCAGCCAGGGCGAGGGCCTGGGCAACAAGTTCCTGGCCAATATCCGCGAGGTCGATGCCATCGTGCATGTCGTTCGTTGCTTTGACGATGACGACATCATTCACGTTTCGGGCTCGGTTGATCCGGTCAGAGACATCGAGGTGATCAACCTAGAGCTGACGCTGTCGGACCTAGAACAGCTAGAGCGGCGGGCTGACCGAGTGAAAAAACAGGCCCGTACCAGCAAAGAGGCTCAGGCTGAACTGGTTGTTCTAGAAAAGCTGCTGCCTGCTTTGAATGAAGGCAAGACGGCCCGCCAAGTGGTGCTGAGCGAAGAAGAGGAGCTCATCATCAAGCCCCTGGGGCTGCTGACGCGCAAACCCATCATCTATGCAGCCAACGTCTCGGAAGACGACTTGGCTAACGGCAATGACTGGGTAGAGCAGGTGAGGGGCGTGGCGTCTCAGGAAGAGGCTGAGGTCGTTGTCGTTTCGGCTCAGGTTGAGTCTGAGTTAGTGGATCTGTCTGAGGAGGAACGGACAGACTTTTTGGCGGCGCTAGGGGTTGAGGAAGGCGGCCTGCAGTCGCTGATCCAGGCGACCTATGAGCTGCTAGGGCTACGGACTTACTTTACTACTGGGCCTAAGGAAACCCGTGCCTGGACGATTCAGGCGGGGATGCTGGCTCCTCAGGCGGCAGGCGTGATTCACACTGATTTTGAGCGGGGCTTTATTCGGGCAGAAACAGTGGCCTATGGCGACTTAGTGTCGTCGGGGTCGATGGGGGCAGCTAAGGAGAAGGGTCTAGTTCGTAGTGAGGGTAAAGAATACGTGGTGCAGGAAGGGGATGTTTTGCTCTTTCGGTTTAATGTTTAGGCTCACAAGTTTTTTGTTAAAGGACTGGTCTGTCGCTGAGAATCTATCTAGAATTTGAGCCATCCCTGTTGATGCAGTGGCCCAGTAGACAAACGTCAGTTTGCCGGTGGGCAATAATCTCGGGGAAAGTCCTGTAATCCTTTCTGCTAGGACCGTGGCAGTGCCCTTTCGAGAAAAGCTCCAGCTTCCTTCGCTGATTCAGAGCCTGCAGCAAGTGCCGCCGTGGGCTTTACTCTCTTTGGTCATGAATGGCCTGCTGTTTATTACAGTGCTGGTGGTGCTGCGTCAGATGGCCTTGCTGACAAACCCACGCACGCCCATGATTCCTCAGGCCAATGCGTTTGCGGCTGATGAAATGGCTGCATCGCCTGCGACTACCCTGGGGGACCGACACTACCTGGATTACCAGCAGTGGGTGGCGCTGCTAGAGCAGGAGGCGGCTGCGATCGCAGCTCGTAACGACCCTCGACAGACCATTTTGCTAGGGGACTCGCTTACCCTCTGGTTTCCTCAGGAGCTGCTGCCAGGCCGTAGAACCTGGATTAATCAGGCAATTTCAGGAGAAAACTCAGACGGTCTGCGGCAGCGCCTCTATATTCTGGACCAGACCGACCCTGAGACAGTCTTTGTCATGATCGGCATTAACGACCTGATCTGGGGTAAACCAGAGGAACAGCTGATTGACAACGCCCGCGCCATTGTCCGCCACCTGCGTGACACCCATCCCGACACCCAAATTGTCGTGCAGTCGATCCTACCCCACGGAAATGAAAGTGCCACTTGGGAGGGACGGGATCGGCTGCTAGCCCTGCCCAACGAGCGCGTTCGCGCCGTAAATAGCGAACTCAGGCAAATAGCCGACGAAAACGGGGCCTATTACCTTGATCTGTATCCCCTATTTGCCAACGGGGAAGGCGAACTCCGCCCCGATTTCACCACCGATGGGCTGCACCTCAATTGGCAAGGCTATATGGTATGGCGAACTGCGATCGCACTGCTGAACGAAACCGATTTTGGTGAATAGCTAGCAGCAAAAGGCAGAGGCCCCTTCTGCCCTCTGCCTTAACCTTTAACTTTCAACCCCTAAAGCCTAGCCAACGCCTCCGCAGGAGGCCGGTTAACCCGTCTAGCCAGACCTAGAACTTCCAGCACCCGAATAGCCCACCAAGTAACGTCAATCTGCCACCACTTCCAACCAGCAGGAGCCACATTGGGGTAGGCGTGGTGATGGTTATGCCAACCTTCGCCATAGGTTACCAGGGCAGTCCAAAATAGATTGCGTGAACCGTCTTTATTATCAAAGGGGCGTGCGCCAACCATATGAGTAGCAGAGTTGATCAGCCAAGTGGAGTGCCACAGCAAAACTGCCCGCAAAAACAGACCGTAGATTACAAAAGACCAGCCGCCCATCGCATATAGCACCAGCGCTAGGGGAATTTGCAGCTTCAAAAAATGCTTATCTAGCCAGGTATAGTAGGCATCTTTGGCCAGATCAGGAGCATGTTTACGGTAGTTTTCGGGAATATAGAACTTCCTGCGAGGATACATAATCCACAGCATGTGGCTCCACCAAAAGCCTCGGCTGGCAGCATAGGGGTCTTTGTCTGGGTCTTCTGTGTAGAGGTGGTGCTGCCGGTGGCCGCTCACCCAGAAGATAGGTCCGCCTTGGATAGCCAGTGCGCCTAGGGTAGCTAGCACATATTCCAACCACTTGGGCACTTGCAGGCTGCGGTGGGTAAGCAAGCGATGGTAGCCCAAGCAAATGCCAATGCTGCCAAACAGCCAGTGGAGAACAATTGTTACCCCCAGGGCTTTCCAAGAAAAGAACCACGGAGCCAACAGAGCAATCCCGTGGAAAGCCGTGAAAAAGGCAACGTTTACCCAGTTAAGAGTCAATTTCTCCTCAGGCGGTGCCTGAGTCCGGTTCGTTAATGTAGAAGTCATAGAATGTCCTTTTTGTTCAGCCTCACATCCAGAGTTGCTGCCTAATATTGGTCTTGAGCGTAGCCACAGAGAGATGCAAGTGACACTTACACTACAACAGTAACACTGGTCCTGTTAAGCTGCAAGTAGAACTTGCACTAAAAATGTCCAACAAACGAAAAACTGCCCGTCAACGCCTAGTTCAAACCGCGCTTCAGCTCTTTGCTCAGCAGGGTGTGACTACCACCACCACGCGCCAAATTGCAGATGTTGCCGGGGTCAATGAGGTTACGCTGTTTCGGCATTTTGGAAGCAAGCACGGCTTGCTTTTAGCTGTGCTCGAAGAAGCTGAAGTTTTTGTTGAGATGGGCGATGACTTACGAGAGCAGTCCAGCCAAACCCGAGGGTTTATCCCAGCCCTGCAAGCTTATGCTGAGGGCCATCTAGGAGCCTTAGAGCAACTGCCGGGGTTTGTGCGATCGCTCATTGGCGAAGCAGGCCATTACCCAGCCGAAAATCGAGAGGCGATTGGTCGCGGGTTGGCTCAAATTCAGCAGTACACAGAGGACTATCTAACCTGCATTATTGACCGAGAGCAAATTCGGGCGCGGCTCTCACCCGCTCAACTAGCCAGCCTGATCAACGTTCTGCTCTTGGGATATGCCGTGCTGGAATTTACCACCGAATTCCATCGGCTCTGGCCCAGCCAAGAAGCTTTTATCGCCGACATGATGGCGCTGTTTCGCCTCACCGAGGCAGTAGCAGAACCTGAAGATCTTGCTTCTAATGTCTCAATTCCGAATTTTGAAACAGCTGGGCAGAAAGAAATCCAGGATTTACCCGCCTCTTTGGTGCGAGCGATTTTGCAAAAGGCCCGCAGCCGAGGCCCTCAGGTCTATGCATTGGCCTACATCTTGTTTGGCGCAGGCATTAGCGCCACGGAAATCGCAAGTCTACGACGCGCCCACTCCATTGCCGATGAGCAGCAGCACATTTTGCAGGTCAGTGGTTCCGCTAGTCGGCAGGTGCCCTTAAATCAATGGATCATGGGGCATCGCTATGGATCACATAACAAGAATCCGCTGACCCAATGGTTGAGAACACGTAAAGACAGCCAGACAGCCCTGTTTGTTGATGGAGCCGGCAATCCATTGTCGGTAGCCGAAATTCGCCAGCTCTGGCAAGAGATTACCGCTGAGGTAGTGACCCCTGCAGGTCATCCCCCTACGATTGAGCAGGCTCAGCAGACCTGGCGTGTGGAAATGTTGATGCGGGGTTTGGCTTTAGAAGATCTGAGCATCTTAAGTGGATGCAGCTCCGAGCGCCTGCAGCCTTATCTACGACGAGCAAGAGAAAAAACTGCGCTAGAGCAGGCCCTTCGTCTTGATCAGCGGCCAGGCAAGCTGGAAGCTTGAGCTGAGCTGACTTTTGTTATATCTGCCTGCATTCAGCTTTTGGATCCAAGTCGGCGCAGAGTTAGTTGGCCAGTGAGGCAGCAGCATCTTATATAGTTCTAATTAGAACAAAATTTGTTAAAGTAGGACCAAGTTCAGAAGTAACCGAAAGCTGCCCTGAAAAGGGAGAAAAAAGAAATGCTGCAACTCGCTTTTTAAGAGAGTAGCTCTATCTTTAGCGCAACTAATTGTTCTACCTAGAAACAATTGCACCCCTTCCCACAATGGCGGCAGCTTCAAATCAAGTACTAGAAAGGAGCTATTATGAGCCGTTTACCGGCTTTGTTTATTTCTCACGGTGCGCCAGACTTGCCGATTCGAACAGGAGCGGTGCAGGCGTTCCTGCAGCAATTGCCGCAGGAGACACCTCGGCCTCAAGCCATCCTAGTCGTATCAGCCCACTGGAACAGCCCCCACCCGCTAGTAAGTACGGCGGCTAATCCAGCGACGATTTATGATTTCTCTGGCTTTCCTGAGTCGCTTCACCAAATCACCTATCCGGCTCTTGGTGCCCCTGACCTAGCCGAGCGGGTGATTGAGCTGCTAACAGCCGCAGGGCTACAAGCCGAGGCCGATCCCAGCCGGGGACTCGATCACGGAGCCTGGACACCGCTGATGCTAGCCTATCCTAAAGCTGAAATTCCGGTGACTCAGCTCTCCATTCAATACCGCTCAGGGCCAGAGCATCACTGGAAAGTAGGGCGAGCCCTAGAGCCGCTGCGGCATGAGGGTGTGCTGATTTTGGCCAGTGGTGCGGCAACCCACAATCTGCGCGCCCTTCGAGCGGCTTACGACGCGCCACCGCCGGAGTGGGTGACATCGTTTGACCAATGGCTGAGAGATGCGATAGTCGAAGATTCGCCTCAAGGAGCCATCGCAAACCATGACCTCCCCGCCCTATTCAACTACCGCCAGTTTGCCCCCCACGCTGTAGACAACCACCCCACAGAAGAACACTTGCTGCCGCTGTTTGTTGCTTTGGGAGCCGCAGGCGAACAGGGCCAAGGACGCCAGATTCACAGCAGCTACACCTACGGAGTTTTTAGCATGGCGGCCTACGCATTTGATTAGCTTGATTTAATAGTTTGACTAAAAGGAGGCAGCAATGGCACTCGGTCAATTGGTCGACAGCAAATAGACAGCTGACTGGACGGAACGCAATAAACAGGGACAGTTTCAGCGGATCCCAACCTAGTTTCATCAGCGGGCAACAGCAGATGGATCGACCAAACCCTCGATGCTATCTACCAACCCATCAAAAACGGTGTTTACCACTGTGGCTTTGCCGCCTCTCAGGCAGCTTATGAAGGGGCCGTAGCAGAGCTTTTTAGGCGCTCGATCACTGGGAGGTCGTTCTCAAGCAGTACCCCTATTTATCTCTGTGATGAGCAGCTTACTCTAGCCGATTGGTGCCTGTTCACAACGCTTTTTCTATTTGATCTGGCCTGCTACAACCTGTCTAGGTGCAATCATCAAGCGGCTGGTAGATTACCCCAATCTTTGAAATTACTGCCGAGAGCTCTAGGCGTCAAAGAATGGTTTTGCAGAATGCCAACGCTTTTTGGCTGAGCAGTTGCCTCGATTGCCATAGAGATAACTTAGCTAAATTCAGCTAGGAATACGAAGGGCGCATTATACACCTAAGTTTTTCAACTTAATCTTGCAGCAACTTGTAGTTTAAGGGGAGTTCATACTAGGGCCCCTAATTAAAAAATCTTTTTGTAAGGAATACTGGGTACGGAACAGCTGACTTTGAATTCTGTTAATTTTGTAACAATCAGACTCTAGGGGGACTTCAGTAGCAAGCCATAACATCATTGACAGGCTTACAGTCAAGCGGCTTACGGCCTATCGTTAACGAACAGACAATGCTGGGCATGTTAGGCACATCTACTGAATGAGTAGTCTGCTCTCGCATCAATAGGTTTAGGGTACTGTCTGCGTCTTTTCTAACATTCAGGGGAAAAATAATATGAGGTTCCTGTCCTTCCTTAACAGTGAAGGGAGTGCTTCGCGTGCGTAGTTTTAACGAAGCACTGGTAGAGAGCAAGTCGGGCTTCAGGCATCTACCGCCACCAAAAGGTTTTCTGCTTACAATGGGGAACTACATAGGCACTCTAGCCGCTGCCCGTGACTTAGGAAGTCACGGTATCCCTGTTGTATTAGCAGATAGTCAGAGGTACTCTTTGACTTCTACGTCTCGCTACATTTCTCGATTTGAAAAAGCGCCCAGTCTCGAAAATTTTGAAGCATTTTTTCAATGGCTAATGAATTTTGGCCAAGAAAATTCAGGATATGTTCTTTATCCCACATCAGACGATATATGCTGGCTCATAGCTAGCAGACAGAGCGAGTTAAGAAAATTCTTTTACCTCTTTCAACCTTCAGAAGAAAGCACCTACGAGCTCTTAAATAAAGAAAAGCTATTTTATCGTTGCCAATCGCTGGGTATCGACTGTCCTGAAACATGGGTTCCGATCAATCCCGAGATGCAGCGAGAATTAGCTCGCACTGTTAGCTATCCAGTTTTAGTTAAGCCTAAAACCCAAGCTGGCATGGTTCTGAGCGTGAAGGGAGTGCTCTGTCGCTCTCCGGGAGAACTTTTAGAAGCTTTTGCCATGTTTAAAAGGCGCTTCTTCTATAAGCCAGAGATGTTGAGCTACGACTCCGCATTGACTAACGTCATGGTTCAGAGCTTCTATCCCGAAGCATCAGAGCACATCTATTCTTTAGCGGGCTTCTTTGATTCCGCCAGCGATACTTACATCCTCAGAGCATCCGAAAAAGTACTCCAGCAGCCCGTAAAGATTGGGTTAGGACTGTGCTTTGAAAGCCGAGAAGTTTATGAAAAGCCTGCTAGGCAACTTCGTACTCTGCTAGAGGAGGTTGGCTACAAGGGGGCTTTTGAGGTGGAGTTTATTCACCTTGAGGATGAAGACCGTTTCCTGCTAATTGACTTCAATCCTCGCTTTTATGGGCAAATGGGCTTTGAAACTGCCCGCGGCTTGCCCTTAGCAAGGCTCTGCTACTTTGCAGCAACTGGAGAGCAGCAGCAGGTTGATCAAATTTGTAAAGCGGCATCTAACTGGAATCACACCATCCTTTGGAAGCACCGTATTTTATGGATGCTGATTTTCTTTGTAACGACAAAATGGCTAGGGGGAAATATGACCCGAAGCCGGAGAGACTTCTGGATCCGCTGGGCTCGTACTGGAAACTGCTACGACCCTATTTATGCTGCAGATGATCCGAAGCCTGCTCGATCTCATGTTTGGGAACGTCTAGTCGATATCGTTCGGTATCCTCGCTCCTCGTTTTATAAGTACTTCTGCTCTTAGTATTCCATGCTAAAATTCACCGCTCATAAACGCTTAAAGTCGGAGCTGAAGACTTTCATTAAAGCCGCAGGTCAGCAGTGGCTATCGACAGCAGCAGCTCAAAATCCTAGGCTTTCCCCAGAACTCTGGCAGCTTGAATACGTTGGTAATGAACTAGCATTTCGAGGCCGAGCCCTATCATCTCTCTTGTCTAAATGGGGGACACCGCTGCATATTGTCGATGAAGCAAAGCTGATTTCTAACCTAGAAAGCTTTCAAAAAGTCGCCGATGGTTTTGAGGATGGGTTAGAGGTCTTCTATTCCTACAAAACTAACCCTTTGCCCTGGGTATTTGAGGTGCTGCATCAGCAGGGCGCAGGGGCAGAGGTGATTTCGGAATACGAGCTGTGGTTAGCCCTAAAGCTGGGTGTTCCAGCCGACAAGATTATCTATAACGGCCCTGCCAAATCTCAAGCTTCTTTAGAAGCAGCGATTGATAAAAATATCCTCAGCATCAATATCAACAACGCTGAGGAACTAGACCGAATCTCTGCACTAGCTGCCGCACTGGGCAAAACGGCTCGGGTTGGCATTCGGGTGACCTCGGCAGCAGGTTGGACAGGTCAATTTGGTCTGCCGGTAGAAACTGGCGCGGCTTTAGAAGTTTTCCGGCAGGCGTTGGCACAGCCTGAGTTAAGCGTGACGACTCTTCATTGCCATAGAGGCAATTTGATCTATGACGAAGACACGCTACAAAGTCATCTGCATTTTCTACTGAAGTTTGTTGACGAACTCAAGGAAAAGCTGAACTGGATCCCTGCTGTATTAGATGTAGGTGGAAGCTTAGCTACGCCCACCGTTCGCTATCTAAGCAAAAAGGAAATTAAGCTGGCGACAACGTTTTTGGTGCCACCATCACCACCGGAGCCACAGTCTGTACTGACGCCTCAAGCGTATGCTGAAACTGTGGTTCGAGTGGTGCGATCGCACTTCCAGCAGCAGGGCTATCCACAACCTCGAATTGTGTCAGAACCGGGACGATCGCTGACCGGCAACAGCCAGTTTATGCTGACAACGGTTCAAAATTTGAAGCACGATGCGAGTTTCGACTTTGCTGTTTTGGATGCTGGAATTAACCTAGCAAGCTGTGTTGCCTCTGAATATCACGAGGTTTTTCCCCTCCAGTTAAAGTCTGCGCCGATGCGCTGTCACCGGCTCGTGGGGCCGATTTGCCATATGGGCGATACGCTCTATATGGCCAGCTATTTGCCTCAATTGGAACGACAAGATGCGCTAGCCATTATGGATTCGGGCGCTTACTTCATTGCCGATGCAACCTCCTTTGCTTTTTCACAGCCTGCCGTTGTGGCCATCACAACCTCTGGGCAGGAAGTTCTGATCCGCAAAGCAGAGAGCTTCGATCACCTGGTCAGCCTAGATCACTTTGCAGCTAAAGAAGGACAGCCTTCTTGATGAGAGTTACTGGGACTAGATAGGGCAGCCCTAGAACGCAGACGCTATGTGCTTGGGGTGTACCTCAGATCCTTTGGGCCAAATCAGCTAGCTCAGATAAATCAGGCTAGTCATCTCGATCAAAGCGGTGATAGAGAAAATCTAGTGCCTGAGCATGAATTTCCTGATAGCGAGGATCGTGGCGAATGTCCTCCCGGTTACGGGGGTGGGGAAACGGTACCGTGAGAATTTCACCGATGGTAGCCTCGGGGCCGTTGGTCATGAGGATGATGCGATCGCTCATGTAAATTGCTTCGTCAATGTCGTGGGTAATCATCATTACCGCCTGCCGGTGATTTTCCCAAATGTGGAGCACCTGCTGCTGGAGTTTGCCCCGTGTCAGCGCATCAAGGGCTCCAAAGGGTTCATCCATCAGCAGTACCTTGGGCCGCACCGCTAAAGCTCGGGCAATCCCCACTCGTTGCTTCATCCCACCTGAGAGCTGGTCAGGATATTTTTCAGCAGCGGCCATGAGGTTTACCATCGTCAAGTGCTCGTCCACCAGATTGGACTTTTCAGCAGGTCGTAGGTTTTCAAACACTTCGTCTACCGCTAGCCGAATGTTTTGGCGCACGGTCAGCCAAGGCAGCAGGCAGTATTGCTGAAACACCACCATGCGATCAGAGCCGGGCTTACGAATGGGTTTGCCCTCCATGCGGATCGTACCCGCACTGGCCTTCTCCAGTCCGGCAACCAGCCGCAACAGCGTCGATTTGCCACAGCCAGAGTGACCTACGACAGAGATGTACTCGTCTTGTCCTATCGTCAGATTTATGTTGTCTAGCACTACCGTGTGCCCCCCCTGAGGCTTGGGGTAGGCTTTGACCAAGTTTTCAATCTCCAGAAAAGCAGTGGAGCCCATGTTGGGGATGTGGGAGTTAGTTGCGGTATTGGGAGCAAGGTTAAACACGAGTTCCTCCTAGTAGGTCATAGCGAATGTGCGGGGTTGGTTGGCATGAATCTCAAAGCTATTGAGATAGCCCACTGGGTCACTGGGATCAAAGGTTTTGTTGTCAATGAAAAGCTCTCCCGGCTCCACTTTGTAGTCTTCTGCAGGGCAGGGGATGTCTAACTCAGTAGCAATCTCGCGATAGAGATCAGTGCGCCAAGCTTGGCGGGCAATCTCTTCAGCATTCCTGGGAAATTCAGGAATCTGGCCCCAACGAGCAGCTTGGGTCATTAACCATAGGCTTTGAGACTGCCAGAGAAAGGGCGAGTGGTCATTTTCAACTCCACCGATAGCCTTTAGCTCCTCGGGCATATCAAAGAAAATGGTTGTCTCATCGGGTTTGTCGATTACCCGCTGACGGTCATCAAAACCACCGTAGTTATAGTTGCCTTTAATTGCTGGGCCGGTAACGTTGGGCTTGGCTCCGGTGAAGGATCGCTCGGAGATTAGCTCGGTCACTTCCTGGCGATTCTGTGGATCGCTGCAGTAGCGGCAGGCTTCGATCATGGCTTTGACCAGCGAGCGATAGGTTTTGGGGTTTTCGTTGATAAACGATTCCTGCACCGCCAGCACTCGGTCGGGGTGGCCCCGCCAGATCTCCCGGCCCTGGGCAAAGGTAAAGCCGATGCCCTCGTTGCCAGCAATGGCACGTGTGTTCCAGGGTTCGGCCACCATGTAAGTCTGCATGGCTCCGATCCGCATATTCACGACCATCTGGGGCGGCGGCACGATAATGATGCGGAAGTCTTCTGAGGGATTGATGCCCGCAGCCGCAATCAGATAGCGCAAGAAGTATTCATAGATGGCAGAACTGAGCACAACCGCCAGCACTCGCTGACTGTCGGGGACACTGTTGAAGTAGCCTTGAAAGTCTCGGCTAAAGGCATCTAGGTTGCCGTTGTACTCGTGCCAGGGGCGCACTCCTGCCTCCCACATAGCTTTGCTCATGGTCATGGCATTGCCGTGGCGGTGAACAGTCATGGCAGCACACAGGGGCGCATGTCTGGCTCCCTCTGCTCCAGTGCGGGCATTGGTCACGGCTCCCGATACAACAGGAGAAGCATCTAATCGGCCAAAGACAACTCCGTCGCGGGAGGTGGCCCAGCTAGCTTCACGGCTAAGTCGCACATTCAGACCATATTTACGGAAAAAGCCTTTTTTCCATGCGATCGCAAATGGCGCACAGTCATTAACCGGCACGTAGCCCACAGCCAGATTCGGTTTCTCTAGAGTGCGAGGATCGACAACAGACTCCATCGCCTGTGCCTCTGCCGTGGTCGCCGAGGGACTGCGATCGCCATTGATATCGAGGCTAAAGAGAGCGGTTCCAGCGGCAGTTGCCCCAGCAGCTGCCAGGAAACCTCGCCGCGTCCAACGAGTGCGGTTGTTCATAGATCAGTATCCGTAGCGACACGATAGATCGCGTCTTAAATAGCGGGACAAAAAAAGCCGACAGCTAGTAATCTTGGAGCAATCAGGAGAGATGAGTTAATCAGCTAGGTAAGGGTTAGAAATGCGACTTACCATGTCTTCAGAAACCTGAACTCTCCCCTTGAAAACACCTAGGAATTAGAGGGCCGACGAGTCGCCAATTCCTGCAATTTGACCAAAATTACGTCCAAAATCAGACCAGTAATGCCAATGACAAACACAGCCAAAAAGACAGAGCTGAGGTTTAAGCGACTCCACTCATCCCACACAAAAAAGCCAATACCAATGCCGCCAGTCAACATTTCTACCGCCACAATCACTAGCCAAGCAACCCCCAAGCTAATCCGTAGCCCTGTAAAGATATAGGGCAAGCTAGCAGGCAAAATTACCTTAGTTAACTGCCGCCACCGAGGCATTTCCAGAACTTTTGACACGTCAATATAGTCCTGAGGCACACTAGAGACACCTAGCGCCGTGTTGATAATCGTGGACCAAAGAGAGGTGATAAAGATGACAAAGATAGCCGACGGGTTAGCCAAGTTAAAGATGGCTAGCGCAATCGGCAACCAAGCCAGTGGCGAAACCGGCTTAAAGATCTGAATTAAAGGGTTTAGCGCTAGCATCGCAGGCTTATACAGCCCAATTAGAAACCCAGCTGGAACAGCCACCAAAGCCCCTAAAACAAACCCAATCATTACGCGGCGAATGCTAGCCAACAGCAGCCAGCCAATGCCCAAATTGCCAGGGCCCCGTCGATAGAAGGGGTGAAGAATGTAGTCTAGATTTGCGGTCAGGGCCTGCCAAGGCGTGGGCATAATTTCACTACGCACAGTTGCCAGCAGCCACCATAAGGCAATCACACCAGCAAAGCCTGCTAGAGGCAGCAAAACCTGATCTCGAAAAAAAGTTGAGCGAAAACTACGCGCAGCAGAATGGCTGGCATTTACTGCCAGGTTTAGCAGTAATGTCATGGGCAGTGCCTCGTGTCAGGTAGGGGGTGGAGCAACTGAGAGTCCAGCCAAGAAGCCTGATCGCACGAGCACCGTCAGTTCAAACTTAAAAAGCTTGTAACGTAAATCAGCACGCTATCAGTCTTCTCTCAATGCCTACGAGGTTAGCTGTCGGGCTAGGGTTGAGAGATACCCCTTCTCAAAAGGTCAATCTTCAGACTGGCTGACCTTGAAAATACGCCCCTTGCTCCAAAAGGAACTTGGTTCCCCCGCTTCTGCTTTAGCTTTGTCAACAAGAAATTGCTAAAGCCTGAATTAGGCTGACTATTCAGTTAAATAAGACCTTAGCATCTTGGTCCAGAATTTGCCAAGACCTTCTTTAGATAGAGATTAGTGCCCAGCTCGAATGCTGGGCTTTTGACGGAAAACTGTTAATAAAACGGCAATACTTTCTGTGTTCTAAAAAGGTTCTGATGACTACTTAAGTTAAGCAGGCTCAAGGTGCCGATCCAGAGCTTGGCTAAGTTCTTCATAGGGCTTGACTCCAATCAGAGTTTCTACTAGTTCGCCCTGTTTAAAGAACATAATGGCAGGAATACTGCGAACACCAAAACGTTTGGCAACGGGTTGGTTTGTATCGAGGTCTAGTTTGAGGACCTTGGCCTGCTCACTGTAAGCTTCAGCCAGTTGGTCGACTAAGGGACTGATAACTTTACAGGGGCCACACCAGGCTGCGGTGCAGTCTACTACCAGCAGCGGTGTGCTAGACAGGAGCGTATCAAATTCGGCTTCGTCTTGAATATAGCCAGCAGCCATGTGGTTTTCCCTATACTTTAGATGGCTCAAGAATATACTGTTTTTGTAACCGGCAGGCCCTTTGTGGAGCGAAGAATCTAAATCATGCAGATTTGGGTAGATGCTGATGCCTGTCCTAACGTGATCAAGGAGATCCTGTTTCGGGCTGCTAAGCGAGCCAGCATTTTGACAACGCTAGTGTCGAACCTGGATCTTCAAATTCCGGCATCGCCCTACATTGATGCAGTACAGGTTCGATCTGGGTTTGATGTTGCTGATGGCTACATCGTCCAGCACTTACAGGCCGGAGATCTGGTGATTACAGCTGATATTCCTCTGGCGGCGGCGGCGATTGAAAAGGGAGCCTATGCCCTTAATCCACGAGGTGAGTTCTACAGCGCCGGAAACATTCGAGAGCGGCTGTCGTTGCGAAATTTTATGGACGAACTTCGCAGCGGTGGGGTAGACACAGGCGGGCCTCCTGCCTTTAACCAGCGCGATCGCCAGGCTTTTGCTAATCAGCTCGATCGATTTTTAGTAAAGCATCGGCCTAGCGGATAGACCAAAACTGCAGCACGCTGAGAATGCTGTTCATACTCAAGACCGAGAGCACACTGCCTGCGCTCAAGACACTCAGGATGCTGCCCGCACTACCAATGCTGAGTAGGCTACCGGCGCTGCCGATACTGAGAATGCTGCCGGTGCTGCCAATACTGAGAATGCTGCCCGCACTGCCTAAGCTCAAAATGCTGCGGTAACTGCCACGACTGAGAATGCCCCGCGCTAGTAGCGGCCGGTTTCTATCTGAATGGGTATCTTCTGCGGTTCTATGCATATTCTAGGGAGTTGATGGGCACGCTTTGCTTTGCCCATCCTACAAAACTGTCTGTGCTGTGCATATCCAGGAATTTGATGGGCTACAAAACTACAAACTTATAGGCTAGGGTTGCCTTCCTAAAAAGATGGGCTAAATTCCCTATCAGCAGGGCTTAAGCAGATCGACCTTCGAATCGACCCTGGGCGAAGTAGTGAGCAAAGCCGCTAATAAAGGATCCTCCACTCACAGCCGTCGCAACATCGGGATTGAGATTGAGGTACTGAGCCTCGTTGAAGAGTGGGCTGGGGTTGCGACCCTCGATGCTGCCGAAGGTCAGGTAGTGGTCAAATCCATCTCCAAACGATCCTGAGGCCACAGCCACTGCTACGTCTGGGTTTTGAGCCAGGTAATAGCTTTCCTGAAATAGTAGAAGTTCGGGGCGGCGTCCTTCCGAAGCGCCTACCTCGATCCAGTGCTCAAAGGCACTGAGATAGCCGCCACTCGTCACAGCATCAGCCACATCGGGATTGAGGGTGAGGTAAGTGCTCTGGCTGAATAGCGAGCTAGGATCGCGGCCCTCGATATGTCCCTGGCTAACAAAGTGTTCAAAGCCACTTCGCAAGGTTCCATTGGCAACGGCCTGGGCCACATCGGCCTGAGTTGCTAGATAGAAGGTTTCGTCGTAAATACTGCTGGGGTTGCGGCCTTCGAGCCAGCCGAACTGAATGAAGTGGTCGTAGCCGCTGGAGAAGAGGCCAGTGTTAAGGGCTGCCAGCACGTCGGGGTTTTGCCGCTGGTATAAAGCCTCATCAAACAGCGCGGTGAAATCTAGCCCCCCTACGGTGGACGGAATGGCTGGCAGCTCAACCCCAAACCAGGCGGCAGCGACTCGTTGGGTCAGGTCGAAATTGAAGAAGGTCGTTGTCGGAGTGCCCGCACTGGTCTCTGTTGTGCTGAGCTGCCAGCTTAAAAGGTCTGCTGATCGTTCTGTACCGTTGACCCTGGTTGTAAACCCAAACTGTGCCTGAGGACCCACTAGGGCAAGCAGGTCTACCGCGTAAGAAAGCAGCGGGGCGCTGGGTCGAGCTGGGGTATTGCTGAGGAAAAAGGAAAGTTGGTCTGTGAAACCGTTGTAATCGACCCAGGCAGTCAGGGGCCGACCACTGGCTAACTCTAGGGGAGCTGTGGCTTGAACTAGGGGCGTTGGAGCGGCTCCCTCAACAATCAGGCTAACGGTATTAGGGGCGATGGGGTCGAAGGTGAGGGCTAGGCTAGGTGTACTGCCTGCTACTGCAGGCTCAATCTGAAAGGCCAGGCCCGAAAGGGCGTTTGGCACGGGCGGCAGTCTAAACTCAAAGCGGCTCTGGAAGGAGAAGTTGGGATCGACGGCGAACGTCTCGGCAAGGAAAGCGCGGGTAGGGACATTGCCGGTGCTCGGAGCAAGCCGCAGGAAATTGTTAACAGGGGTTGCGCCTCCAGTTAACCTGATTTGCTCCAGGGGGTCGAAGGTCAAACCGCTGAGGACGCTCTCCTCGATATTTTGTAGGATGCGCTCTTGTAGAGGGGCGTACTCCGCGATATTACGGTGGGTGATGGTGCGATCGCTAAATAGCTCCTCAGCATTAATATTTTCCGAGCCTTCAACTACCTGCCCCCCCTGCAAATCTAGCGGATCGAAGCCAGGTTCAGCGGGATTAGCGCGATTGCGGATTTGATAGTAGTTGATGCCCCGGAGCACATTAGCAGGCAGGACATTATCTTCTGAACTGGCGTCGGTCAACGGCACGTAGGAGTCGAGCTGAACAAGCAGATTGACTGGACGAGGCGATTGGGCATTGGCCAGTCGAATGGCGGACAAACCGCCGCCGCTGTAGCCCACGATAGCGAGGCTGGCAGGCGTAGGGAACTGGCTAAGAAAGCTCTGAGCCTGCTGGCTGCCAACTTCCTCAAAGGCAAAGATGTTGCCTTCGAAGGAGTCAAACCCCTGGCTGGTCAAGAAATAGTCTGGAAACGTCTCAGCCAGCCGAGTATTCAAGGTGTCGATGCCGATGGCCTGAGGGCCGGCCGCCGAGGGAATCAGCAGACCACCAGCGCCTCGAAAAAGTGCGATCGCAGCCCGCTGGTCAAAACTGAAGTCTTGCCTAACGGGAGTAGGGCCGAGGGCAGCAGTGGTTGAGGGCATCACTTGCACCGGGGATCGCTAACTATCAATGGTTTTGGCAGCTTAACGCACAGCTCTGATTTTGTGGTGTGCCCAAGCCTGAGCCTAAGGAGTGCTGCAGGATGATTGAACTTGTACCCCATCCTGTGGCTTAATGCCTGAGGGGTCTGGCATTATTCACACCTTTTTCCACAAGTGCTGTGGAAAACTAGGCTACCTGTGTCGAATGTTTTTTAGGGCAGACTGGTTATGACAGAACAGACAAATCCCAAAGTGTTTTTTGACGTCACCATTGGCGGTCAACCTGCAGGGCGCATCGTCATGGAGCTGAGGGCCGATGTGGTGCCCGAGACCGCCGAAAATTTCCGCGCCCTCTGTACGGGAGAGAAGGGTACAGGCTCCTCTGGTAAGCCCCTGCACTATAAGGGCAGCTCTTTCCACCGGGTTATCCCAAATTTCATGTGCCAGGGCGGCGACTTTACCCAGGGCAACGGTACCGGCGGGGAATCTATCTACGGCAGAACCTTTGCCGATGAAAATTTTCAGCTCAAGCACACTACCCCTGGCCTGCTCAGCATGGCTAACGCTGGGCCAGGCACTAATGGTTCTCAGTTTTTTCTGACTACAGTTGAGACGCCCTGGCTCGACGGCAAGCACGTTGTCTTTGGCGCTGTGGTGGAAGGCATGGATGTGGTGCGCGCCATTGAACAGGTCGGCACCCCCAGCGGCAAAACTCGGCAGTCGGTGGTGATTGCTGACTGCGGCCAGCTGTAATGCCAAAGAAACCGGGTTTCTGTTTTAGCAGCCAAAATTTTTGATTGACTATTAGAAGAAACCCGGTTTCTAGATCGTTTCTAGATCTCTTCAAACCACGCGGTTTTCCCGCACGCAGTCGGCATACCAGTGAAAGCTGGCTTTGGGGATGCGCTGCTGGGTGGAATAGTCCACGTAAGTGATGCCGAACCTGCGATCGCAACCCCAGGCCCACTCAAAATTGTCCATAAAGCTCCAGAGAAAATAGCCGGTGAGGGGATAGCCTTCTGCCGTGGCCCGATGCGCTGCCTGGAGGTACTGGCGCAGGTAAAAAATTCGCTCTAGATCGAGGATTTCTCCCTGGGAGTTCACCTCGTCCTGGGCGGCGCAGCCGTTCTCGCTGATAAACACGCGTAGATCAGGGCGGTTGAGGGTCTCGCTAATGTGACGCACGCCCCAGTAGAGGCCGTCTGGCACTACCCAGAGCCAAGGCATGTGCAGCCGGGGATAACTTTCTCGAAAATCGAGGGTTTCGTAGCCCTGGTCATTATCTGCAGCCCGCACAACCGACCCGCTGTAGACGTTAAAACCAAAGGCATCTAGCGGCTGATGAATAGTCTCTAGATCGCCGGGGCGAATATCCGGCGCATCTGACCCCAAACGCTCCAGCAGCAGCGGGCTGTACTCCCCGGTCAGGGCCGGAAAGACAATGCCGCCATTGGTGCCCGTTGTATGGAAGGCCGTTTGAGCAGCAGCAATGTGCTCAGGGGTTTCAGCAAAGGGGACGGTGGCGAGAAAGTTATCGACCAGAGCAATAGAACAGGGCTGGCGCGAGGCGGCTCGGATTGCCTGACAGCCCAAGCCGTGAGCCAGTAGCGCGTGGTGAGAGGTTTGCCAGGTTTCTTTGGCAGTCTTGACGGTTGTGCCTGGGGCGTGGAGCGGGACTTGGTTCACCCCGTAGCCCATGTGGGTGAAGCAAAAGATCTCATTGATAGTCATCCAGTGGGAGATGCGATCGCACAGCCGCCCCACCACCACCGTCGCGTAGTCCGCAAAATCCTGGGCCATTTCCCGGCTGCGCCAAGAGCCATAGCGATCTTCTAGAGCCTGGGGGCTATCCCAGTGAAATAGCGTCGCATGGGGAGTAATGCCATATTCCAACAGGCAATCAACCAGCCGCTCGTAAAAAGCCAATCCGCCTTCGTTCACTGCGCCCCGTCCTTCCGGCATGACTCTGGGCCAGGAAATGCTAAAGCGGTAGTGGCGCACTCCCAGTTCGGCCATCAGGGCAATATCGTCGCGGTAGCGGTGAAAGTGGTCGCAGGCTATCGCCCCCGTATCGCCATTCAAAACCCGTCCTGGCGTTTCGCTAAAAGTATCCCAGACGCTGCGGCCCCGCAGTTCGGCAGCCCCTTCAATCTGGTATGAGGCGGTAGACACCCCCCACTCAAAACCGGACGGAAAAAAGTAGGTCATCGCTAAACCTCTCAATGTGCAGCATTAACTGACAGAACGAAGGCTCTTGAACTGTACACTCATTGGTCTCTTGGCACTGCCAATCTGGCCCCATCTCCGGGAGAATGGAAATGAATGGGAATACTCAACAGGGCTTGGCCCACATTTCTCGATCGCTTCAGATTTTCTGCCTCTCAACCTCTAACGCTTTTAGTTCCTTCTCTATATGACCATTGCCCGCACCGTTTGTCTGGGTTTTTTGTCCTTAGTTCTGGCCGGTACGCTACTGTTAGCCCTGCCCTTTACCAGCACCGACCCTTGGGGTTGGGACCACCTAATCATTGCTCTGTTTACCGCTACCTCAGCAGTTTGCGTAACCGGACATGCTGTAGTAGACACCGGCACCTACTTCTCGCTAATTGGGCAGGCCGTCATTCTGGTGCTGGTTCAGGTGGGTGGACTGGGCTATATGACTGTCACGACTTTCCTGCTGCTGCTGCTAGGTCGCCGCTTTGGCTTGAGGGAGCGGGTTGCTCTGCAGCAGGCTCTAGATCGGGAAGAACTCCAGGGCGCAGGGCAGGTTCTGCGCTCAATCGTAGCGGCAACCTTGATCTTGGAGCTGACTGGCGTTTTTCTGCTGCTGCCGTCATTTGCTGCTGATCATGGGCTCACCCGAGGGCTATGGTTAGCCATATTCCACAGTGTCAGCGCGTTTAACAATGCCGGGTTTAGCCTATTTTCCGACAACTTGATCGGCTATCAGGCGTCTCTGCCTGTGAATGCCGTCATTACCGGGCTGATTATACTGGGAGGAATTGGCTACGAGGTAATGTTTGAGACGTACCTGTTGAGCCGAGATTTCTTGACCCAGCGGCGGAGCTGCATGGTGTTTTCTCTCAACTTCAAAGTGGTAGTGAGCACTACGATCATCCTGCTGCTGGGCGGCACCGTGGCATTTTTCCTGGTAGAAGGCCGTAACCCTGCCACTTTGGGGGCTATGGACTGGCCGACTCGGCTATTGGCTGCCTGGTTTCAGGCAGTAACGCCGCGAACGGCAGGCTTTAACACCATCGACATCACCCAGATGACCACCGCCGGACTCTTTATCACCATTGCTCTCATGTTTATTGGCGGCGGTCCTGGTGGCACAGCAGGCGGCATCAAGACCACGACGCTACGGGTGCTGACGAGCTGCACTAAGGCGATTTTGCAGGGCAAAGAGGCAGTGACTCTCTATGAGCGAGAAATTCCGGTAAACCTGGTGCTCAAGGCTGTAGGGGTAGTCATGGGGTCGTTGGCAACAGTTATTGTGTTGACCACCTTAATCGCCCTGTTTGACCCAGAACTGCCGTTTATGTCGGTTTTGTTTGATACAGTCTCGGCCTTTGCCACCGTGGGGCTCTCGAGCGGACTGACCTTTGACCCCAATTTGTCCGACGCGTCCAAGCTGGTGCTGGTGGTGGCGATGTACATTGGGCGGGTCGGCATTCTGCTGCTGATAGGAGCCTTTATAGGCAACACCAAGCCCGGGTTTGTCCGCTATCCCCAGGAGAACCTACTGGTGGGATAACGCTGGCCTGGAGATGGGTTGAGACTTCGGGTTCGCAGAGCGCCTCCAGCGGCAAAAATTCAACAATCCTAGGGTTGGGGCTGGGTCGGCAGGAGCGGCTGAATGTATTTCAGCAGAGCCGGGATATCGCGCTGAAGCGTATCCCAGACAATGTCTAGCTGGACCTGATCGTATTTGTGGGTGAGGATGTCTCGCATCCCCGCAATTTGCTTCCAAGCCACAGTGGGGTGTTGAGCCCGAAATTCAGGAGATAGTCGCTTAACAGCTTCTCCTAGAATGGCGACCTGATAAAGAATGGCAGAGCGTGTGACCACGTCTGTATCGAGAGCGGGGCGCGCCAAGTCTTGGGCAATTTGTAAAACAGTTCTGGAGAATTGATCAATATCTAAAAGTGCAGCGCTGTCGCGGGTTGTGCGATCGGCCATAGCTTTAGAGGGAGCTGAAGCAAGGAATTTGACAGCAGGATCAGCGTACAGAACCGTCGCCGTTTCCAAAATAGCCTGCCGCCGAATCCAGTTGGGGCTGTTTTCAACAGAGGCTCGGTCTACCAAATCTATGCGGCGATGAACCAAGGCCTCTAGTTCTTCAGCCATTGCGGCCAGTGTGACTAGCGTCGGGTGGGCTTGGGAGGAAAACGTCACCAGCACATCGAGATCGCTGTCAGGGCGAAAATCTTCCCGGAGCACCGAACCAAACAGCGCTAGCTGCTGCACCTGCCAGCGCTGACAAAAGGACTGAATTTGCTGGGTAGACAAATCAATGGGAAGCGTTCTCACAGGCTAGCTCCATCGGTGGGTTTAGACCCGTGATTCAATCCTAGAGGGCCAGCGCAAAAGGCGCTAGCGACGCAGGTATTCAAGAATGCCTTCTGCGATCGCATCGGCAATTTGCATTCTGGTGTTCATGTTTTGGAACCGGGCCGCATCTTGAGAACCCGTGACAAAGCCGGTTTCCACGAGCACCGCTGGCATAGCGCTGTAGCGCAACACGTAGAAGCGGGCCTGCCGCACGCCGCGATCGCGCATGTCGGTGCGCCGCAAGACGCTGTTGTGAATCACCTGAGCCAGCCGCTGACCCGAGGAGTAGTAGTAAGTCTCCAGGCCGTTGACTTCAGGGCGACTCATGCTGATGGCGTTGGCATGAATGCTGACGAAGATATCAGCCCCAGCTCTTTGGGCGAAGGCCACTCGCGGATCAAGATCGATTTCTCGATCATCAGCCCGGGTCATTAGAACGGTCACCCCGGCTTCCTGCAGCCGCTGCTGCACTCGATTGGCAATAGTCAGGTTAATCTCTTTTTCCTGAATGCCAGCAATGCCAACGGCTCCCGGATCGCGTCCGCCATGCCCCGGATCGAGCACGACAACAAGCTGCCCCTGCGGCACCGAGGGCGGAATGGGCACCGAAGCCGGAGCCGGAGCGCTGGCATTGAGAATCTTGGCATCAATGCTGGACTGCAGTAGGCTGCGCTGCACTTCCTCGGCCCGCTGCCGCTCACGGAATAGCCCTACCTGTACCACATTCTGCCCATCAACCGTAGTGCGGAAAGCTTCGGGTTCAACGGCGCGCACCTGTTGCAGGGTGTTGACGTTGCTGACAGGCACAATCACCCGGTAGTAGGTGCCGCTGGCCGGGGCGCTAGTGGGTGGCGGCGGCAGAGGATTGGTCGCCTGGGGCGGAATGGTGGGCAGGGGCTGGCCAGCAGGGGTGGCAGGAGCCGGGCTGGCCGGGTTAGCTCCACCTGATTGGGCCAACGATGGCCCAGCAGCGGCAATAGGCACGTTCAGCGGCTCGTCGTGGGTCAGATAGATATGGCCTAGGGTCTGACCGTTGAAGGTGCGGCGGGTCATGCGCCAGCCGGGGTTGAGCTGCAGCTTGGCAAAGCCATTAGTGTTGCCGTTGGCGCGGGCAATCTCAATCGGCGGAATGGTGTTGCGATCGCGCACCGGGGTAGCCCGCAGCACCAGGTCATTGTTCTGGCGTAGGACCTCCAGCCGATAGCGCAGACCCAAATCTTCGCCATTGACCCGCAGAGAGTAGCCGTTGCTATCTACCAGGCGGTTGCAGATGCCGGTGAAGTCGAAGTTGAGCAGCAGCGGCTCGACCTGAGTTGGGGCATTACCGGTTTCCTGCCAGCAGGGGCGCTGATTGCTCAGCTGCTCCAAGATCATTAAGTTGTGTAAAGTACCATTTCGAACCGGGCTGGCAACAGCGATCACACGGCTTTGGTCGATGTCTTGTTGGCCAAACTGGTTAGCGAGGGTGGGTGACGGTGCGATCGCAAAAGCAGCAGCAGCGGCAGCAGTCAGTGTAGTGAGGCGACGAATCAAAGGAAACATACTCTACAGGGGCAAACGCTCCCATCAAAGGATACTCAAGAATACGGTTTGTCTTATTTCCCATCTTCTTGAGCAGTTTGCTTGACCAGGATTGGGCTGGTGCAGTTCCGGGATTGTCCCCCAGACACAAAGCAGGAGCTGGCTTTAGTTAGCCCAGCTCCTGCCTTAAAAACAACCTGTGATAACAGATTTTGCCAAAAATCAATCGGATACGGGGTTAACTGTTTTTTACTTCAGCAAAAGACTGATAGGCCCGCTGTGGATGATAAATGTGACATTCGTTCGCAATGTCCTGCATTAGCGCCCAAGAAAACCGCTCTTCCTGGTGCATCAGGTTGCCCCAGTTTTGCTTGAGGTGAGCATGGGCCAGCCGCAGATTATACGACGGAATACCCACCGAGACATGGTGAGGCACGTGCACGTTAATGTCGTGGCAGAGAGTTTCTATCCAGCGAGGGTAGGTGCAGTGAACCGTGCCGCCCAACTGGGCCTCAACCGCATTCCACTCTGGAGCAAACCGAAACTGGATATCGGGCAGCGTGTGGTGAACCAGAGTAAAGGTGCTCATCCAAAAGTGATAGCCCAGCCACGGCATCAGCCAAAACTTGACTACACCCCAAATTCCAGTGAAGTAAATCAGGGTCGGGAAAAATAGGGCAGCAAAAATTGCGACTGCTGCAATCGACACCTTGACTTTGGCCTGATCTCGGGGGGCAAAGTTTCTTAGATCGAAGTGGAGCAATGCCCAATGACCCACCGAACCCAGCCACCAAAAGCTGCCACGTACGCGCTCGTAAGTCCACTTCAGGAGAGATCCAGCGGCTGTGTACTCTTCCAGGGTCAGGGGTTCCCAGGCGTTGTCGGATCCCTGCTCGTTGGTGTGAATGTGGTGGTGGTCATGGAGCAGCCGCCAGCTGTGGAAGGGATAGAGCAGCGGCAGCATAAGAGTGTGACCCACTAGGTCGTTTACCCACCGACGGTTCGCAAAGGAGCGGTGACCGCAGTCATGGGCGACTACAAACCAACCCGTGAGCGCAGTGCCGGTGAAAAACCAGGCTAGAGGCAGCAAATACCACGGGGCAAGTGCGATCGCACCGTACCCCAATGCTGCTGCTGCGACACTAAGCACAACCCTGGCCCAGGCTTTGCGGGCATCTTTCTGAAAGCACTCTTTTGGTAAGGACCGGACAACCGTTTTTAGGTCCACATCCGAAAAAGCTCCCGAATCGGGAGCAGCAGTCAGTTTATCCGAGATAGCAGTCAAGGATTAATCTCCAACAGGTAGTAAGACTTAGGTGCAACCAGGCATGAAGAAATCTACCCGCTTGAGCAGGAAGGCAGGAAAACAAGCTCCAGGCCGATGGAATGCCCTTTAAGGGGTGTGTGACCTATCTACTGCGCAAAAAACCTAAAGCGAGCAGATAAGGTTGATTTTCCCCAAGCTTAGACAGCTTCAAAATCCTTTACACTTATATCACGTCTAGCTCTTTATTGAGGAGTTATTCTCCCTGAAAAAGGTACAGAAAACCTTGGAAATGGGCGGCTTTTCTAGGATTCCAGGGTAAACATTTTTTATTTACACTGCGCGATTAGGCCTGTGATTAGGGGCAGGAAAACTCTGAGGGCAAGCAGCTTTTCTATCGTTCGATGGCGCACAATCTCTACCTAAATTGCGCGATGCCGCCACATAGGTTCGGCATAATGAACAGTGAGGCGTGCGAAACAGTGAGGCACAGGCATGACGGATGAGCAAAGGAGTGATCCTGTCGCCAAACCAGTTCAGGTTAACCCAGGAAACCCGGTTGTCAGCTTTTTTGGTAGCGCAACCCAGCGATTGAAGGAAAGCTTGCCGTTTGATCAGCTAGCCAAGTTAATTCCAGCAGATCAGCTAACCCGCTGGTTTAGCGTTAGCGAGGATGAGATCGCCAACATCCTAGAGGCAGTGCGCCAGGAATTGCCCACTACCGAAGCTCTGCTAATTGGCAAACCACAAGCTGGGAAAAGTTCTATAGTGCGGGGGTTGACTGGAGTTTCTTCCGACATTGTGGGGCAGGGCTTTAAACCTCACACCCAGCACACTGAGCGCTATGCCTACCCTTCCGCAGACCTGCCGCTGCTGATCTTTACCGATACGGTGGGGCTAGGAGATGTCAATCAAAATACTCAGACTCTAATTAACGAATTAGTGGGCGATCTGAAGCAGGAGAGCGGCTGTGCCCGCATTCTAGTGCTAACGGTCAAAATTACCGACTTTGCTACAGATACCCTGCGGCAGATTGCTCAGCAGCTGCGTCAACGCTTTCCCGATATTCCCTGCCTGCTAGCAATTACCTCGCTGCATGAGGTCTACCCCGTCGATGCAGCAGATCATCCTGATTACCCGCCCCGCTTTGAGGCGGTGAGCCGGGCCGCCGCCGCTATTCAGGAGAACTTCAAGGGGATTTGCGATCGCACCGTCCTGCTAGATTTCACGTTGGAAGAAGACGGCTACACCCCGGTTTTTTATGGCTTAGAAGCGCTGCGAGACAGCTTAGCCGACCTGCTGCCAGAGGCCGAAACTCAGGCTATCTACCGTCTGCTAGACGAGCGCAAAGAAGCCTCTCAGCAGCTCGGCGACCTCTACCGCAATGTGGGCCGCCGCTATATCTCAGCCTTTGCTGTTATTGCCGCCACCTTGGCGGCCGTGCCCCTCCCCTTTGCCACCATGCCGATGCTGACCACTCTACAAGTCTCGATGGTGGGGCTATTGGGCACGCTCTACGGACAGTCTCTTAGCCCATCTCAGGCTGGGGGCGTGGTAAGCGCAATCTCAGGGGGCTTTGTGGCCCAGGCGGTGGGTCGGGAACTGATTAAGTTTCTGCCCGGTTTTGGCAGTTTAATTGCGGCTTCTTGGGCAGCGGCCTATACCTGGTCATTAGGAGAGGGAGCCTGCGTTTATTTTGGTGACCTGATGGGCGGTAAAAAGCCTGATCCCAAGAAGATCCAGTCTACGATGCAGACAGCTTTCAAATCGGCTCAAGAGCGGTTTAAAGGAATTCAAAGCAGTTAGTTTCGATTAAAAAATCACCCTTCGGGTAGACCTGATTAGTGGTTAGCTTGCGATAGCTTACCCAGAGCATTTAATGTTTTCTTAATTTAGATAACCTTTAGTGAGTACAACCTTAACTGCTGATGCCGAGAAAACCCATTGATACCGGCACTAGATATCTCTGCTTTAAATCTGCCGAGGCAGGTTTACTGGTATAAATGCGGCCTATTTTTACGCGCCTTTGCACTTTTGAGCTAACCGTTTTGGACAGAAAGAAGGCATTGTCGTGCTTTGTCTTATACCCACTTGGAGATATTAGTATGAAAGGCGAATTGTATAACATCCAGTCTTCTAGCGATAGCTGGATTGGTACGATTCTGCGTTCTCCCGCCAAGTTGGGAGTAGCCCTGGCACTAGGAGCCGCAGCCCTGATTTTGCCCGCCTGTGAAGCCCCTGATCAAACCGCTGGTAGCGGGGCTGACACAGCACAGCCTCAGCTAGGTGAGACCCAAGATCAGCCAGGCGCGACGGCAGAACAGCAGCCTCCTGCAGATGGCCCTGAACAGCTCGTGGGGCAGACTGTTGTTCTCAATGGTGAAGTCAATGAGGTCTATGGTCCCGATGCCTTTTCCATGCAGGCAGAGGACACTTTCGCGACTGATGAAGAAGTCTTGGTCTTAGTCACCGGAGGCGAAACGCCTACCCTTGTTGAAGGAGAAGCGGTGCAGCTAACGGGTGAAGTTCAGCAGTTTGATGCGGCTGTCATTCAAGACGAGTATGGAGCTGATCTAGATCAAACGTTATTGAGTCAATTGGCAGATGAGTATGAGGGCAGACCTGTCGTTATTACGCCTAGCATCGACCAGCTTGCTTCTGAGCTACCTAACAACAACTAACTGGTTGATGATGAATTTAACCAGCCTGAAAGTCGCCTTTTGATAGTGCCCTTTCAATAGAAAAAATCCTCTTAAGCAGCTGAGACAACGATTAATTGAGCTCGCGCTGACTGCCCAGAACCTAGGTTCTGGGTATTTTTTTGCTTCCGCTCACAGCCCAGAGTTCGCCACGTTTCCGCCTTCTATGCGCCCAACTCTACCCATCAACTTGTCGGTTGATAAAGTACTAGGGTGCGATCGCAGCAATCATCACGCTGTTAGATTTAATCACAGCATAGACCTCCTTCCCCACACTCAGGTGCAGCCGCTCAGCAGAGGCACGAGTAATCACAGAGACGAGTTCTGTGGTGGAGCCAATCGTCAAGGTAACTTCTGCGCTTACGCCGGACAAGGTTACCTGTTTAACTTCAGCCCGCAGCAGATTGCGAGCACTGATAGCCCAGTCAAAACTGTCGTCAGAGGCCTGCGGCACATCGGCTATCTCGGCCTCCTCCAAATCCTTCGCATCATCCAACGGCGGATCTACCGCCGCAGATTCAAGGCTGCGAACGAGTTCCCGTAAGATCTCGGTTTTAGTGCGCTGGCTGCGCTGGCAGTAGCTTTCCAAAATCTGCCGTTCTTCTGCCGACGCTTGAAACGTAATCCAGCCTTGATTTTTCCGGGGCATTTTTAGAGATTAGCAATGAGAAAACAGGCATACCAACCAAGTTGGCGCTAGAGTGTACCAACTTGGTTGGTAAATCAACTTATGATTGACCTATTGGATATCCGCTAGCCAGTCTCAATCCTAAAGCTGTTGCTATGAAGAAACGACATCTGTTGACCTTCCTTGCGGGGGTAGGGGTTGCGATCGCACTGAGTTTCTACCTGAGGTTGTCAGCTTCGGCCCCGGTAGCGGCTGACCGTACCGCGCTCCTAGTGTCTGCGGCAGCTAGCCTGCAAGAGGCCCTGCAGGACATCCAACCTTTGTTTGAGGAGGCGCACCCAGGGGTAATGCTGACCTATAACTTTGGGGCCTCTGGTGCTTTGCAGCAGCAGATCGAGCAGGGAGCACCGGCGGATGTGTTTGTCTCAGCCGCCACTGCCCAGATGGATACTCTGGCGCAAAAGGGGCTGCTGCTGCCAGAGAGCCGCCGAGATCTGCTGGGTAACCAGCTGGTGCTAGTAGTGCCCCAAGATTCAGCCCTGAACCTGACCAACTTTGCCCAGCTCGCCGACAGCCAGGTACGCCGCATTGCCGTTGGGGAGTTTCGCAGCGTCCCCGCCGGACAATACGCCGAGCAGGTCTTGACCAACCTAGGGGTTTTGGCCCAGGTGCAGCCCAAGCTGGTCTTTGCTAACAACGTGCGCGGCGTCCTGTCGGCTGTAGAAAGCGGCAATGTCGATGCCGGGATTGTCTACACCACGGATGCCAAGATTTCGGAGCGGGTGCGGGAGGTTGCGATCGCACCCACTACCTTACACACCCCAATTACTTATCCTGCCGCGATTGTGAATGCCAGCCGCACCCCCACAGCCGCCAGAGACTTTCTGGAATTTTTGGTCAGCGACTCAGCAGACAAAGTCTTTGAGGAGTATGGGTTCACGCTGATGAACTAACCCCGTGTCGATTCCATTAAGTCTTCAAGCTTTAGCCTCAACGCCGGGAAGCATTTTGAATTGAGGGTTTCCCCTAGACGGTACTGAGTCTTTTTGTAGTCCTCACCCATCAACTGACATACCGTTAACGTGGGCTGCTTAGGTCTGCCGATAAAGTCAATGCCGCCCAATCCCCGGAAATCGACGATCCAATACTCTGAAATGCCCAACAGCGAATACTCCTCAACCTTACGCGCATAGTCATCCTGCCAATTAGTGCTGACAACCTCAACCAACATCACAATAGGTCGCCCGGAAGTAACGACAGGCTCTTGCTGCCATAGAGGTTCTGCCTTCAGGATCACTTCATCCAACACAATAACGTCTGGCCGTAGGGCAGTGGCCTGCGCTGCGGGAGGGCTAATTAGGCAAGTTTTGGGAATCGTCCAGCGCTGCTTTGACCTGAGAATTTCTGCGAACAAATACCCGGCAACCTTCCCAGCAACGGTTTCGTGGGGGCCAGTCGGTTCCAAGTCTCGCAGTTCTCCATCAATTAGTTCATAGCGGGAATCAGCGCCATACTGCGCTAAAAATTGGTCAAGGGTCAGCGTTTTTGCAGGAGTGTAGGTCATTGGGGAGCCTCACCTCTCTTTTATGCTAATCGGCCAGCTTCCACTCGGCATTTCTAAATAATTTACCAAGGTCATACCGTTACCTATGCCCTGGCTACTTCCCAATCTATCCCCCCTTTGGATTTCCTTGAAGGTGGCTGCGATCGCAACCCTGATCACCTTCTTTCTGGGCATCGCCGCCGCCTATTGGATGCTGGGCTATCGCGGCAGGGGCAAGTCCTTGATCGAAGGCATTTTTATTGCGCCGCTGATTTTGCCGCCGACGGTGGTAGGTTTTTTGCTGCTGCTGCTGTTTGGTCGCTATGGTCCCTTAGGCAGGCTAACCACTGCCTTTAATTTCTCACTGGTCTTTACCTGGTACGGGGCCGTAATTGCCGCTACGGTGGTGGCCTTTCCGCTGATGTACCGGACAGCGCTAGGGGCTTTTGAGCAAATTGATCCGACCCTGCCGCAGGTGGCGAGTACCTTAGGGGCGGCTCCGGGGCGAGTGTTCTGGCAGGTGATCTTGCCGCTATCGGGGCCGGGTATTCTAGCGGGGTTGACCCTATCCTTTGCGCGGGCTTTGGGGGAGTTTGGCGCGACCCTAATGCTGGCAGGCAACATTCCCGGTCAGACCCAAACCATGCCGATGGCGATTTTCTTTGCGGTCGAAGCCGGGGCCATGAACGAAGCCTGGGTATGGGTCACAATTATTCTGCTTGTCTCTTTGAGCGGCATTGTGGCCGTCAACTTTTGGCAGCGGCAGCAGCTTCAGTCTCGCCGTTCCGCTGCCAGCCCCAGCGATTTGACGGCTAATCTATCGCCCATCTTGGAGCCTGTGCCCGGTTATGGGGCAAGCTTCCTCGGCAACTCTCAGCTGTGGGTAGATATTGAGAAAGATTTATCCAGTTTTCGCCTGCAGGTCAACTGCAAAGTGCGCCAGGAAACTCTCGGGATTTTAGGGGCTTCGGGGTCGGGCAAAAGCATGACCCTGCGCTGCATTGCTGGGGTAGAAACACCAGATCAGGGGCAGATTGTGTTGAATGACCGGGTGCTGTTTGACTCAAAGCAGGGCATCAATCTGCCCAGCCACCAGCGGCGGGTGGGGCTAGTCTTCCAAAACTATGCGCTGTTTCCTCACCTGACAGTCGCTCAAAATATTGCCTTCGGGCTCCAGCACTTGCCCAAAAGAGAACGACTCCAGCGGGTGAGCCAACAGCTCAGCGAAATGCATTTAGAAGGTTTGGGAACACGCTACCCGCACCAGCTCTCAGGCGGACAGCAGCAGCGGGTAGCCCTGGCGAGAGCCTTAACAGCCGAACCAGAGGCCCTATTACTAGATGAACCACTGGCGGCACTCGATACCTACCTACGCAGCCAAGTCGAGCGGCAGCTAGTCGAAACGCTGTCCCGCTATTCCGGAGTGACGCTGTTTGTCACCCACAACCTAGAAGAAGTGTTTCGGGTGTGCCAGCGGCTGATGGTCATGGCGGCGGGCGGTGCGATCGCACTCGGCGACAAACACGCTCTCTTTGACCAGCCGGAACGGGTAGCAGTAGCCCAACTCACAGGCTGCAAAAACTTCTCCCGCGCTCAAATTCAGGGGCAGGCCGAAATCGAGGCAGTAGACTGGCGCTGCGCTCTCAAAGTAGCCCATGCTATCCCTAATAACCTGCTTCAAGTGGGCATGAGAGCGCACCAAATCCGCTTTGTCAGCGACCCCTCTCTTGACAACACCTTCCCCTGCTGGCCCGTCTCCACCAGCGAAACGCCTCACCGCGTCACCCTCTATCTGCGGCTGCATGAACCGCCAGCAGACCCAGGCCAGTACGACTTGCAGGCAGAAATCTTTAAGGAGGTGTGGGTCAACCAACAGGCCCAACCCTTGCCTTGGTACGTGCAGCTGGCCCCAGACCGACTGCTGCTGCTGGAATGACTAAAAGCTGCCCAAATGTCTTTCCCCCGACAGTTCATCCCCGCCACTACCTTTTCCCCATCCACTCCCTACCCATCCACTTCTAATACCCCTTCCTATCCGCCTTATTCGCCCACTCCTCAAACGCTTCCAAAGCTTCGGGCTGCATCAGAGGCACCATCGGCAGCCTGCGGTCTTCTTGGGATTTGGCAACTTCGTCATAGATATTTTGACTGCTGAAGCCAAAGCGGGCCGCAGCTTCTCGGCTGTTACCGTAATAGATTCGCTCTAACTGAGACCAGTAGGCCGCCGCCAGACACATAGGACAGGGTTCGCAGCTGGTGTACAGCTCGCAGCCGTTTAGCTGCCAGGAACCAAGAGCCTGACAGGCTTCTCGAATAGCGGTCATCTCCGCGTGGGCGGTGGGATCGTTGAGAGAAGTAACTTCGTTCATGCCTCGACCAATGATCTGCCCATCTTTAACCACTACTGCGCCATAGGGGCCGCCCCGATTTTCGCGCATGGCTTGAAAGGAGAGTGCGATCGCATTCTCCATAAACTGCTTGTCGCTCATCTCCTGTGCCTCTGGTTAAGCTAACGTTTCAATAACTCTATCCGGAATTTTCGCCCAGAACTGCGAGGCAATGCGTTTTTGATGTGGCAGCGACTGGACAAGCCGACTTTATTCAAGCGGCCGTCACAGCCATTGTCGATACTGTGACCAATCAATTTCAAGACCAGATTCGAAATCAGGTGGAGGGGGAAATCAGGCGGAACAGTCCTGTTCCTATCCCCTTCCCCCTAACCGCGCTTCCCGTTCTAATTGGCAGGGGTGAAGCTTTTCAGAAAAGGCTCCGCTGCAGCGATGCTTCCCCCTGCAAAACCATCTATCACAATTAGTCAGTCAAAGCATAATAGTCGTTGTAGCAAACATCTACCTCATAATCTTCGACTACTTCACCGCTTTCAAAGACAGTTCTGATGTCATAGAAGCAAGTGTTTCTCGACGGATCAGCGAACTCTATTTGATAGGTGTAGCCGCTGGGGATGATTGAATATCTGTCTAGCAAGCTTCTGCCCCAGTTATCAGTGTTAGAGGAAGTAATGTAGATATCAATGATGTCTTCACGGCTGTCGTTGTAAACCTCGAAGTTGTGCTTTCCAGCCAGTGCAGGTTGCCCGGTCAAAGACACAACAGGCAGCGCCAACAGCGTCATCAAAGCGCTTTGCTGCAGAACTTTTTGGAAGCGGTTAGAGGAACGAGCAGCAGAAGTAGAGGGGGGGTTGTTATAAGTGTTCATGATCAGGCTCCTTTTGAATCTTCGGTTGGGGTTTTTAGAGGCGCTTTGCTTTGGGCTAAAGCTTTACCTTGATTCAAATTTAGAGCCTACAACACCGAGAATCAGCAGAGTTTTAAGCCGCTATCGTGGCTGTTTCTAGTCTGTGTGCTGGCAGAAAAAGACACGTCCCCTGCAGCTTTCTGCAATGTAAAAAAAGTGCGTCGGGCTGAAGCCCGACGCACTTTTTTTGAAATACAAGCCTTTAGACCTTAGTACTCCGGCACAGACGGATCGACTTCCCGACTCCAAGCGGTGATGCCGCCTTTGACGTTGGTACCCGTAATGCCAGCCTGCTTGAGAATGCCGAGTGCCTTGGCCGAGCGACCGCCCATCTTGCAGTGAGCAATCAGCTTATGGCCATTGAGCAGCTCCTTTACCTTCTCAACGCCGCTGCCGCTCTCAATCTCAGGCAGGGGGATCAGCACCGCCCCTGGAATCTGAGCAATTTCGTATTCGTTGGGATTACGAACGTCGATCAGGAGAATGTCATCGGCCCCGCTATCAAGCACCTGCTTGAGTTCGGTGACCGTCATTTCAGATAGCTCGGCCTGCTGCTGCTGTTCTTCTAGACGAGCCTGGGGAATGCCGCAGAACTCTTCGTAGTCGATTAGCTGCTCGATCACCGGGCGCACTGGGTTAGGCCGCAGCTTTAGCTCGCGGAAGGTCATATCAAGAGCGTTGTAGAGCAGCAGGCGGCCACTCAGAGTATTGCCCTGTCCCAAAATAATCTTGACGGTCTCTGTGGCCTGAATAACGCCAATAATTCCTGGCAGAATTCCCAGTACGCCACCCTCAGCGCAGGAAGGCACCAGTCCTGGGGGTGGGGGTTCGGGGTAGAGGTCGCGGTAGTTGGGGCCGCCTTCATAGTTGAAGACAGTGGCCTGCCCTTCAAATCGGAAGATCGAGCCGTAGACGTTGGGCTTGTCTAGCAGCACACAGGCATCGTTGACCAGATAGCGAGTTGGGAAATTATCAGTGCCATCCACCACGATGTCGTAGGGCCGGAAAATGTCCATGGCATTCTCAGCGCTGAGCCGGGTTTCGTAAAGATCGACCTGACAGTTGGGGTTGATCTCTAGAATGCGGTTTTTGGCCGACTCGATTTTAGGCTTGCCGACCCAAGACGTGCCGTGGATCACCTGGCGCTGCAGGTTGGACTGATCCACAATGTCAAAGTCCACAATGCCGATGCGGCCGATGCCAGCAGCGGCTAAGTAGAGCAGCAAGGGAGAGCCTAGGCCGCCTGTGCCGACACAGAGGACGCTGGCAGCTTTGAGCTTCTTCTGCCCATCCAGACCAACCTCCGGCAGGATCAGGTGCCGGGAGTAGCGTTCGTACTCCTCTTTGGTCAGTTGAATGGTATCAAGGTTGGGATTGAGCATGATAATCCACAGAAATGAGCAGTGAATGTGGGTGGTTAAGGAACCAATCTAGCGTCTGAAGAGACAGGGTTTGGGGGTTGGGTTGAAGGGTATGTGGAGGCTAGGCCCCCATTCGCATGACCTCAGGCTGAAACTGGTGCTGCTCGTCTAAGTGCCAGCTGCGTAAATCTGTAGCTTTACCCTGGGTGACGGCAACAATGATGTAGGAGTATCCAGGCCAAGCTAGGGTGCGATCGCACTCCGAAGGCACCGCTACATGATCCGGATGAGAGTGATAGACGCCGACAATATCGAGGTTGCGATCGCGCGCCTCTCGCTGCACCCGTAGCAGCACTTTGGGATCAATCCAGTAGCGACTCGTTTTGGCGGCTGCGGCCTCCGTTTCAGGCTGCTGTCGCAGGGCACCCACTTCAGCGGCAGCGGCCTCATTCCAGTCATTGTCTGCCGCAACGCAGTCCATTACCTGGCGCGTATCGTCGCCATCGGGCTGGCGCAACCACTGTCCTACCAGCAGACCACAGCACTCCTCAGGGTAGGTTTGCTCAGCGTGGGCGCGTATTCCTTGCAGGTTTTCTGGGTCGAGAATGAGTACCACAGCCGCAGGCGTCCGGTTTTATCAGACTCTCTATTTTAAAGCAGGATGACCCAGCTCAGTCAGTCGCCTTTACAACGTGGGTGACAAAGACTGCACCAGAGCATCGACTGCCCGATCCAAGGCAACTGCTCGCGAAGCTTTAAACAGCAGGCGATCCCCCGGCTGGACAAGGCCCTTCAAGTGCTCGATCAGATTATCTAGGGTTTCAAATATTTGTGTTGGTACGGGCACGGCTCCGGCGGCTAGCGCTGCGGCCTCTGCCGGATCGGCCAAAACACAAAGATGATCAAGCCCCAGCTGCCCTACCTGCTGTCCCACTTGGTGGTGGAACTCCACAGAGCGATCGCCCAGCTCCTTCATTGTGCCCAGCACCGCAATTCGCCGCGTTCCGGGGGTCGCGGCCAGCAGTTGCACAGCCGCCAGCATTGACTCTAGCCCAGCATTGTAAGTTTCATCCAGAATCATGATGTCGGGGGCCAGCGCTAGCCGTTTAGCTCGCCCGCTGGGCAGCTCTACCGTGAGCCCATAGGCCAGCTTGGTCCAATCCAGGTGCAGCGCCTGCATCACGGCAATGGCAGCCAGGTAGTTCAAGGCGTTGTGCTGTCCCGGCAGGGGTAGGGGCAGCCGCACCCCCTCCACGTCTAGCGTTTCAGCATCGACTAGGTGACCTCGAACGTCGCCCCCCTCTAGGCCAAAAATAATTTGCCGACCCGACCAAGCTCGCTTTGCTGTCGCCATAAGCCGAGCATTGTCGTGGTTGAGCACCGCTATGCCGCCAGCAGGCAGCTCTGCCAACAGCTCGCACTTAGCATCGGCAATCGCCTGCTCCGATCCCAAACGGCCAATATGCGCCGTCCCCACATTGGTGATAACAGCTACGTCAGGTTGGGCAATTTGAGTCAGGAGGGCAATTTCTCCCGGCCCTCTCATGCCCATCTCAACTACCCCAAATGCATGCTCTTGGTCTAGCTGCAGCAGCGTTTTGGGCACGCCAATTTCGTTGTTGTAGTTGGCCTGGGTCTTGAGGACTGGCCCCTGGGTTGCCAGAGCTGCGGCGATCAGCTCTTTGGTCGTGGTTTTGCCCACCGATCCGGTAATGGCAATGATAGAGGCACTCAACTGCTGCCGCCACCAGCGCGCCAAGCACTGGTAGGCCACTAAGGTATTGGGTACTCTAAGTAGCGGTAAGTCGGCTCCTGGCATATCCTGCTGAACTATGGCAGCAATGGCCCCTTTTGCGATCGCATCAGCCACAAACTGGTGCCCGTCAAAGGTGCTGCCCTGAAGAGCCAGAAACAAATCACCAGGCGTGAGTGAGCGAGTATCAGTAGTTACATTTTTCACCGGAAGCTCTAAGTAATTCTGCTGAATATTTCGCCTTTCTGCTGCCAAAACCTCTGCCAGCTGTCCCAAAGTCGCCTTAAGCGTCATATCTCCCCCTAAATACAAAACTCAGCGGCGTTTTTTGCCCTTAGAAGAGAAAATCACGACGACTGCTTGTGCAAAGCAACTTTACACAAGATCATCAGGAATAGAAAATTTCCCCCTGTATCTAGTCTTCAAGTTTCCGTAAAGGCCTATCTACGCTACGGTGTAGGGCTTTGCCTAGGATTCAGTTTACAGCAGCCTCACAGTTGGCCAGCAAGAGTTTACCTAATCTTTGATCTCGGTATCACTTTACGCACCGATATCAGGGGTTGTACGCAGTAACCTATTTATACAGGCCCGACTGATCTGGTGTAAAAACTGACGCCTTTAAGTACCGAAGCGCCTTAAATGGAAGGAAGCGGTTGAGCTTCTAAGGTACATATTGTCCTCAACCCGTCTTTCGCGTTTCGCAGCCATGCCCACCTTTTCTGGTCAACCCCACAAAACAGCCTTCGAATTCGGGGCAAAGGCGGTAGATGCCGTGAACTCTCGAGCCAGTTACCACAGTCGCAATACCACCCCAGACGAGCAGAGACTATACGACCATCTGCTGGGTTGTGTTGCGCTTCACTCTCCGGAAGAGATGGTCGCCCGATTTCAGTCGCTCTTCATCGAGGGCATAGGCTATCCCGACCGAGAGATGCTGCTGGTTTTAGATGATATTTTGAATGCTCCGGAAGTTGACCAATACTTTCGCTACATCCTAAACCGCTGTTGCCACATCCTGATTAACCGCTGGCAAAGCCATTCCCAGTTCCAAAATGCCATTCCAGATCTCGTTACGCTGCTTGAGCAGCCCCCTAGCAGACGCATCAATGACTATTCCCGCAGCCGCCCAGTGCGGCGACTGCGCTCGGTCGTTCAAGAGTTTTTAGACACAGAGCAGTACCTCACCCTCAAACGCCTAGCCCGAGTAGTAGAAGCACGGCAGCAGCAGCGTAAGGCTATGGAGGAAGACGCAGGCTCTAAGCCGCTAGGGACACTGATTGACCGTTACCCCTACCTCTATGAACACTGCCTAGTTTCAGAAGACAGTGACTTGGAGCATCAGCAGCACATTCGCCGAATACAGGCCGAAGCGCAGCACAAGTTTGAGGTCGACCTGTCTCACTATGTGACCTACCGAGTGCGCCTGTCGCGGCTCAACCGTCAGGGAGTCGACAAAACTCAGGTGAGTCGGCTACGGCCTATCGACAACCCTACTCTGCTCAGTGATCAGGACCTGATCTCCTCCCTCAAGCAATTTTCTGTTAACGGCGGAGATGGCCAAAGCTACCGAGAAGTAGCCCATCGGTTTATGGTCAACGGCGGACAGACCCGCTCCTATAAGAGTTTTAAGGCAGATTTATACGACTACATCACGGCTGGAGTAGAGCCTGGGTATGGTCGCCGTCAGTTTAATAAACTCTTGAGCCAACAGCTAATCGAAGCCTATCCCGACAGCGACCACAAGCCTCTCAATGATTTCCTCGTTGTACGAACCTGTAGTCAGCTGTTTAATTTCCTGGTAGTAGATAGCGCCCACAGCGGTCAACATTTCGTTTTTGTCGATCTAATCAACAACTTAGGCCCTCTCTGGACAACAGGGCTGCTGCTGCGGATTTTGCTGATCTGCCGCATGGTGCGCCCCTACGTAGAGCGTCGCTTCTCGATCTTGTTTAACCACTATGAGGCCTCTAGCCGCGACACCGTAGCCTGGCTAGTCAACGTACTGGAGAACCTGAACATTGCCCTAAGCCTTAACTTCGGCACGCTAGATCTGTCCCACGTAATGTCTCGGTAGGAACAAAAGCCGATCCTCCAGCATCGTCTCTCTATAGCAATGCCAGCAACGTCACGTTTCTACTGGCTGGCAGCTCTACCACCGACATTCCGCAGGTTGACATTTAATTCCTGAGATGCATCAATTTTGCGAAGCTCAGAAGCCTTGAAATAAGCAGATCGGCACCTTAGGTCAAGGCAGTTCAGAATGTTTCGTAATTTTAAGTTGACCCGCCAGTTCGAGAAGTAGGCTGAAGCTGAAACTGCGTCTAAGCAAAGGTCTTGGCAGTTCAACTTCGCGTTGCACAGGAAAAACCAATCGTCAACCTGCGGAATGTCGGCTACCAACCGGCATAAAGTGAGCCAGCAGAGGCAATGTGAACCGACGCAAGAATGAACTGGTTTGGTTCAGGCGTGAATGCCTGCGGCTCGTTATCGCTGGGGGCAGCCCCAGTCGGCGGCGGAATGTCAATAGGAGCGGGCGTGCTTAGGTCTGGGGCAGGAACTGCGGGCGCGGGAACTGCTCTCGGAGTATTTAGGACAGGCGGCTCAGCATTAATTGGCTCAGGCAGGGTGGGCGGAGCCGACAGCGGGCGGGAGGTAGGATTGATAGGGCCTGGAACCGCTTGAGGCTGGAGGCGGGGTGGGGCTACGGGGGGCAGTGCATCCCCCGGCACAGTCTCGATTCGGTATGGCAACGGCTCGGCTGTAGGCACCGTATTGGCAGGAGCAGGCTTGGACCACAAAGGCTCTGGAGCCGTTTCTGGGGCCAAGGTAGAGGCTGGGGCCAGGGGCTCGGCGGCAGTCTCGATTGCGGCTTCGGCAGCATTAGGGGCGGAGATGGGCTGGGCCAGTGCTTCCTGCCGAGCTCGCAGCCGGGCCAGTTCGGCTTCGCGAATGCGGGCATTCCAGGTTGCGATCGCACTGCGGGCCTCACCAGAAAGGGCTCGATCAGGCTTGATCAGGCTGGCTTCAGCAATGGCTTCGGGCAGGTTACCCTGGCTAGCTAGCGCCTGAGCTCGATTCAAAATGGGCTGATCTTCTAGAACTTGGGATTGGTTGTTCCAGACGTAGATCCAGCTTTGGGCCTCCTGGCGCAGCGCTCGGCCTAGCCGAATTTCACTGGCTGTTGCAATGGCGCGCTGCAGGTTGGTGAGGGTTTTCGTCTGGGCTAGCTGGTGGGCCTGCTTGAGGAAAGGGCGATCTTCAATCCGCTGAATTTCTCTGCTCCAGTGGGAGATCAGCGTTTGGGCCTGCTGCCGCCGGGGGTGATCGGCGGGCACGACAGCGGCTTTTGCGATCGCAACCTCCAACGCATCTCGATTAGCAAAACTGCCTATGGTCTGAGCAATCTGAATTTGCCCTAGATCTTGCAGGTGAACTTTCCAGCTGGCCAGACTCGACTGGGCCTGAGGATAAAAGCGGCTCTCTGGTGCAATCTGGTTGACCAGCAGCATCGCTCGATAAAGCCCCATGATTTGCTGGGGGGAGGTGCGCCAGTCAGATACGCTCTTGAGCGCTAGCTTCCGAGCCTGACTGAGCCAGATCAGCTCCTGAGCCACCTGCGCCCGATTGGGGTTAAGCGCAATCCGCTGCCCTAGAGTAATCGCTTCGTCTAATTGGGCGGCGTACCACTTATCGGTTGCCACACTCAGCAGCAGATCGCTCCAGCTGTCCATGAAGGGCTGCGCTTCTTGCCAGGTATAGGTACTAGGATCAATCTGGCTGGTCGCCCGCAGTGCCCCACTTAGGCGCTCAATACCGCCCGGCGAGGCCAGCGTTTTAGCTTGAGCCAGCAGCCGCTGTGCCTGCTTTTCCTGACGGATTTGCTGAGACAGGGTCTGTACCTGCTGCACCTGCCAGAAACCATTATCAAGTTGGGACAGAGCCGAAATTTGCTCCGACGCGGTGGCCCAGTCTTTTTGCTTGAGGGCTGTCTGAGCTTTAGCGAAAATCGCATCGCCCTGGTTCCATTCCTGTTGCCAGGCGGCAATTGCGGCCTGAGCTACTTCGTAAGTAGGGCTAGTGCTAGGAATGCGTTTGACCAGTGCGATCGCACCTGTCAAGTCATTTTCAGCGAGCTTCTCCCGGGCAGCGGTCAACGCTGCCTCAGACCACTGATCAACCAGCGGCTGCACTTCTCTGTGGAGAGGATGCTCAGGCGTCCACTGGCCTAGCAGGTCGAGACCCGCAACCAGATCCTGCAGTTCTCCCGACTCAGCAGCCGACTGGGCGCAGTAAAGCTGAGCCCGATCAGACGAGAGGGTGGAAAGCTGACTGCAGTCCGCGTTGGGCGGTAGGTTGATCAGCCAGAGAAAGGCCCCAATAGCAACACTCCCAGCGGTGCAGCAGCTGGCAAAGGCAATTAGCAGCCAACGCCAAGATCGATTACCGCTGGGAGTCGGGGGGTAAAGTATGGTGTCTGGAAACGGCGCGGCTGCATCACTGCCCTCTATTAGCCCCGCTAGGTCGGGCAAAACCTGAACTGTCTCTGAGACGCTGTTATTAGCTTGAGGGGCAAACCACCATTTCTTTGCCATGCCTGCCATCGACTCCTCCACCCAAGAGTTCCTGATTCCAAGGTACCTAAAATCCCTTAGTCAGTACAGAAGCATTATCCAAAATGCTGCCCAGTATCAGCCTAATCCTAAGAGCCTTTAATCAAGATCCAATCGCATCTGATTAAAAAAAGCATCAGCCAAGAGGATATATCTAGCTAATTTTCCTTTCTTAAATAGAAGTACCTAGAGAAGTTCACCTAAGCTTTGTAACTTCTCAAGTAGCCTCTAGCAGCATGACCTACAAAATCACAAGCCCAGCTTTTTTGTGTCAAACAGAATCTTAATTCCAGAAGCCCTATCTAAATCATCTGATGCCAGCTTCCACTTCTGGACAAATAATTAAAACTTCATCTTGTTTTACAAAAGTCTTACTGTGATGTTGTACTCTAACTTTTTTGATAGGTTTAAGTAGTTAATAAAAGGATGAAAAATGGGATTCATCACCTCTTTCTTAATCATTGCCGTTGTTACTGCTATTAGCCTACTGATCATCTCCAAAATCCCGCCTCTTGGGGTTGAAGTTGTGAGCTTTAGCAAGGCACTTCAGTCTGGGATTGTATTCGGCATTCTTAATGGTGTTGCCGGGTTCATTTTTCAGTTTCTCGGATGGCCTCTATTTGTGGTGTTGACTTTGGGCTTTTCTCTTCTAATTTTGCTTTTAATTAATGTCATTGTGTTCAGCTTGACAGCAAAATTAGTTGAAGGATTTAGCCTGAGATATGGTATTTGGAGCGCCGTTCTAGGAGCTATTGCTTTAAGTTTTGTAAACGGTGTTATCTTTTGGCTGCTAGGCCAGTTTGGTGTGACAGTTGCCTAAAGATTTTTGATGCTACCAGCAAGAATTCTGTAACCAGAAGCAAGAGACCTAGGTCCCTTGCTTTCTGCTATTGATGCTGAACAAACTTTCGCTAATGATGTCTCTTTGGCAGGAGCATAACGCCTGCATCCATCGGCTGAAGCTAACCCAGTCCGAGATGGCGCAGCTTGCCGATTTAATCATCACCAGCGGCACCCATATAGACCATTTTTGACCAGGTGCTTGCGGCTGGACCGATGAGTGCTTGATCAAGCCCACTGTGGCTTCTCAACTGGTAATGCGAACAATTCATTAAATTGAGTGCATCACCAGACCGCCTGGAAACAGTGCCAACACTTTCCCTCAGTCAAAACGGGGCAAGATAGGCGCGGTTAAAGCTTAGAGGCTAGCGACATCAAACGTATTGCATTCGGCTAGTTCCCCAGTTTGAATGCCCTGCTGAAACCAACGCACCCTCTGTTCAGAGCTGCCGTGGGTAAAAGAATCGGGGGTGACATAGCCCCTTGTCTCCTGCTGCAGGCGGTCATCGCCTATTTGACTAGCCGCATTAAGCGCTTCTTCAACGTCGCCCTGCTCCAAGATTTGCCGAGATCGTTGAGCATGGTTGGCCCACACCCCGGCAAAACAGTCTGCCTGAAGCTCTAGCCGGACAGAGAGATCGTTGGCGTCGGTGGTGCTAGCCCGCTGCTGCAGCCGCCGCACCTGACTGGAAATGCCTAGCAGGTTCTGAACATGATGGCCGACTTCGTGGGAAATGACGTATGCCTGAGCAAAGTCACCGGGAGCCTGGAGCTGATACTTCAGGTCTTCGTAGAAGCTCAAGTCGATATAGACTCTCTCATCAGCAGGGCAGTAGAACGGTCCCATTGCTGCCTGAGCAAATCCACAGGCAGAGTCTACAGAACCCGAAAAAAGAACAAGCCGGGGTTCCTGATAGGGCTGGCCAATTTGTTCTTGGAAAATGGCATGCCAGGTATCTTCGGTATCGGCCAATACGGCAGACGTAAAGTCAGCTAGCTGCTCCTCCTGAGGCGAAGTTGCGCCTGGGGCCGCGTAGTAATCCCCACCCGCAGACCCTCCCGACAGCATGTCTGAGGGATCACCGCCCAAAAACGCCACAAGCAGCATTAGCAACAAAGTGCCAAAGCCGCCCCCAACAGCGACTCCTCGGCCGCCCCCAACACTCACCCCTCGGCCGCCCCGAGTGGCCATCCCTCGGCCTCGACGGTCTTCAATGTTGCGGCTGCGCCGTCCCGTTTCCCATTTCATCGGGGGATCTCCATAGTGAGGAAAGCCATTTCAAGCGAGCAGACTCTTGAATATGTCTGAGCGCGCCTGAGCACTCGATCGGTGCTAGTCTCTCTCCCTGAACCAACGCTGGGTTGTTGGTGAGGCTAGGCAAGACCTGGACCTCTACTGCGATGTCGGTCTGCACAGAGTAGCGCCGATTTGCTGCAATCGTGTCCGGATCCTACACTAGCTCAGCAGTAATGGACACCTAGCTACCTGCAGTTGCGATCTTTTTTAGGCGGGGGTAGAGCCTTTGATCGGGCTTTCTTACAAGTTCCTTTTCCTGGCTCCAGGCTGCTGCCCTACATCATTGCTCAGGTGTTAAGTGCGATCGCAGGGGCCAGCATTGTCTATCTGATTGCCTTTGGACAGCCTAATTTTGTGTTGAGTGGCTCTAATCCTTTAGCTATCAACGGCTTTGATGAGCACTCCCCTAGCAGCTACTCCCTGGGGGTTGCCTTCATCACACTCGTCACTTTTACAAAAAATCCGGGAGTAGGCACAGCCTGAGTCCCGGATTTTTCTTTCGATAATCACTTTGCTGAGACGCAATAAATCGTATCTCGACGCTGTGGGATGAAGCCAGGAAAACACCTTACCTAACGTCTCCCCGTCGATGACTTGCTTGCCTGCCCTGCCTCTCGCTGACGGCCCTAGTCTTAAACTCCCTAGCGGAAGCTGTCTGGATTGAGGGGACGCCCTGCTGGAGCCGTAGACCCTGGAGCCAGCCGAGCTCCAGTGCCACCATCGATCGGAGCGAGAAAAGGTCTGAGGTTAATTCCAGAGGCAGAGCGTTGGGTGGTAGGTAGATTCAGCACGTTGCCCAGCTGATCCAAAATGTTGCTGCCTTCAACAAAGGTGTTAACACCCTGAGTCATTTCGCCTCGGTCAGCGACTGCCAGGTTCTCAAAGACACGATCGCGAGTTCCCGCCGGATCTTGCCCGCTGGGAACCGTGAAGACGATGCGGCAAGTTGGCACCTGCTGAGTCGTTACACAGACTGTGTTGTAGCCGTTCTCAACTCCGGTCTGCATTTCCACCAGACCATCTGGGCGGTAGAGTTCAAGGCGGCGGCTAATCTCCTGGCAGCGGCGCTCGGCGGGCCAAGCGCTCCCCATGTCTTCAGGCACGGCCCAAGGATACCCCTGGTTGGGCTGGCTCTGAGGCAGGTACATAACCGTGTATTGACCGTTCTGCAATTGGCAGCTAAAGCGAGACTCATTAGCATCAGCCGTAGGCTCGGCAGCAGGCTCGGCCGTTTGAGCGAAGCTGGCCTGCTCTAGGAGCGGGACCGTCACGAGTAGGCCAAAACTGCCTGCTAACGCAAAAAATCGAACTAACCGGGGAATACGCACCATGCTACCTGACCTCCAAAGACTCGTCGGTGGACTGACTGGGCTACTTAATTTAGACAGACCTATCTTTCTACTAAGACTCGATTAGAGGCGATATTGTTCACCTTCGGGGCAAATTTGTGACGATAGGTGCGATGGCTCTCAGGGGCCGTTTCTGACCATCGCAAAACTCCGAGCCGTTTTTGAAGATAGGGCCGAGACTGAATGGGGCTAGATCAATCCTAGCCCGTTTTTTGGCTGGGGTCTGCTATCGGATTAACCCAGGTAGGTTCTGGCTGAAGCGGCGCAGAAACGTCGGCAGTATGGTGCCACATCACCTGCTGCGGCTTACCAACTTCGATCTGGGCCTCTTCTAGGGCTAGCCAGACCCGACGGGTCATCTCGCGCCGCACATCAAACTGCTTCATCGGTTTGGTGATCAGCCAGACCCGAATCACAATGCCTTCGTGGCTGGCCTGATCGATGCCGAGAACTTGCGGCGGCTCTAACAGCTTGCTGCCCCAAATGGGGTCTGTAAACAGCGCCTGCGCCACGGTTTCTATCAGAGATAGGGCTTTTTTGAGGTCGGTGTCGTAGGCCACGGCGACAGAGAAATCAACCCGCGACCAGATCCGAGTCCAGTTTTCTACTAGGGTGATCTGGCTGTTGGGCACGGTGATCAAACGACCCTCCACATCACGCAGCTGAGTGATTCGCAAGTTGAGGTTTTCCACCAGCCCCGAAACCTGGCACAGGGTGACATAGTCGCCAATGGCGTACTGGTCTTCGAGCAGGATCAAAAAGCCGTTGACCAGATCTTTGACCAGGCTTTGGGAGGCAAAGGAGATTGCCAAAGCCAAAATAGCGCTTAGTGTCAGTACCGAGCTTAACGATACTCCCAGCACATTCAAGGCCCAGCCTAGCCCCAACAGATATACGGCAGTGGTTTTGCAGCCTTTGAGCGATCGCACAATCGTCGGAATTCGCAGCGAGCGTCGCTGGTCGTCCTCTAGCAAGAAGTGGTTGTCTTCCCAGGCGCGGGCTAGGCGAACAATGGCGATATTGCCAATTCGGTTAAGCAGGCCAACAGTAAACCAGATCAACAGGAGCGACAGCAGGCGAGTAGAGAGAATTTCGGCTAGAGGTGCCGTGGCTGGAAACAGCGCATAGATCCAAAGCAGGCCGCCTAGCCAGACCACCACTTGGCCCCACACTGTCAACCACAGCCCCAAGCCAATCAGGCTGAGTCGCCGCTCTAGCTTGAATTGCGATCGCAACCCCGCTAAAAACTGGTGTCGACCTGCTAGGCCGTCATCGTCATGCATTACGGCGGCGGCAGATCCAGTTGCCTCCTGCTGGTGGCGGCTCTCTAGCTGGCGGCAACGACGGGACAGCAGTAGCCACAGCAACCACAGCGCCAGACTGATAGCAATCATGCCAATCGCCATCAAAAACGCCCGTCGGGCCTGCTGCTGCAAAACGTCGGGCTGCCGCTGGAGTAGCGCATCCACCAGGGTAGTTTGCAGTATTTCTCGCCAGCGTTCGGCCAACTCTGGCACCGTCAGGCTGTAATAGCGAGCATCTAGATCGCTCACCGTTAGCAGGGTTAAGGGCTGCAGGTGGTTAGCATCGGTAGCGATCAAAATGGTCTGATTGTTTAGCCTAGCTATGCTTACCTGCAGCGTTTCAGGGTCATAGGCACTGCGATACATCTCCCAACCACCGCCGTTCGGCTCGGGGAAGAGGCCCGAGTCTGCCAGCCTTAGAATTTCTGCCAGGCTGTCTTCAATGGTCTCAGCCCGCCATTCCACCGGAATTTGAGTGCCTGGATTTTGCCGGTCAATCACCGCCGGAGCCACAACTCGAAACAGTTCTCGATTGGCTAGCCGCACTGGAGCAATCTCAAGCGAGCCTAACCGAGTCACCCCGTCAGGTAGCCTTGCCCCTTCCTGCACCGCTCCGCTAGGGGGGGTAAACCCAGGCAGTTGCGCCCCGGCAAGTGCCCCTTGTCCAGCCAGCAAAAATACCAGCTGGAAGCTCAGCAGAAACCCAACAATCCAACGACGGCGACGGCAGTGGGGAAACAGCATAGAGGCAAGGGGGCAGACAGGCCAAATACAGCGCTGGTCGTAAAACTCTGGGCAAGGTTAATCTAACCCACCTACCAGGGCGGTTGATGCGGTCAGTTCTCTCTATCTTGCTGCCAAAGGGCGCTTAATAAAATCCGCTGGTCTGCTCAGGTATTGCCTGGTTGTCCCCAGGATGCTCTCCTGAACTCTCCCACAACCGCAGCCAATTTCTTGACGAGAAAAAATTGGCGTGCTGAAATCGGCGTGCAGCATGAACACAGGCGATGGGCAGTGGACTCTGGCATAAGCGACTTTTGCCCTGGGGCTTTCTTGCAGGGTTAGTTGGGCTGTGGCCGTTTTCTCTCCAGGTTAGGGGGCTGGCAGTCGAGACCAGTCCACTGCCTGCTGTCAATCCTCTACCTGCACAGGTCCACGCCTATGATTTGGGCCTTATAACCCTGATCCAAACCGGGGTAGCCGATGAGTTCAGAGAAATGCCGGTACCGCTGCGAGGAATCTTGGCCCGCCCCGAAGGGACTGGCCCCTTTCCTGTGGTTGTAATCCTCCATGGTCGGCACACCGGCTGCCACTTTGCCCCAATCTGGAGCGAAAGCACTTGGCCCTGCCCGATTGGGTCAGAAACTCGCTTTGACCAAGGTTTTACCTACTTGGCGGCGGCCCTAGCAGATCAGGGCTACCTGACCCTGGCCATTGACCTGAATGGAGCCTATGCCTTTGCCTACGGAGCAACGCTCCAAAACTACACGACCCTAGCCCATCAGCGCAGCCCCCAGATTTTAGCGGCCCATCTGTCGCGGCTTGCTGCTGCCAACCAAGGGGAAACCGTTGACTTTGGGGTGCCATTGACGGGACAGGCAGACCTGTCGCGGCTAGTGCTCATCGGGCACTCTATGGGCGGCGCAGGGGCAGTGTTTAGCAGGCTCAATCAGCCCTCAACTGGCTCCATGGCGATACCCCAACTAGGGCAATTGTCGGGCCTATTGTTAGTCGCGCCAACGCCGAGCCAGGCCATCTCCACGGCTCCTGAGGCTTACGAACTGCCGGACGTGCCCACTAGCGTTTTACTCGGCGGGTGCGATCGCGACATTTACGATTTCAGCAGCCTCTACTATTTCGAGTCAGCGGGGCGGCAGCCACGCCAGCACTGGGCTGCCAGCGTTTTGATTCCGGGAGCCAATCACAACTTCTTTAATCGAGCGCTAGCGGAAGACGACTACGCTCGCCAGCCTGACAATGAACCACTATGTAATGGTCAGAAACCCACTTCTGAGGTCGATCGCTCCGCCTCGGTTCGCCTGTCTCGTGCTGCCCAGGAAACCTTTTTGATCGCCTACGCTACGGGCTTTCTCAAGCAGGTGTTTAATCCTTCCGAAGCAGCTGGCTTAGCCCTAGCCCCCGAGCAGGCCGCACCAAGTCGCCTCTGGGATGTGCCGGTGCTGACCAACCTGCACCCCGGCCAAGGACAGCAGCGGCTGCTAACGCTGGAACCGGCCAATGCTCCAGTGCTGGAGATCGCTCCGGAGCCAACTCCTAATCTCTCTATGCAAATTTGTCCTGCCCTGCAGCCTTGCGATCGCTTTTGGCGACCCCAGCCTCGCTTCCCGGCGGTGCTGCGGCTGAGTTGGCGGCAACGGCCCCAGTCCTTGCGCTTTTCCCTACCACCGGGGAGCCAAGATCTGCGCGACTTTGCCAGCCTGCAGCTGCGGGTGGCGGTCGATACCACCGATGCCCTGAACGATGGCCAGGTTGTAGCCTTTGCAGTGATCCTGGAGGACCAGCAGGGGCGAGCCGTGCGGGTTGAGGTACCTGCGACTACTCCAGCTTTGCGCCCATCTCCAGCCGACCCCCGCTGGGGCTATCAGGGCATTCCTATCTACCCCAGCGCCATTCGCATTCCCCTGGCCCAATTTCAAGGGGTGGACTTGGCCGCGATCGCAACCCTCAGCCTAGTCTTTGATCAGAGCGATCGCGGCGTCCTTTACCTGGCCGACGCCGCTTTTCTACGATAAAACTCGGACATTCCTCAGTGCCTTGCCAAATAAAGGGGTAATCACCGTTTACCGAAAGGCGATTATTTGCGACTATGGGGTTGCTAATTGAGCATCTATCCGGTTCCCTGTTTATGATTTTTGTTGAAATTGTCGATTATCAGGCTGAAAAAGAAGTTATTCACAGCATCCGCTATGACGTTTTTGTCCAGGAACAGCAGGTTCCTGCCGACATCGAAATCGACAGGTGGGATCCTCTATCTATCCATGTGTTGGCGCGACAAGCAGGGCAGGCAGTTGGCACAGGTCGGCTGTTGCCTGATGGTCACATTGGGCGGGTAGCTGTTCGACGTCCTTGGCGGCACCAAGGTATTGGTCGCCTGCTCATGGAGCAGCTGCTGCAAACGGCTCGAGAGGAGGGACACCCCCAGGTTGTCCTATCAGCCCAGTGCCACGCCATTAATTTCTACCAAAAGCTAGGCTTTCAGGAGGAAGGCAAAGTTTATCTAGAGGCGGGTATCAAACACATCAAAATGGTGAAGCCCCTGCGGGTTCCTGCCAAGCTGACCTACGTCGCTCAGCCCCCAGAAACTTGCTCTGCCCAGTGGCGAAATCGAATCTTGGCTGCCACATACAATGGAGCCTGATAGTATTCCCCCAGCAGCCAGAGCACCATCAACAGGTGAATGAGTAAGGTTCCAGCAGCCCAGTAAAGGGGCAAATGCTCCCCTGGGCTGCCCTCTAGAGGCGGAAACACGTAGGCCGAGGTCGCCACTAGGCCTGCAGGCACCAGCACCAGCGCCACGACCACGATCCACAGCATCAGGGTCATATCCCATTTGCCCTGGTAAATACTCTGCCAGCGATGCCCAATCCACCGCCAGGACATCGGCTGGCTGCTGTCAACAACCTGGACCGTTTGCTGCTCCAGGTTGACCTCAAAGATATGGCGGCAGAAGTTACAGGCAAAAGCATCCATCAGCGTCATGGCTTCAATCTGGCCATGACGACAGACAGGGCACAGATAGGTGCTGCCACTGTCTACACTTAGTCCTCGCGAGCTTTCTAAAGGCCGACCTGGCTTAGGCTTGGATGCGAAGAGGGGCATAGGCTCAAGGACTTAAAGGAGTTAAAGGGGCTTTAACGTGTCTGCAGAAAGACCTCGACCCGTTGACTCTAGCCTAAAACAATCCTGCTAGAGCCGCACTCCCTACAGAGCGGTAAAATTCCTGCCCGTTGTACTCCAGCACTACAACTGGTTCCGAGTTAGACAAATCGATCCGCTTAACCCGCACTTGGCCGCCCGCAATTAACTCGCCTGCTCGCACATAGCGGCTGGTCATCACCCCCGGCTCTTTGACAATTAGGCTGACGTGATCGCCAATCTGGGCTACCCCGCTAATCTCAATTCGATCCACCGGGCTTTGGGGCTGGGCAAAGGGCTGATCGCTGCTCAGCGGCATTGTCGGAGCCGCCGCAACTGGGCCTAGATTGGGCAGCGGGACCATCATCGTCGGCAGTGGCGGCAGGGCCTGGGTAGCAGCCACTGGAATGAGGGGTAGATCTTGAACCGGAGCGGGAGCGGCAGTGGCAGCCACAGGAGCAGCTGCTGCTGGCCGCTTAAGCGCACCTGGTCCTGGTAAGACAATGGGGGCAAAGGGGTCGGGGCGGCCTGCTACGACTGTCTCCAGACGAACTTCTTGAGGAGTAGATTTGAGCAAGCCCGGATCGGCCAGTCGCAGGGTTGAGGTAGAGGGTACAAAAGGGCTTGTCTGGAATGCGATCGCAGCCTCACCCCCTTCTCCTGTAGCACCAGAGACAGGCGTGAGCGCAGGATCAGGCGCTCCACTCGTTAAAATCCTAATACCACTGCCTACCCCTAAAGCAATCAATGCACTGGCAGCCAGCACCATGCCGATCTGGCGGTTTGAGAGTTTTGACAATGAAGGTTTCTGCGACATAACCGACTCCCCACAATCACCCCAGTAGGATAGCTAATTCTGGGGAAAGTGGCGCAGCATCGGCTAGACAGCTTTTAGGTAATTTGCAAGCAGATTCGACTAGCGGCTTTCACCTGCTCCTTGAGCGATCAGTCGCCTTTGGCTCAGGGTCTGCAGCTGCAGCAGCAGGGCATCGGCCTCAGCCTGCAGATGCAAAAGTTCGACCTGATGATCTAGCTGGTAAGGATAGTGCTTGATCTCGACCCAGCAGATCTTCTCATCTGTTGCGGGTGTCGTCTCGTGCTGGGAAGACTCAGTCCCAGCCGGAATTTCTACCTTAGATGTCCCAGTATTTGGTACGTCAACTTGGGCGTTCATTGCCACTCACACCAATAGAGAAATGTACTTAGCGGAAACGTACTTATGCAAAGAACGTTAAGACATTTTAACCTCAATGTCTAGGCTAGATGGTATCTGTTAGGCGTCAGCCTTTCAGCTACTCCCTGTGGCGATTCAGCAACTGGCTTTCCCCGAGGCGCATTGGCTAACGACTGGCCCAGCCCACAGGTTAGACTAAAAGATGCAGGACTGCGGTTGTGGTCGGGACCCGTCGACCGTTGGTTAAATGCCGTTGTGTTTTGAGTCTGAGACATCGTGACCCTAAGTTTAAATCCCCTAACCGCTAAAGGTGACGGCTTGTCACCCTCCCAGGCTGCCGTAAAATTTTGGCCTGGCCTCATAGAAGCCTACCGGCCCTACCTGCCGGTTTCTGAAACCACGCCTGTCGTGACTCTGTGCGAAGGCAACACACCTCTGATTCCTGCACCCTCCCTAATGGAGCGCATTGGTCGCTCGGTCAAGGTATTTGTAAAGTACGACGGTCTCAACCCTACCGGCAGCTTTAAAGACCGGGGCATGACGATGGCCGTTTCTAAAGCTAAAGAAATAGGGGCTCAGGCTGTCATCTGTGCCAGCACCGGCAATACCTCAGCGGCGGCTGCGGCCTACGCTCGCCGGGGCGGCCTGCGTGCCTTTGTGCTCATTCCCGATGGCTATGTGGCGGTCGGCAAACTGGCTCAAGCCCTACTTTATGGGGCTGAAATCCTGGCGATTAAGGGCAATTTTGATACAGCGCTAAATATGGTGCAGGATCTGGCCAAAAGCTACCCGGTCAACCTGGTCAACTCAGTCAATCCCTACCGGCTAGAAGGCCAAAAAACAGCCGCTTTTGAAATTGTTGACATGCTGGGCGATGCCCCCGACTGGCTTTGTATTCCGGTGGGCAATGCTGGCAATATTACCGCCTACTGGATGGGATTTTGCGAGTACCACCAGCGGGGTCAGTCAAGCCGCCTGCCTCAGATGATGGGCTTTCAAGCTGCCGGGGCAGCCCCGCTAGTACTCGGTCACAAGGTGAGCGATCCTCACACGCTGGCGACTGCTATTCGCATCGGCAACCCGGCCAGCTGGGATAAGGCGGTGGCGGCCAAGGAAGCCAGTCAGGGCCAGTTCCATGCCGTTACGGATGAAGAAATTCTTGATGCCTACCGGCTACTGGCGGCAGAAGAGGGGATTTTCTGTGAGCCTGCTAGCGCTGCTTCGGTCGCTGGGCTGCTCAAGGTTAAAGATCAGGTGCCAGCTGGGGCAACCGTAGTTTGTGTGTTGACCGGCAATGGTTTAAAGGACCCTGATACGGCCATTAATCACAGTCAAAACCAGGTTAAGGCAGGACTAGAGCCCGACCCTGTGACTCTGGCCCGAGCAATGGGTTTCTAGCGCGTCTGGCTAGAGTGTCTGGCGCAAGGGTCTAACTGCGATCGCGCTCTGCTCCCTGCCCGGCTTTAACAATTGCCGAGGAGGCCTGCTCTGCCTTGAGCATGTCAAAGGTATCGCCTAGGGCAGTGGTGAGGCTTTGGCGGGTCTGCTCATGAGCCTCTTTTTCAGCTTTTAACTGCTGAGTTAGGCTCTGGCACAGATTCAAAGTCTTTTGAAGCTTAGTTTCAAGGGCGTCTCCAGCAGCCGTCTCGCCCTGGGCAGCGACTAGGTCGGTCGGCCCAGCGCCAGTTGGGCTGTCCTTCAGCTGCTTAAGTTCAGCTTCTAGGGTCTGCAGATGCGATCGCAAAGCTTCAGACTCAGTGCGTCGCTGCCGCGCTTCTGTTTCATAGAGCCGCCGCCAATTGGCTGCACTAGCATAGGCCTGATCTCTCTCTTTTTGAGTATCTGCCAGCTGCCGCTGCAGGGTTCGAATTTCCGCTAACCACTGGCTCACATCATAGGACATAGCCGACCCACCTCATCCATCAATGCAATCAGGGTACTCTAGCAGGTGTTTGCACCTAAAACAGAAGCTGACTCAACAGCGGGGGTAATGGCAACACAATCATCACCAGCAGCGCCAACGTTGCTAACCCCAGCGCATCCCGCCGATTATCCAGCTCACTGACATCATTCAAAGCAGGTTCATCTACAGCCGGAATAAAAAACAGTAGGATTGCCCACAGCAGCAGTTCCGGATGCACCGCTACCAGGAACAGCACCAAAATGCGAGTAATTTGCCCAATGATGGCCCCCATTCGTTGACCATACATAGCATGTACCAAGTGCCCTCCATCTAGCTGCCCCACCGGCATCAGGTTAAGCGCAGTGACTACCAGCCCCAGGCAGCCCGAAATCGCTACCGGATGAAGATGAACTGCCGTTTCCGCCGTCAAAGCTCCCCCTAGCGCCAGCTTACTCAGCAGCGCTAACAGCACCGAGGTTCGCGGATCCATTGCCTCAAAGTTCAGCAAGCTGGCCGTCTCTGGCAGAGGCACCAGCTCTGAATGGGCTAGCCCCCACAGCAGCAGCGGCAAAGTCACTATCAGGCCGCTCAGCGGTCCGGCAATGCCGACATCAAAGAGAGCCCGCCGATTAGGCACCGGAGAGCGCATCTGAATAAACGCCCCAAACGTGCCGAGAAAGAACGGCACCGGAATGAAATAAGGCAGAGTGGCCTTAATCTGGTGGCGACGGGCTACCAGGTAGTGCCCCATCTCGTGGCACCCCAGAATAAACAGCAGTGAGAAGGCGTAGGCCAAGCCCTGAGCTAGGAGCCGGGGATTGCCCTGCAGCTGCTCATCGGTAACGCCCGCAATAAAGGTGCCTACCCAGGTAGTCGTAAATAGAGTAGTGACCAGCAGCCCTAACGCAATAGCAGGCCGGGTAAGCTTTTTATTTGAGGTCGCTGAGTCACTTTGCCCTTGAGGATTGGGCACTAGCGCGAAAAAAGGCTTGCCCTGACCGCCCTCCTGAAACACCACCAAAAATCGATTTCCAAACCGCTCCTGAACGTTCTCGCTCACAGTCTGATAAGCCACTGTGGGCGATGTTCGCAGCTGCCCTCGGCAGATCATGGCTTGAGGTCGGTACTCAATGTTCTGAAGGTAATACACTGTCCAGGGGAAGCAGTGCTGTAGAGCACTCTCTTCTTCCTTGTTGATAGGGCGCAGAAGCGGTTTGGGGATATTGGATAAAGCGGAGGTGGCGGTTGCCGCTGGGTCTTCTTGAGAAGCAGCCGTCTTGGGTAGGGGAATGCGGCCCCACTGGATTAAAAACCAGTAAAGCAGCGGACAGACTACAAACAAAATCAGCAGCAACCCTGCAGGAGCAGGTTCATCTCTACCCCGAACCACCATCCACCCTGCCAGGGTAAAGGCGGGCAGCATCATTACCAGCCACAGCAGCCAGGTCGGCGTTCGGGTGATGTTAGCGACGCTACGCTTCACCACGAAATAGGTAAAAACGCTCAGTAAGAGCAGCCAGATGAGCAACATTTGGGGTGTTTGATTTGCCAGAGTACAGGGAGCAGAGGCCCTAGTCTCCCATGATGCCTTATCTTTCGAGAAAGCAGTAAGCGCCCTAGTCTACGATTGGCCCTAGAACTCGCGTTGTTTAAGCGGCAAGCCTTTTCTCTAGGGGATTTCCTGAATCGGGATCAAGGCGGCAAGAATCCGGTAAGATAGCTGGTTCTGCTTCATGGTAGCGCTAGGGATGTCTATGAACCCGCCGACGAAACCGCCGGTTAACGCCAAGCTTCCCCGTCCGGTCTTCGACACTGTGTTTGCCTTTTCGCCTAACAGAGACACCCTGGGAGGCACCGCTTATCTCATTGTAGAAAAGGATGCAGCAGGGGCTCCAGCCAATCTCCTGATTGATGCCCCTGCCTGGGATGAATCAACCCGTGACTTCCTGGCTCAGCAGGGTGGCGTGCGGTGGCTGCTGATCACCCATCGGGGAGCTATTGGTAAAGCCAGAGCCCTGCAGGCAGAGTTAGGTTGCGAGGTAGTGGTTCAAGAACAGGAAGCCTATCTGCTGCCAGAGACGCCGGTTACGCCCTTCCAGTGGGAGCACGTATTTACCGATCGCTGCCGAGCCTTGTGGACACCCGGGCACTCGCCGGGCTCCGCCTGCCTTTATTACGAGGCTGAGGGGGGAATCTTGTTTACGGGTCGCCACCTGCTTCCCGATCAGCAGGGTCGCCCAGTGCCTTTACGGTTTTCAAAAACCTTTCACTGGCCCCGCCAGCTACAGCAGGTTGAGCGGCTGCGCCAAGAATTTTCGGCAGATACGCTGGCCTTTGTGTGCCCCGGAGCCAACACTGGCTTTTTGCGCGGGGAGCGAGCTATTGCCAATGCCTATGAGCAATTGCGATCGCTAGATCTAGCAGCCTGCCGTCAGGCGGTGCCGCTGCTGTAATTCTCCCAAGTTTGGCGCACCCAGGCGGTTACCTCGCGGGGGTAGAGCAGCCAGATCCGCTCAACGGGTTGAGCCAGAGTCTGCACCAGCGGCGACACCTGCTTGATGTCCTGCAGCTGATCGCCTCGATGCAGCTTAATGCCCCGCTGGTAGAGGGTATATCCCCGACTCCAGATGTGCCGCAGGCCGCTGTAGCAGGCGCTGTCTAGGTCTAAAGCAGCCAGCTGCGGCTGGAGCAATTCTAGAAATTGGCTCTGCTGCTCCTCGCTTAGCTCAGTCAACTCAATAACTTTGAGCAGATCTCGGTCTAAAAAGCGGCGGCAGAGGTCAGCCAGCAGTGGATCTGGGTGAGATCGCCACTGCTCTAGGTGATAGCCAAACACCACGTCGTTACCGGCCAGATACGTTTCTAGGGGCAGCGTCTCTTCGGCCTGTGTCATCCAGGCGGTTACGGTGTCGTCGGCCCAAAGGGTGCCTTGCTGCAGCAGGGTGCGGGCGCGAATGAAAGCCTGCTCTAGCACCCAGGTGGCCGAGAGGTTCTTAGGGTGGTTGTAGACCTGGGCATACATGAAGTAGCGAACCACCAGGTAATGCTCAATCGCGGCCAGTCCCTTATGGGCCACAACCAGCTGCTGGCTCTGGGGTTCGTATTCTAGGGCCATGAGAATGCGATCGAGATCTAACCGTCCGTAGCTGGCCCCTGTGAAGTAGCTGTCGCGCAGCAGGTAGTCTAGGCGATCGCAATCTAGCTGGCTAGAGACAAGCTGCCAGGCACAGGGTATTGGGTGCTGGTGGGTGTATATCTGGTCGATAGCCTCCCATAGCTGGGGCGATACACCGTCTAGCAGGGTGCGAATTGTGGGCACCTCTCGCACAATCCGGCGGGTCCAGTACTCGTGGTGAATGCCGAAGATTTCCTCAGCGGTGTGGCTGAAAGGGCCGTGGCCGATGTCGTGGAGCAGGGCGGCACAGAGAATGGGGGCGCGGTGCGATCGCAACTCCGGATGCTGCTGCGCCAGCCGATCAAAGGCCCGCCGAGTCACCGCCATTACCCCTAGCGAGTGGGTAAAGCGCGAGCTCTCGGCACCATGAAAGGTGAGGCTGGCCGGACCCAGTTGCCGGATTCGCCGCAGCCGTTGGAAGGGCGGCGTATCAATTAGGCGAATCAGCAGGGCCTCTGTAGGGTCATCTCCATCGAGCGTGATAGCTCCGTGGAGCGGGTCGTGGTAAGAACGGGTCGACTTACGAGACACCCGCAATCACCGCAGCACTGCCCAGCAGCTCCAACGCTGCCTGATACTGAGGGTCTTCCCCAGTTCCGAAGGTTTCTCGGCCCAGCGGCTTGACTTCGACAACCTGGTCGGGGGTAATGCCTAGGCGGTTGATGTCATGGTGGTCGGGAGTTTCGTACTTGGCCACCGTCACTGCCAGCCCAGCCCCATCGGAGAGATCAAACAGCGACTGAATTAGCCCCTTGCCAAAGGTAACCGTTCCCACCAGCTGGGCTCGGCCATTGTCCTGTAGCGCCCCGGCCAAAATCTCGCTGGCGCTGGCAGTGCCTTCATTGACCAACACCACTAGCGGGTCTTCAGTTAGCGCAGGGCCGTGGGCCTCAAAGCTATCTAAAATGCCCTGGCGGCTGACCGTGTAAACAATCGTGCCTTCATCCAGCCAGAGCCGAGCGATCTCAATTCCGGCCTGCAGCAGCCCGCCAGGGTTGTTGCGCAAATCTAGGATGTAGGCGTCTGCCCCGTCTTTTTCCAGCCGCTTAATGGCAGCCGACAGCTCGCTGCTGGCGTTGGCATTGAACTGGCTCAGCCGCAGGTAGCCCACCTTGAGACCCTCCGGCGTGGCCCGCAAATCAGCTGAAACCGGATTGAGCGTGATGCGATCGCGCACCAAGGTAACCTCAAATGGCTCTGCCGTATCGGTGCGCTCAAGGGTGAGGGTAACCTTGGTGCCAGCTGGGCCTCGCATGCGGTTAGCCGCTTCATCTAAAGTCAGCTGGTGGGTGTCTGTGCCCTCAATCTTGAGCACCCGATCCTTAGGCTGAATGCCAGCCTGCTCTGCTGGAGACCCCTCAATCGGTGCAATCACGCTCAGCGCGTTGTCGGCCTCTCCCTTAGTGATCTGCAGACCCACCCCAGTCAGTTCACCCGAGGTGCTGGTTTGCAGGCTGCGGTACTGCTCTGGCCGCAGCAGCCGGGTATAGGGATCTTCCAGAACCGCCAACATGCCCTGAATAGTGGTGTAGGTCGTATCTCGGTCATTCAAGGACTGTTTCAAGGCGCGCTGCCGGATAAACCACCAGTTTTGGTGGTTAAACGTTTCATCTAGGTAGGCGCGATTGACAATGCGCCAGACCTCAGATACCAGGTTTTGCTCATCCGTTAAGGCCCAAGCTGGCCCGTGGCCAACGCCAAGCCACAAGAACCCTAACAGCACCAGACCAAAAATAACGGTTCGTAAACGTGCTCTCATATCCTCTAATAATAATCCCTGCTCTAGAGAATGCCTGCTGTTAGTCGTTGGCTATCTCTACCTCCCAAGCGACCTCTTCTGGAAGAAAGGTCGTCAGAAAAACGCTCCAGAAAAAGTTTGAGATAGGGTTGCTGACCATAAGCTGTCCATCATTATTGAATATTCAACCCTGTCTCTTTTTTCTTTCCTAGAAGATACTGGCAGCTTGGCTGCCAGCCCAATCGGCTTTACCCGCTGGGGACGCTAGCTGTCGGGGAAACAGCTGTAAAGAAAAGTAATTGAACATTGTAAACTTTTGTTCCAATTCTGATATCTGCCCCCAGGCTAACGATGCAGCCTAGAGGCCGCCTAGCTGCCCCGCCGGTTGAAAAGCGACGTTTGGAGCAGCCCTTAGGCCTCGGTCAAGCCCTTGAAATCAGCGTATTTCGATCACCTTGACAGGAGCGACTATGTTACATTTTTTATTGACGGCAATTATAGATTTATCGGGCTTCCCGCTTCATGTTTACCAAGCAAGTTACAGACTCCAAAACCTTTAAGTGGTTTAACGAGCGGCTGGAGATTCAGGCCCTTGCCGACGATATATCCAGCAAGTACGTGCCCCCTCACGTCAACATCTTCTACTGCCTGGGGGGCATTACCCTGACCTGCTTCCTGATCCAGTTCGCCACTGGATTTGCCATGACCTTCTACTACAAGCCAACCGTTACCGATGCCTTTAGCTCGGTGCAGTACCTCATGACCGAGGTCAACTTCGGCTGGCTGATTCGCTCCATTCACCGCTGGTCTGCCAGCATGATGGTGCTGATGATGATCCTCCACGTCTTCCGGGTCTATCTAACCGGCGGCTTCAAGAAGCCCCGTGAGCTGACCTGGATCACAGGCGTGGTGCTGGCGGTTATTACGGTTTCGTTTGGTGTGACTGGCTACTCTCTGCCCTGGGATCAGGTGGGATACTGGGCTGTAAAAATCGTGTCTGGTGTACCCGGTGCGATTCCCGTTGTGGGCACCAGCATTGTTGAGCTGATGCGGGGTGGAGATGCTGTTGGTCAGGCGACTCTGACTCGCTTCTACAGCCTTCACACGTTCGTTCTGCCTTGGGCGATTGCGGTCTTCATGCTGCTTCACTTCCTGATGATCCGCAAGCAAGGCATCTCCGGCCCCTTGTAAGTAACCCTTGTAAGTGTCGGTGCACAGCCGTTGAGATTCTACTAGACCCTACTTGGAGATAAGAGTTTAGACATGGCAACGATTAAGAAGCCGGATCTGAGCGATCCCCAGCTTAGAGAAAAGTTGATGCAAGGCATGGGCCATAACTACTATGGTGAGCCCGCCTGGCCCAACGATTTGCTCTACATTTTCCCCGTTGTAATTCTGGGAACCATTGCCCTATGTGTTGGGCTAGCGGTTCTAGATCCCGCAATGGTAGGTGAGCCCGCTGACCCCTTCGCTACCCCGCTGGAAATTCTGCCTGAGTGGTATCTCTACCCGACTTTCCAGATTTTGCGAATCGTGCCCAACAAGCTTCTGGGGATTGGCGCGATGACCGCAATTCCTTTGGGCCTGATGCTCGTTCCCTTCATTGAGAACGTCAATAAGTTCCAAAATCCTTTCCGTCGGCCTGTAGCGACGACCTTGTTTCTCATTGGCACTCTAGCCACCCTATGGCTAGGGATCGGTGCGACTTTCCCCATCGATAAGTCTCTGACGTTGGGCCTGTTTTAGTTAACCCCCCTTGTCGATCATGAACAAGCCTGTGACAGGATTACACCCTGTCACAGGCTTGTTTTTTGTAGCTTTTGATGCCGTAATATGAAAAAGGGTGCATCCGGTTATCCAAGCCTTGTCATAGGCTCAGAATCTTTTGGCTACAGTTCGCTGGCTATAGTCAACCGGGGGAAAGGTGAAGCAAGAACATTTGGTCGTTTCTAGTCGTTTAGATGTGCTTAACCAGGTGCAGTACTGGTTTAAAGACGTCTGTCATTCTTCAGATACGGATACAACTTGGGTTAGCAATTATGTGGACCGGTTAACCATTGCGTTAACTGAGGGGTTTACGAATGCTGTGCGCCACGCTCATGCGGAACTGCCCCCAGATACCACGATTGATATTGACCTGTCTTTTGGCCGCGATCGCATCGAGATTCGCATTTGGGATCACGGCCAGCCCTTCAACCCCGAAGAGCTGCAAGAGCCTGAACCTGGAGCATTGCTAGATGGGGGCTATGGCTGGTTTTTGCTGCGACGGCTGGCTGACCGAGTAACCTATCAGCGGGTCAAAGATGGCCGCAACTGTCTCTCTATTGTTCAATATGGCACTTGAGATAACCCCACTAATCTCATGGCCTTATTCAAAAAATAATCATAAGAGTCTAGATCGCCCGTGATTGTCCGTTACCGATGTTGATCTTGTGAAATCTCGGCATTCTGTGCGATCGCAACCTGCAGCCACCTTTGTCTTTCTAGAGGTCTTTTCCTGCGAAGGCGGGATTCAATCCTACGTCAAGGACGTCTTGGGGGCCTACCTACAGCAGCCAGATCCGCCTGTTTCCGACGTTTTTTTACTGCGAGATGGGTCAGCCTGCAATAACCCACTAGAAGGCAGCGCCCTGAGGTTTCACTACCTAGCTTCACCCGTAGCCCAGGTAGGCCGTATTCGTCTGGCAGTAGCCCTTACCCTGCATTTGTGGCGGCAGCGGCCTCAGCAAGTCATCTGTGGTCATGTGCTTTTGACTCCGCTAGTCCATCAACTGTGCCGTCTGTTGGGCCTGCCACATACGGTCATGACCTATGGCAAGGAGGTTTGGTTCCCGCTGCCTGACAGAGAACGGCGGGCCCTGCAGCAGGCTCAAGCTATCTGGTGCATCAGCCGCTACAGCCGCGACCTAGCCTGTGCCGCCAACAAACTGAATCCTAAGCAGATGCATTTGCTGCCCTGTGTGGTGGATGGCGCTGTTTTCACACCTGGCCCACCCGTGCCAGAGCTGGTGCAGCAATACGGTTTACAGGGTTGTAAGGTGCTCATGACTGTGGCTCGGCTCTGGGCCGGGGATATTTATAAAGGCGTCGACGTGACGATTCGGGCACTACCTGCGATCGCAGCGACTATTCCTACAGTCAAGTATTTAATTATCGGTCGGGGAGACGATCAGCCCCGACTAGCGCAGTTGGCTCAAGACTTAGGCATTGCGGATCGGGTCGTGTTTGCTGGATTTGTGCCCACTGCCCAGCTGCCTGACCACTACCGACTAGCTGATGCTTACGTTATGCCGTCCCAGGAAGGCTTTGGTATTGTTTACCTAGAGGCGATGGCCTGCGGCATTCCGGTGCTGGCTGGCGATGCCGATGGCTCCGCTGACCCTCTGCAGGATGGCCGCCTGGGTTGGCGGGTGCCACACCGAGACCCACAGGCCGTAGCGAGAGCCTGTATTGAAATCCTAGAAGGAGAAGACCCTCGCTGTCGGGGTGAGTGGCTGCGGCAGGAAACCCTGACCCACTTCAGCCCAGAAGCGCTGGCTGCCCAACTACATCAGCTATTGCAGCCCGCTAACTTCAAGGCGGAGGGGAACCAAGACGCAAAGCTACAATAGAGTTCGCGGGTTTTAGAGCTCAGGATGAACTGACCTGAAGCCTTGCCACATCCCTGGCCCCTCGTACTTTACGTAATGCTGAGGCAAAAGCGTGAACTCTAACGACTTTAAACAGATACAACTCAATTTCTCTGGAGCCGGGTGCTGGCTAACGGTCATTGCCGCCGCCTGGCTGTTGGGAGCAGTGGGGCTAGGCTGGTTGGTTAAATCCGTACTGGTTCTTGTCCTTTTGCTGGCTTTGGCCCCAGTCTTGGCGTTTGTGGGCTTGCGCTGGTGGCTGAAGCGAAATCTGGTGCAGGGCAAGTGCCCGACCTGTAGCCTTGACCTCACTGGGCTAAAAAATACTGGCACCCTTTGCCCCAACTGCGGTACCGCTGTGGAAGCCAAGGACGGCATTTTTCAGCGCTCTACGCCAGAAGGCACCATCGACGTTGCAGCGGTCGAGGTGCCGGTCGTTGAAGTCTTGCCCGAGAGGCTTGATAGGGCTGATGACTAGCGCAGATGGGGGAGACACGGGGACGCCGGGAAGGAAGCCCTTCGTCTCCGCATCTCTAGATTAACGGCGCGTTAATTTTGACTGATCGACAGGGTATAGGGAGTTTGAGCGGCTGTCTCATTGCCCACGTAGATGCTGTAGACTCCCTGGTTGAGCAGCCCAGGAGAGGTAATGCGGCCATCGTTGAAGCGATCTGTTGTGCGGCACTCGCTGAAGCCGCCAGGGCCTTGAATAAATAGCGTTACCTTACCTTCACCCTGTAAAGCAATGTTGAGGGAAGCGAAGGTCTCTGTGACCTGAAGCGTTTGGCTGGGAGCAGCGGGCAGGTTGCCACAGGCTGAGCTTTGGCTGCCGCCAGACAGGCCACTAACCTGCACAGTGCCAGATAGGGGTGTCGTTAGAGCTTGACTGCGAGCGATGGGTGCCATGCTGAAGACCGAAGCCAGAGCTAGGGGGATAGCCAACCAACGAACTTGAAACGGTTGCACCAGTAATCCTTTCAACATAAATCCCTCACTCGTATGCGTTGCTCCAGATACTTCTATGCTAGTCTTCTGCCCAAAGGAAGATAAACGTTCTGTGCCAGTTCTTTAAATGGCAAAAGTTCCCTAAGCTGTTTGGCCAGAATTTACGCAGAAAACGTATCCAGATCGGAGCTGGGATGCTAAAAAGGAGAACAATTTAGGCAGACTGTGCGTTCTACTTTTCCCTCACGGATTGATCAGGGTCGGCTGCTATGGCGCATACCGCTCAACGCCAAACTTCTTCTACTCAAACAGGTACCGCAACTGCTCTAGTCGTTGCCACTAAGCCCACTCTGGGTCTACGGCGGCTGGTCGCTTGGGCCTTGGAGGTTAGCCTGCTGGTGGGCAGTGCCGCTTTGCCCTGGGCCATTGGAGAAGCGGTAAGACAAACGACTGATTCTGGAGTTCCTCTCAATCCTGCAGTCTCTAGAGTTGAAGGTGCGATCGCACGTACCCTCAACCTGCCCAAGCAGCCCCGCCTTACCCAAGTGCCGCCACTCACCAATCTGCTCTGGTTTAGCGCCCTAGGGCTGCCGCTGGTGCTGGCAGGCTCCCAACTGTACTGGCTGGCCAGCACTGGCAAAACGCTACCCAAGCACTGGCTGGGCCTGCGCGTCGTAACGCGAGACGGATCGCCACCAGGGGGCCTGCGCACTCTGCAGCGAGAATTGAGCCGTTGGGGACTGCCGCTAGTAGTCGCCTATGGCCTCTGGTTCGGCAGTGGTGCTTTTCCCCAAATCGGTCTGCTGGGACTCTTGGCAGGGCTGGCGCTGGCGGCAGAAGGCGGCACAGGCTGGCTGAACCGCGCGCGTCGCCCCTGGCATGATTTGCTGGCAGGCACTCAGGTAGTTGCTGCAGGCGTGTATTTTCCTGTTAAGCGACTGGCTACAGACAGCTATCGAGAGGTGACAGTCTCAGCCTACTCAGCCGAACCCTTTTATGGCAGCGCACTGCCCTATGCTGAGCCTGAGGGGGGAGTGAGTTCTGTGGTTTTGCTGCCCTTGGGTAGGAGACCCCCTGGCAGGGGGCAGTGGGTGCGCCAGTATCCAATCCTCGTGCTGGGTGGGCTGGTGCTGGGCGGGCTGAGCATTTTGATGGTGGGCATAGTCGGCACCCAAATCTACACTCAGCAGCAGGTGAACCAGCGCAGTAGCCAGCAGCAGACCGACGACCTGTTTTTGGCCCTGGTTGATACCCTCAGCACTCGAGCCAGCCGCCCAGAGGAGCAGCAGGCCGCCATTTTAGCCCTAGCCAGCACCCAGGATTCCCGCGCGATTCCGCTGCTAGTTGACCTACTATCCCAGGCTCAAGCGCCGCAGGTGCTAGAAGCACTGCAGCAGGGACTAGTGACTCTGGGGCCAGAGACTCTGCCCCACCTACAGCGGCTAAATCAGTCCTTGGCCAATGATATTGCTGCCTTGCCCCCCGACCAACGCCTGATCTCCCAGCAGCGGCAGCAGACGGTGAAGCGCACTTTGGCCAAACTCCTAACGCTCTACAGCGGTCAACTTCAAGGCACTCAACTGAGCCGCACCTATTTGGGGAAAGTGGTAGAGAGCCCAGATGCTTTTACGCTAGTGCTAGATCAGGTCGATCTAGCCGGGGTGGTCTGGCAAGGATCGATTCTGTCGGGAGCGAGCTTTCGCCAAGCTCACTTTTTTGCCGCAGGGCCAGACCAGAGACCCGATACTTATGACGATTGGGTGGCCGACTTGAGTGGTTCCGACTTGACTGAGGCTGATTTTTCGGGCGCTCGCTTGCGGTATGTGCTCCTCCAAGGAAGCAGCCTGCTGCGGGCCACCCTCAGCGGTAGCGAAGCGGCTTTTGCCGATTTTTCAGAGGCGAATTTGAGCAGTGCCCAGTTAATCAGCGCCAACCTCAGCCAGACCCTGCTCGTGAACGCTAGCCTAGTAGGCGCAGACCTGACGGAGAGTAACTTATCTAGAGCCAACTTGACCGCTGCTCGCCTGCATCAGGCCCAGGGCACCGGGGCTAACCTCGAAGGCGCAAATCTGACCCGAGTGGAGGGCCGCGAGGCCAACTTAAGCAACGCCAACCTGAGCGGAGCAACCCTGACTCAGGCGGATCTGAGCGATAGCCAGTTGGCAGGCGCTAATTTCAGCGGGGCTAACCTGGAAAATGCTCGCCTACATAGGACTAATTTGCAGGCAGCCAATTTTCGGGGGGCTAACTTGAGCGGTACAGACTTTCAAGATGCTGTTTTTTCCTCGCCGACAGCTCTGGCTCCTGACAGTTTTATTGAGTCACTGCCTAATTCACAGCCCCAGGAAACGTTGACAAGCGTAGATTTTTCCAGGGCGCAAAACCTGGCTCCGGAGCAGATTGCCTATATCTGCAGGCAAGGGGGCATTCATCCGGTCTGCCCTCTCAATCCATAATAGGATTCTGAAGTAGAACGCTTTTCTCTATTGGTGCTAACCCATGCAACGCACCCGCCTCAGTACACTGTTTGACACGGCAAGCAATCAGCTCAACCGCTGGCTGTTTAACCCCTGGCGCAGGATATCAATCCTTGTCATTAGCCTGCTGGGAGGCAACTTTTTTGGGGTTGCGATCGCAGCTGTCGCCGGACAGGCCGCACAGCAAGACATTATTCTTGCTGCGATTTTGATGGTTATCAATGAACTTATTAGCCGCTTGATCTATGGCCGCAGTTGGCGCAGACCTGGCCAAGACCGAAACGAGCCTATTTCTATCCCGCTCTTTTATGAATCTCTCAATGCCTTCAAGATAGGCACTATGTATGCGCTAGCGGCAGAAGCCTTTAAGTTGGGCAGCTAAGTCGCCAGACGTTGCAGCAATGCTTCAATTTGCTGGGCAATCCCTGTCCAGTCGCGCTTTTGTACTTGTGCCGGGGGAAATAGCGATCCAGACAGGCCAATTGCGATCGCACCTGCCTCTAGTAGGGCCTGAGCATTATCTGGAGTCACACCGCCTGTAGGAATCAGGGGAATAGCAGGCAGCGGTCCCTGTAGACTGCGAATGTAGGCCGCTCCGCCGACAGCGCTGATCGGAAACACCTTGACCCCGGCAGCCCCTGCTCTCCAGGCAGTGACAATTTCAGTCGGCGTTAGCGCTCCAGCCACCATTGGGACAGCCCGCTCCAGCCCCAACTCCAGTAGAGAAACATCCGTAAAGGGGCTAAAGCCAAACTGGGCTCCGACTGCGATCGCCTGTTTCGCCTCTGCCAGGGTCAGCAAAGTCCCAGCCCCAATCCAGCAATGCGGCAGATCCTGGCGCAGATAACCAACCAGTTCCTCAGGCTGCTCGCTGTCCCAAGTAATCTCGATCAGCCGCACTCCTCCCTGTTCTGCTGCTCGCGCCATTTCCAGCCCGGTAGCTAGGTCAGGAGCGCGAATGACCGCCAGCAGACGATGTTTTTTCAGCAGGTTGAGCCAGTCTTGACAATCCATAAGCAAACAGGAGATGGACTGTAGGGGCAGGTTGCGCTAGGAGACTGTAACAGTTGCAGAGCCCAAGCCTGTCCAGATGTCTTCAGAAAAAGAAAGAGACGCGATTAATCGCGTCTCTACAATGGACTAATTTACTTTGAATCAGATCATCCTGCCTCAGGCCAGGACTAGACGATAGAAGCCATCTTCACATCGTTAGTGGCCAGCAGGTGCTGCAGTTCTTCCGCGTCTACGGTTTCTTTTTCCACCAGCATGTCAGCCAGTTTGTCCAGCACATGGCGGTTTTCGGTCAACACGCTCTTAGCTCGGATATAGGCTTCGTCTACCAGTTCCCGTACTTCTTCGTCGATGGCAGCAGCAGTCTCTTCCGAGAAGTCGCGCTCGGCGTTGATGTCGCGGCCCAAGAACATATTGCCCTGCTGACGGCCCAGGGCTACAGGCCCTAAGCGATCGCTCATACCAAAGCGGGTAACCATCTGACGAGCGACCCGAGCTACCTGCTGCAGGTCGTTAGACGCACCCGTGGTGACTTCCTCTTCGCCGAAGATAACTTCTTCAGCAATGCGGCCTCCCAGAGCGACAGCCATCTGATTCTGCAGGTAAGAGCGAGAGTAGAGACCAGACTCTAAACGATCTTCGCTAGGGGTGAACCAGGTCAAACCGCCAGCTCGACCGCGAGGAATGATGCTGATCTTCTGCACTGGGTCGTAGTCGGGCATCAGGGCACCCACCAGAGCGTGTCCAGCTTCGTGGTAGGCAACGAGCTGCTTGCGCTTTTCGCTCATTACCCGGTCTTTCTTCTCAGGGCCTGCCAGCACCCGATCAATGGCATCGTTAACCTCATCCATCGAGATCTCGGTGAGGTTGCGGCGAGCCGCGAGAATAGCTGCTTCGTTGAGCAGATTAGAGAGGTCGGCTCCAGTAAAGCCAGGAGTCCGGCGGGCAATTTTTTCTAGGTCTACGTCCGTAGCAAAGGTCTTGCCGCGAGCGTGGACGTTGAGGATTTCCAGACGACCTGCGTAGTCAGGCCGGTCAACCACAACTTGACGGTCAAATCGTCCCGGACGCAGCAGCGCCGCATCTAACACGTCGGGCCGGTTGGTCGCAGCAATGATGATGATGCCATTGTTGCCCTCAAAACCATCCATTTCAGTGAGAAGCTGGTTGAGGGTTTGCTCGCGCTCGTCGTTGCCGCCGCCGAGACCTGCGCCCCGCTGACGGCCCACCGCATCAATCTCGTCGATAAACACGATACAGGGCGCGTTGGACTTGGCCTGTTCAAACAGGTCGCGCACCCGCGAAGCGCCTACCCCGACAAACATCTCAACGAACTCAGAACCGGAGATGGAGAAGAAAGGCACACCGGCCTCACCCGCTACCGCTCGGGCCAGCAGGGTTTTACCCGTTCCAGGAGGCCCCACCAGCAGCACGCCTTTGGGAATTTTGGCTCCGACGGCAGTAAAGCGGTCGGCATTCTTCAGGAAGTCAACGACTTCAGCTAGCTCTAGCTTGGCCTGGTCAATGCCAGCGACATCGCCAAAGGTAACTTGGGTCTGAGGCTCCATCTGCACCCGAGCTTTGGACTTGCCGAAGTTCATGGCTTGGCTACCAGGGCCGCTTTGCGCTCGCCGCAGCACAAAGAACAGCACCACCAGCAGCATGATCGGAATCAGCAAGGTGCTAAAGGCACGAACCCAGACGCTGTCGTCGCTTTGGGGCAGCACGACAATATCGACATTGTTGTCTTCCAGAAGATCAATTAGTTCTGGATCGTTGGGCAGGTTGACGATTACCTGACCGTTACCCTCGGGATCAGTGAATCGAGCACGAGTACGATCAGAGCTGATGTTGACCCGCTCGACCTGGTTGCTTTCAACGGCCTGTAAGAAGCGGCTGTAGCGCCAGGTTTGTGTTTCTTGACCAGAATTATCAAAAATGGCAGTGGCTAAGGCGATGACCACGACCACTAGCAGGGCGTAAAGACCTGCGTTTCTCCACCGTTTGTTCACCGGGGTTGTGCCTCCAATTGCTTCAGGGTGAGGATGGGGTGTTTCTTAAATGAAAACGTATATTAACTAATGTTAACGCCAGATTCAGAATTGGTCGAATCAGCGAGGTTAAATAGTGGTTTGCGGATTTAATGCCAGGTCAAATCAAACCTTACGGCAACGCTTCATCAAACATGAAGCGCAGTTCCTGCAAAACCCTCTGATCAGGATTGTATTCCAGTCTAGTTCGCCCCTGCAGGACTGTGTGAATGGGGACAATTTCTACCCCGCAGTTGGTATAGGCAAGGTTCTCAAACTGCTGAGCTTTGGCAGGGGTCCAGGGGGTTTCGAGGGCAGGGCGACCCAGGATGTGCAGGTGGCGGATGAGCTGAGATCGCATTACCCCCGGCAAAATTCCTGCCGTCAGCGGTGGCGTCCACCACTGGCCCTCGGCCCAGCCCCACAGGCTGCCGCTGCTGGTCTCTAGCCAGTGGCCGGCCCCGTCAACCAAAATGGCCTCTGCCGCCCCTTGCGCCTTGGCGGCTTGGGCCGCCAGCCAGCAGGCCAGGTAGTTGCCCGTTTTATGAGCAGGCAGGGTTCTTGAGTAGTCGTGGGGGGCCACCCAGGCTGTAATGCCTCGCTGCTGACGTTCTGCTAAATCGGCTGGAAGTGGACGCCCGGTGATTAGCGCTTGACCATCAGGAAACAGCGTCATTCTCAAGATGGGGTAGTGCGGCATCAGCGCTTCAGCTCCTTGCCGTAGACAGGACTCGTCGGGCTGAGGCCACTGGAAGGCTTGAAGGGAAGTGCGGATGCGATCGCAGTGCTGCCGCCACGCCGTCAGCGGATGGTCTAACGACTGGCCGTAGACCCGCAGCGTTGTAAACACCGTCGCGCCGTAGAGCAGCCCTGGATTGTAAACGTCCAGAGCTAGCGTTTGCCCATCGATTACCTGACCGTTGAACCAGTACATTCTGCTTGTATATCCCACCCATCCTATTCAAACGTGATTAATCAAAACGACTGTAGCGGTTGCGCCCCTTTCCTTCGCCTGAATTGAGTAGGCTCCGTACAATATCTGGAGTCTCTGCCGAGGAAATCCACCGATGACAAGTGCACGTGCTCCCATCAACGGGCTGTTGCTGGATCTCAATGGCGTTTTCTACGTCTCCCATAGAACCCTACAAGGCGCTGTCAGCACCGTTGAAAGGCTGAAGGAATCGGGAATTCCCCATCGGTTTGCGACCAATAACACAACTGAGTCGGTAGCAGACCTCAGCCGCCACCTAAAAGCGATAGGTCTGCCCATTGAGCCAGAGTCAATCATCAGCGCCCCCTACGCTGCCGTGCTCTACCTACGTCAGAAAGGCAATCCGACGATCTTTCCCCTGCTCTCTAAAGAAACCCGGCAAGACTTTGAAGAGTTTAATGTGTCAGAAACCGCTGCCGATGTCGTTGTGCTCGGTGATATGGGAGATGAGTGGAGCTATCAGGCCCTCAACCGTGCCTTTAAGCTCATTCTCAAAGGAGCAGAATTGATAGCCCTACATAAGGCTAAATACTGGCAGTGGGAGGCCGGTCTACAGCTCGATATCGGTGCCTTTGCAACGGCTCTGGAGTTTGCCACCGACCAACAGGCAACCGTTATCGGTAAACCCAATGCCGCCTTCTTTAATCTGGCGCTGAAAGACCTGGGCCTGCCGCCGGAGCAGGTGGCTATGGTGGGTGACGATATTGAGGACGATATCGGCGGGGCTCAAGCTCTAGGGATTCAAGGGATTCTGGTAAAGAGCGGCAAATACCGGGAGTCGCTAGTCCAGAAGTCGGCAGTGGTACCCGATATGGTGGTCGATTCCCTGGACGACATGCTGAAGTTGATAGGGATTTGACCGCCAGGGAGGATGGGCAAAGGGCCGTAGCCCCTGCCCATCTTCTAAGGAGCATGACTAGATGGGCACGCTTTGCTTTGCCCATTCTACGAGACTGAGGCTCTAGCGAACCCGCGCGACTAGGGTGCGGTGGCGGGGGCTGTTGCAGGTTACCACTGGCGGCTCAAATCCGGCCTCAATAAAAGCCTGCTCGAAATCTAGAGCAAAGTATTCGTCTAGATAAGGCTCGGTGCTTTTTAGCAGGGTCAACACAAAGGGCGGCATTTGGGCAAAGACTTCTGAGCGGGGGTTCATATCCATGATTGCCAAGTGCCCTCCTGGGCGCAGCAGACGACGGGCCTCTTGGAGAATGGCCTTAGCAGCACTTTGGGGCAACTCGTGGAAAACCAGGCAGGCCGAAGCCAGATCGTAGGCTGCATCGGGCAAGCCGGTCGCCTCTGCAGCTGCATGGTGCCAGCGCACTCCGGCAGCCCCATCAGAACTAGAGCCTTCGTTACAGCGGTACTGAGCCACCGTCAAAAAATAGGGAGATAAGTCTACCCCGGTCAGTTGGGCCCTGGGAAAGGTTGCCTGCAGCGTCAGGGTGCTCATGCCAACGCCACAGCCCAAGTCGATGATGTCTTTGGGGGCCTGCGGCAGCTGGGCCTTCAGCAAATCGTGATAGCTCTGGCGCAGCTTGGCATCGCCTTGGGCTCCCGCTTCCGGCCAGATGCGGGCATGGACGGCATGGGCTGCGACCTCAACTTCCAGAGCAGGTAGCCAGCCCAGGTTGCCTTCCTCATAGGCGTGGAAGCTGTTGACGTAGTAGTCGGGATAGCTCAAGTCAGGATTGCGGATGGCGGCTAGCTCTGACTCCCAATCAGAGGCAAAGTCAGCAGGGGTGTGGCGCGATCGCAACTGCTGCACGCGTTCTCGCCAGGGCACCCCAATCGACTCAGCCCGCTCGATCATCATGGCGCGGGCGCGACCTTTAGCTAGGTTGAAGAGGGGCTTGATGGCAAGAACTCGGTTGATCAGGCTAGAGAGAAGATTGGGCGCTGCGATCGCATTCATAAGCAGACGAATTTAAAGAGTTTGTTATGGATAAAGCCATTATCCCAAAGACCCGACGCTCAATCCCTACCAAAACGCTACCCTGATCAATTAGGGTCGCATTGCCACCAAAGTACTCCGCATGAAGGTGGGTGGCGCGTGGCAGGTAGGGCTGTCACACCGAGTTTTTACAGGATTCATGTTCTAAGGATTAACTGCTCCCATGCTCAATGCCCATCGTTTGGATACCGACAACAATAGCCACAAGTCATTTGAACTGCCCGGTGCCCGCCCCCATTACAACCCCGACCGCCCCGGACAGGTAGAGCACATTGCCCTGGATTTGGCCCTGGATCTGGATAACCAGGTTTGTGAAGGCACCTGTACGGTGCAGATAAATCCGGTACGAGATGGTGTGAAGCGGTTAACGCTAGACGCAGTGAGCCTGCAGATTCAGGCGGTGACGGTGGGCACAGTTCCCCAAGACTTTGACTACGACGGAGAGCAGCTCCACATTCGGCTGCAGCAGCCAACCCAAGCAGGCGAGGTGTTGACCCTACAGATTGCCTACCGAGCCGAACAGCCTCAGCGCGGCATCTACTTCATCGGCCCCGACCAGCACTACCCCAATCGCCCTATTCAGGTGTGGACTCAAGGGGAAGACGAAGACTCCCGCTTCTGGTTCCCCTGCTTCGACTATCCCGGCCAACTGGCGACCTCAGAAATTCGGGTGCGGGTGCCCCAGCAGTACCAGACCATTTCCAACGGCGAACTGGTAGAAACCGTGGAGGAAGGCGCTTTCAAGATCTATCACTGGGTGCAGAAGCAGATCCACCCCACCTACTTGATGGCGCTGGCAGTGGGTGACTTCGACGTGATTCAAGACCAGTGGCAGGGCATTCCCGTCACCTACTACGTCGAGAAGGGCCGCAAGGACGAGGCCCAGCGCACGATGGGCAAAACGCCTCAGATGATTGAGTTTTTTAGCGAAAAGTACGGCTATACCTATGCTTTTCCCAAATATGCCCAGGTCTGCGCCGCTGACTTCATCTTCGGCGGCATGGAAAACACCTCCTGCACTATCCTCACCGACCGCTGCCTGCTAGATGAGCGGGCTGCCCTAGATAACCGCAACTCTGAGTCGCTCGTGGCCCACGAACTAGCCCACCAGTGGTTTGGTGATTTGCTGGTGATCAACCACTGGTCCCATGCTTGGGTTAAAGAGGGCATGGCTACCTACTCTGAGGTGATGTGGACCGAGCGCGAATACGGCGACCAGGAAGCTGCCTATTACCGCCTAGAGGCAATGCGCAGCTACCTCTCGGAGGACCGCAGCCGCTACCGTCGTCCGATGGTCACCCATGTCTACCGAGAAGCGATTGAGCTGTATGACCGCCACATCTACGAAAAAGGGGCCTGTGTCTACCACATGATTCGCACGGAGTTGGGAGATGACCTGTTCTGGCGGGCCATCCATACCTTTGTGCAGACCCACGCTCACCAAACGGTCGAAACCATTGACCTGATCCGGGCTATTGAAAGGACCACCGGCCGCAATCTGCGCTCCCTATTTGACCAGTACGTGTTCCGGGGCGGTCACCCTGACTACAAGGTGGCCTACAGCTGGGATGGTGACAGCAATCTAGCTAAGATCACCATTACCCAAACCCAGGTAAAAGATGGCGACACCAGCAGCACCAGCGGCCTATTTGACCTGCGAATTCCAATTGGCTTTGGCTACGTTGAGAGTTCTGGCGAGCAGCCCCAGGTAGAGGTCACGCCCTTTACCGTGCGGGTGCATGAGCGGGAGCAGAGCTTTTTCTTCCCGCTAGCGAAGAAGCCCGACTTCGTCAGCTTTGATGTGGGCAACCACAGGCTCAAAACTGTCAATCTAGAGTATCCGCTGGCTGAGCTTAAGGCCCAGCTGCAGTACGATCCCGACCCCCTATCAAGGATTGAGGCAGCGGGTGCGATCGCAAAGAAAGGCAGTCTAGAAGCCGTTAATGCCCTAACTACTGCCCTCAAAGCAGAGCCTTTTTGGGGGGTGCGGGCAGAAGTCGCTGAGCAACTCGCCTCAATCAAGCTAGATCAGGCTGCAGCGGGACTGCTAGCAGCCCTCCAAGACCCTGAAGCCAATGTTCGTCGGGCCGTTGTCGAAGCCCTAGGCGACGTGAAAACTGCCGAAAGCTATGAAGCGCTCAGAGCGGTAGTCGAGCAGGGCGATCCCAGCTACTACGTAGAAGCCGCCGCCATCCGCGCTTTGGGTAAAGTAGGTGCCGCTGACGTAGAAGGCAAAACCCAGGGCCCAGCAACCGTGACGCTGCTAGAGTCCATTCTTAAGGAGCGCTCAGGCTGGAATGAGGTCGTTCGCTCTGGGGCAATTGGGGCGCTCAGCCATTTCAAGACCTCCGAAGCAGCCCTCAACTTGATTCTGCAATATACCGAACTGGGCGTGCCCCAGGCGCTGCGGCTGGCGGCGGTACGGGCATTGGGCCCCATCTCGACTAGCCAAAGCAAAGCCAACCTAGAGCGGATTTTAGACCGCCTAGAGGTCATCTCTCGCGAACCTTTCTTCCTCACCCAGGTTTCTGTCCTGATTGCCTTGGGCGCAATGGAAACTCCCCGCGCGATGACAGTCCTGCAGTCCTTGGCAGACCACACTGCCGATGGTCGAGTCCGGCAGCGCGCTGAGGAAGCCGTGCAGCGAGTTCAAAAGAACATCGGCAAAGACCAGGCGGTGCAAAAGCTGCAGCAGGAGATCGATGAACTCAAGAAAAACAATCAGGAACTTAAGAGCCGCCTAGAAGCGTTGGAGGCCAAAGCTAAAAGCTGAGTTGTAGCGATGTCTGGTACTTAGGCTTTGCCGCGATCGGAAGGCGAGGAGAAAGAGAAGAACATAGCTCTAAGGTTTGGAGCGGGGATCAATGTCATCATCTTTGCGGCGATGGCGTAGGCTCCAAACCAAACCTGCGAGCAGAACAATAGTGGCAGCAATCACAGAAGGCTGCCATAGCGGAGCAGCAGCGGGGGGCAGGGCACCACTTTCCACGCCCAACACTTCTGTAGATGCAGGGGCAGCTTCTGTCTCACCAGCAGTTGGGGCAGAAGCTGCAGGGGCGGCAGCGCTACGGGCGGCGACCGTGACCTCAAAGGGCAGCTCAAAGGGCTGAAATTCCTCGGCTGCGCGAGAGCTGCCTGTGAGCACCAGCGTATAGGCTCCCACATCGGGGAAAACCACCTCAGCGCCGGGAATGTTCTCATAGCTTTCTGCTGTCACTGGGGCCAGCGGCGGCTGGGCCAGCGGCGTCGCTCCCTCGCCGTAGGGCTGGGCAAAGACCGAGAGCTGGCAGTCACAGTCAGCCAGCGGAATCACTTGTCCACCTTGACGAGTGAGCGCAAACCAAACCTCAGTGGGTTCACCTGCCCGCGCCACATCGTTTGGTTCAATGTGCAGGGTGCCGCCCACATCGCCAGATACCTGTACCTTGTGAGCACTTACTGGCAGGGCCAGACTGGTCAGGCTCAAGGCCAGCAGCCAGCTATTAAGAACGCTTTGGCGGAACATAGTAACGATCCAGAGACAACAGAGACCAGAGCCAGTGCGATCGCATCATCAGCGCCAGTCCCACCACGCTCACAAACATACCTGTATGAATCGACTGAGACAGGCTTAAATGCCCCGACCCGAGATAACGAGTGCCCAACATCAGACAGTGAAGGGTACACAGCAGCAGGGCAGGAATACTCAAAAGATGAAGGTTACGCCAAAAAGTTCCCAACGCTCGCTGGGCCCAGTCGGTGCTAGTCAGTGCCAGCGGCAGCATCAATACTAGGGCCGAAGCCCCCATGATTACGCCCCACTGATGCCTGGGCAGCATAAACTCAAAGGCCCGAAAGTTCCAGCCCCAGCTATGCTCTACCATCTGCACACTGTGGGCCAGAGAAAGGATAAACGCACCCACACCCAGCACTCGGCGGTAGCGCAAAGGCCCGCTCCAGAGCTTGCTGATAGGCCGCGCCACTAGCGCCAGCACCAGCGCCACCAGTGCCCCATAGCCAGCGTAGTCAGTCATGGCTTCGCCAGTTCGCATCAGCGTTAGCACGCCAATCAGCAGCGTCAACCAACCGCCCAAGCGAAATAGCTGGCTGCGTCGGTCTTGGCCCAGCCAGCTGGCAGATAGTCCTACCCCTAGCATGATTGGAAGCGTACCTAGGCCAAAAGCCAGCATAGTAGCAGCTCCAATCGCCGGATGAGCCGTCTCGGCGGCCTTGATCTGAGCAGCGTAGAGAAATCCACAGGGAATTAGCCCCCATACCAACCCTAGCAGCAGCGGCGTCCACCACTGACGGCTGAGCGAGAAGCGGGTCAACGTCTTTTGCAGCCGCTCGTGCAGCTGCCCTTGTAGCATGGGGTGCAGAAACGGCAGTTTGGGCAACAGCCCCGGACTCACTTGGGCCAGCCCAAACCAAATCAGCAGCCCGCCGGTTCCCAGCGCCATTGCCCGCCGCAGGCCGCTGCCGATGCCAGCCACCTGCCCCCCTGCCACCAGCACTGAACCAATGCCGCCAATAACAGCACCGATCAAGGCATAGCTCAAAAGCCGCCCCAAATTCAGCAGCAGGTGAAATCTCACCGACTGCCAGCGAGAAGGAACCGCCTCAGCAGGGTGCCCCAGGGAAAAGGCCACCGTAAGTGGGCCACACATGCCCAAGCAGTGGCCAAAACTGCCCAAAAACCCCAGGCTGGTGATCAAAAACAGGTCGAGCATGGGCTCATCGCATCCGGGCTAAAGCTCCATAGACATCCTAATGAACTGAGCTGCACTGTGGAATCTGCCAGCTAACAGCTTAGAGGGCTTATAAATTCAAAAACTTCTCTAGCGCTGCCACCATCGCCGGAGGCCAGCGCCGCACCGTGCGCACCCAGTCGAGGTCTTTGTAGCGCCCATCTAGGCCCACTACAGCCACCCAGTTGCTCTCGGCTTCTCCCCGCTGGCCAGCTTCCCACAGGGCTGCTGTGAGCGCTGCTCGGGCATCGGGGAAGTTGGGATACTTGCGGCTGAGCCCCCGAAACTGACGGATGGCCTGATCTGTCTCCCCGATTTGATAGAGCGCCAAGGCTTCATTAATGCGGGCAAAGGAAAACTGTGGGTCTAGCGTTACAGCCTCACGGTAGTCTTTGAGGGCTGCCTCCCACTGGCCTAGCCCCGCTCTGGCATTGCCTCGATTGTTGTAGGCAGCCGCATCTTTAGAGTTGATTGTAAGGAGGTGGGTGTAGTCTGCGATCGCATCTTCCCACCGCCCCAAACCTTCTAGGGCCGCTCCCCGGTTCAGATAAGGATCAGGTTCATTAGGGGCCAGTTCAATGGCCTGGGTGTAGTCTGCTAGCGCCTCGGTCAGCTTGTTTTGGCTCACCCGCGTGTTGCCCCGGTTGCTCCAGACAGCCGGTTCATCGGGCAGGTACTCGATCAGTTCGCTCCACAGATCTTCAGCAGCGGCAAACTGACCTGCCTGGGATGCAGCAAAAGCCGACTGTTTTAACTCAGTGATGGTCTGAATATCGCCGGGAGAAAAGATCGCAGGATCAGAGGCGGCAGACTGAGCCAAGGCGCTGCCGCCATAGGCTAGCCCCACCCATAGAGCCAAAACCAGCCCCAAAACCTTGGAGAAAATAGAAGACAACCCCATTGCAAAACTCCCAACATGCCATGTCTCGATTATCCCCTGTAGGGGCAAAGCATGGTGTCTAGGCTTTTTATAACCTTGCCAAACCAAGCGCTGCAATGCTTTGCCCCTACAGCAACGGCAGCTGTTGCCCACCCACAGCAAACGGGACTGTTTTGGCATCGTAGCCCAGGTGGCGGCAGGCAGCGGCAGTAATCACGCGGCCTCGGGGGGTTCTTTGCAGGTAGCCAATCTGCATCAGGTAGGGTTCGTAGACTTCCTCAATTGTTTGGGCATCTTCTCCGGTGGCTGCCGCCATCGTATCGACCCCCACTGGCCCACCACTAAAGTTTTCGATCATCAGCGTTAGCAGACGTCGATCGGTCCAGTCCAACCCACAAGGATCGACGTTAAAGAGTTCTAGCGCCTCAGCGGCAATGGTTTCAGTGATGGGGCCAGAGGCTTTCACCTCGACATAGTCGCGCACCCGCCTGAGCAACCGGTTAGCAATTCGAGGGGTGCCTCGGGCTCGACGGGCAATTTCTGCCGCGCCAGCCGCCTCAATCGGAGTATTCAGCACCTGGGCCGTGCGGATCACAATTTGGGTAAGTTCATCAATCTCGTAAAATCGCAGCCGCTGGATCAGGCCAAAGCGATCGCGCAGCGGCGAAGTCAACGCCCCTACCCGCGTGGTTGCCCCCACCAGCGTAAACGGCTGCAGTGGAATGCTGCGAGTGCGGGCGCTCTGGCCCTTACCAATTGTGATATCCAGCCGCGAATCTTCCATGGCCGGATAAAGAATCTCTTCAGTAACGCGAGGCAGGCGGTGAATTTCGTCAATAAACAGTACATCGCCCGGTTTCAGGTTCACCAGCAGGCCAGCAATATCACGGGGCCGCTCCAAAGCCGGAGCTGTGGTGATCTTGCACTCCACGCCCATTTCCTGGGCCAAAATTAGCGCCATCGTCGTTTTGCCCAGGCCGGGCGGCCCATAGAGCAGCAGGTGATCGAGCGGCTCTTGGCGCGACTTGGCAGCTTGAATGGCAATATCGAGTACTTCCTTCAGCGCCTTTTGACCGATATAGTCAGCTAGCCGCTTGGGCCGCAGGCTATCGTCGGGACCTTTGCGCTCATCGTCTTCAGGTTCACCATCGCGCACCAGCGACAGCGCTGGAGTCAGCACCTCTGCCGCAGACTGCTCCGGCTTGGATCGAGCGCGCGATGGCTGGGCATCGCCAGAACTGTCAGGAGGCTGCTTGGAGGAAATAATCGCCATAGCTGCTCACAATGCCAGGGTTGCCCCTCATCTTATCCTGGTTCAGATGCACTATCTAGGCATAATCCCGTGTACACGGAATAGATCGGCTAGGGTGGGGCAGTAGGGCTGCAGGCCAAAAGTGGCTGGACTGACCGCATTGGCATACACAAAATGGCGGTAGCGAACACAGAAATAGTCCCATGGAGCCATCTGAATACGAAACACCCGAATAATCACATCTGCTAACTTTGGAGACAGCGGAATGCGGAAAAGAATCGGTTTACCCACGTAGGCGCTGGCCTCTTCGACTGCCTGATCGACAGTCAGGCCAGGGTTGCCCAGCACGTATTCACGATAGCCATTCTGAGAGGGGTGCTCGATCAAATAGCGAATTACCCAGGCAATGTCTTGAGCGTGGGCAAAGTGGAAACCGCCATCTGCTTTGAGAAAGCGAATTAGACCCAGCCATTTGGTAACGTCTGCTAGCCCAGCGGAGATAAAAGAGTAGGGTTTGTCTTTATCACCTCCAAACACTAGGGTTGGGAACACGGTCGTAAGTTTGGGGTATAGCACCAGTTTGGGCAGGTGTCGATGGCATTCATACTTGCTTCGAATATAGTCAGTGCCGATTTCGCCCGCTTCTTTCAGGGGCTGATTTTGCCGATCGAGAATGCTGGCGGTAGAAAAGTAAATGACCTGCTCACACCGCTGCGGGTCAAGCAGGTTGATCAGGTCTAAATTGCGGTTGAGATTGATGTCAAAGACCAGTTGCTCGCTGCCACCCCAACAGGCTGCCGCCAGCACCGCTACATCTATGGTAGAAAGCAGCTCGGCGAATTGATCGATCTGTCCGAGATCGCCCTGCAGGATGTGGACTCGCGGATTGCCCTGTAGCGGCAGCTTCAGCCTGCCAGGGTCGCGTACCAGCAGAAATAGTTCGTGGGGGGTGCCCTCTAGCAGCGCTTCCACAATGTAGTGCCCAATGCAGCCGCTAGCGCCAGTAATGAAGATGCGCTTGGCCGCAGCCTGCTGGGGCGGAGAAGAAGAGGGTTGATTCGAAAGACTCAAGGGTACTTAGCCAAAACTGGGGACACATCAGCGAACAAATCGCTCTGATCCATTATTCAGCCAATATTCCTTCTGGCAAGGGCTGGGCTTCTTTTCGGGCAGTTTCCTGATTTGCCTAGGGCAGGGCCGTATAGGTACTTAAGTCAAAATAAACACTTGGTCAACCGAGATTCTCTCAGTATTTTTTCACCAGGGGCAGCCGGAATTACTTAAAAACGCTGATGAAAAGGCCCAATCTTTACCCCCGACTAACACGGCCGCAGCCCCTTTGCCGCCTTAAGTCAACGGACTCCTCTGGTTTCACCCTGATTGAAATGCTGGTCGTCATTGTCATTATGGCGATCTTGGCTGCGATCGCATTTCCCGCTTTCCTCGGTCAAGTCCGTCGCGCTCAGGAAACCGAAGCCCTAACCTACATGGGGTCGATTAACCGCGCTCAGCAGGCTTACCGCCTCGACAGCCCTACCTTTGCCAACTCAATTGAGAAGCTCGGCATTGGTTTACTGACAGATACCTCTTTATATCAATACAGCGTGCTGCAGGGTTCGTCTCTGGTAGCTGTCTCAGCGGCAATTCCCCAAGACGTCTCGCTGAAGGGGTTTACCGGTATTGTCTATGTCCACATTGGGCCTCATGGCACAGCTACCACCACTTCTAAGCTCTGTCATGGCGACCCAACTCATTCTCTGGCTCCCTCGGTTGCTGTTTCAGGCACCCAGGTAAGCATCTCTAGCTGCGATGACATTTAAGTTCTCAAATCACCGCATTGCTATACCCAGCGCTTCTTCCTTAAGGGGGAAAAAGAACAGGTTCTAGCCCTTTAAAACAGAACTTTAGAGAAAGGAGCACACTCAAAAAACCCAGCAGGAATAAGGTTTAAGGCCCATTTTTACAGCAATTTAATAGCTTAGGTGCACTTTTTTTCGCCGACGTGATCGGTAACTTGTTAGGCGTGGGTAATCTAGGTCAAGAAGCAGCTACGAGCAACCCGCTTCACAAGGAGACACCTAAAACCATGAAATCCACTCTAAAAGCTAAACTAATTCAACATCTTCTCAAGAACAAGAAAGACGGTGGTTTCACCCTGATTGAACTGTTGGTGGTTATCATCATCATCGGTATTCTGGCTGCGATCGCACTACCCGCCTTCTTGAACCAAGCCAACCGCGCTCGCCAATCTGAAGCAACCACCTACATCGGTTCCATCAACCGGGCGCAGCAAGCTTACCGTCTAGAGAACAGAACTTTCGCAAACGAGATTTCCCTGCTGGGCCTAGGTATTCAAACCTCAACCGAGTTTTACAACTACACGAAGCCTGCGCTGATAACTGGTGGCACCCTGTCAAACTCCATCTTCTCTTCTGCTAGTCCGAAAGATGAGGCTTTGTTAGGTTATACTGGCGCAACCTATATCCTGCAAGATGATAGGGGTAATGCAACAACTACCGCACTGCTGTGCATTGCAGCTTCTCCTAACACAACCCCTACAGTGGGTATTAGTAATCCTGCTTCAAGAACTACCAGTGTAACAGCGCAACTCGCTAAGTCTCCTGATTGCAAGAGCTAGACAACTGCCTTCTTTGCTTAATTTTTAGGGTCAATCTTTTACGGATTGACCCTTTTTTGTATTTCTCATAATTTATTGAATCAAACTATTGGAAAGGTGCTCTCTAAAGCCAACCTTAAAACAATGAATACCCCTATAAAGTCAATTAACCTACTCTACTATTTGGTTCCGGCCCTTTTAGGAGCCGTACTGATCGCTGGTGTCGCTGGATTGCAGCGCCAAAGGCTCCAGGTACTCCAATCTCCCGCTGCGGGAGCGCAGTCTCTAGGGCAGCTCCAGATTGCTGAGCAACAGGAGCAAGTGCAGCTCACGGTGTTGCAAAATTCGCCTAGCTTTGGCTTTGATAATCTGGTGGCCAACTGGGCTTTTCTAAACTTCTTACAGTATTTTGGCAACTATGATGTGCGCTCTCAAATCGGCTACCGCACCAGCCCAAAGTTTTTTGAGGTCATTGTCGATAAAGACCCCTACTTCACCCTGCCCTATCTGTTTCTCTCGACCAGCACGTCTCTCTATGCAGGCGAACCTGAACGGACTGTTGAGTTGATGGCTAAGGGGCTGGCTGCTATGACTCCAGAAACGCCGGAAGGAGGCTATCGGGTGTGGCGCTACAAGGGCATTGACCATCTGTTATTTTTGGGCGATGGCCCTGGGGCGCGTGAGTCTTTTGAAACTGCTGCTGCATGGGCCGATCGGTCAACTGACCCAGGGGCCGCTGCTGTCGCTGAAGCCTCTCGCCAAACAGCAGCTTATTTAGCCCAGAATCCGGCCAGTCGAGCGGCCCAGATTAGCGCATGGATTCAGGTGATCAACTACACCAACGATGAGCAGACCCAGAGAATTGCCGTTGAACGGATTGAGGCTTTGGGGGGTGAGATTTTGGTGCTTGATCAAGGTCAGGTAACTGTTCGTTATAAAGCCGACGAGTAGCCTACGGATGGGTCAGAAACAGCTTCCTTGAGGGAAAGCGGTGCGTTGTCGCTTAGGCACAAGGCACCGCTGGGGAGATTAGATCTTGCGATCGCGCCTCAAATATCGCAGCACATCTCCCGGATACGGATGCACAAATAGGCCATTCTCGGGAAGGTCGATCACCTGGGTCCACTCAAAGCGCTCGGCGTAGCCCAGCACGTGCAGGGTGTCGATTGCGTGTTGAGTCTCGGCTTCGGAGCCGACGAGATATAGGCGCAGACGCCTGCGCCCCGGCTGCACAGGTGGATTGATTGGCGCAGGTGACAGGGTCGCCTCCCCTAGAGGAGACGACAGGAAGTATTGAATTTGCAGCATTTCAAGGGGATTCCTTTACTTGTGGGTTAGGAATCCCCGAAAAGCGGGTCGGGCCAGACATGAACGAGCAGTAGGGCAGCCTAAAATTAAGGCAGCCCGTACAGCAGGTAGTATCTACTGTCGGGTCAGCTATCGGCGGGTGGGTCCAATCACCTTCCGGTAGCGTCAGACCAGGTTTTCGGGGAAAACAAGCTGCATAGACACAGCTATGAGGATTGATAGTAGATCATCTGATCCTCAAAAACAAGTAAAAATTAATACATTTGCCTGAAAGGGAAGTGAGAGCGAACAGGTCGATCTCATACCTATTTTGTTTGAAGATGCATTAAGCCCTGCAACGGATGTAGGCCCCTGGCCCCTGCCAACACACAGATCTCAATCTGCTTTGGATAAACTGCGATTGCGACTCAGCAGCGCTACGCTCAGCGTCACAATCACCACACCGATGAGTTGCTTGCCCGTGAGCGTTTCTTGAATCGCCAACCAGGCTAGCATTACCGTTAGAGCCGGGTTGGTCGAGGCGATTAGAGAGGCCGTTGTCGCGCCGATGATGCGAATGCCGATATTGTTCAACAGGTGCCCAGTCAGGGTGACAATGCCTGAGAGCAGGCTACCAATCCACAGCGGAGTCCAGGGCAAGTCGTTGAGCTGACCGTGCCAGACCAGCAGGCTGAGACCCGACAGCACCAGCGTTGTGGCAAAGCTGACCCAGGTAAAGGGCACCGGGTGAGTGTGCTCAAAGCTCTTTTGAGCATTGACCGAGTAGAGGGCGTAGACAATACCTGAAGCAATTGCCAAAGCGACGCCCAGAGCACTGTTGTGGGCTAGGGAAAAGGTGGCTTGGGGCACTGTCAGAGTGCTGCCTACAAAGATCAGCCCCATCACCCCCCAGAGCAAGGCGCTGGGCCGAGTGCCGAACAGCTTCCAGGCAAAGAGCGCCGTAAACACGGGGTAGGTAAAAAACAGCGTCAGGGCAATGCCAGTGGGAATCAGGCCGATTGCCAAATAGAGCAGAGCCAGGTAGAGGAACATGAAGAGGCCCCCTGCCAGGGCAAATCTCAGCTCCCGCCGCTTTTCTACTGTGGCCAGTTGACGAATGTCCTTCCAAGTGGCCGGATAGAGTGATGGGGCCAGTACTGCCATCAGCGGCACCACCAGCACCGTTCGCATTACCAGCAGCAGAAACGAGTTGGGCAGCGTTGGCTCTACAAACCCGCCTGTCTGCATCAGCCCAAACACCGGCTGCAGGCTAAACAACACCCGCACAATCACGTTTTGGAAGCAAAAGAAAAACGCTGCTAGCAGTACTAAAAAGAAACCCAAGATTTAATTGCCCCACCTGATTAATCTGTCTAGCTTACTGAGATAAATGAAGTCTCGGTAAAGAGAGCGAGCAGTCGAAACTTGTCAGGTTCTGCCAGCGTCTTTAGAGCAGACTGTAACAATTTGCCCCACCCTAACCGCGATTGCTATGACAGATTCCGGTTCTCCTACCCCAAACTCCAATCCTCTGCAGGCCATGCTGATCAAGGGTATGGCTGGTGCAGTTGCGATCGCAGGCACCACCGCCATCCCAATTCTGATTCAGCAGTGGCTACAGCCGCCCGCACCTCAACCGGCTCAGAGCGTTACTGCGCCTCAAACAGTACCGCCTCAACCCGCTTTAAACGAGGTGATGCCGACCGGAGTAGTGCAGACCGAAGTGATGCCGACCGGAGTAATGCAGACTGAAGTGGTGCCTATTGATCTGCCCGTGCTGGCGGATGACGATGATGACGACGACGACGATGACGATGACGATGCGCCTCGGCGTCGGCAAGAGGACGGTAAGGGCAGCGGGAAGAAGAAGGATTAAGGAAGGTAAAGGGTAAAGGGTAGAAGGTGGAGGGTGGACGGTTGGGTTAAGTGGTCTACAGTTGGGGGCGCTGTCACAGCTCTGACAAATGGACTAGATAACGCAGCGTTAAGACATTGAGGCTTTTTGGGATCAGTCCCTATACCATGCAGGTTAGGTAGAGTGTCCCTGCGCCACCGCTGCGGCTGAGAACGTGTGGCACTGTAGATTCACAGCTGGTAGCGATTGAAATGCAAGTGATAAGCCAGAGAGCTTGCGAAACAGAGGGCTTTGCCTGACAGCTAGCGCCCTGTTTCGCCAGATTTCTGACCGCATTTCCGCCAGTTCCACCCTTCACCCTGGTAGACCGGGGAGCGAGCTATGGATTCTGAAAAATTTCGTCGTCACCTGCGCCAGGAAGCGGAGCAGTGGTGGCAGGACGGGTTGATTGATGCTTCCGTTTACGAGACGTTGGCTCAGCGGTACCAGTTCCAGGCACTCGAAGGCGAGGCCAAGAGCCGGTTTGTCGTCATTCTGCTGAGTCTGGGCGGCATTCTTCTGGGCTTGGGTGTGATTACTTATGTGGCGGCTAACTGGCAGGGCTGGCCCCGTGAGTTTCGCACGCTGCTGCTGTTTGCGCTGTTTGTTGCGGTCAATGGGGCCGGATTTTACCTGTGGCGGCGATCGCCTTCTCAAAGCGGGCAGCGATTGGGCCACGCAATGCTGTTGCTGGGGGCTCTAATTTTGGGAGCCAATCTGGGGCTGACCTCTCAGATGTTTCACCAGAGCGGCAACCTGTACGAGCTGTACTTAGTTTGGAGCCTAGGCGTGCTAGCAATGGCCTATGGGCTAAGGCTGGCTTCCCTAGGCGTGCTGTCGCTGTCTTTGATGGCGATTGGCTATTTTCTGGGAATGGCTGACTGGGCTGCTGGCACGGCATCGGGCTGGATGACTTTGATTGAGCAGATGCCGCTGGTAATGGCTGGGCTGTTTGTGCCGCTGGCCTACTGGTGCCGCTCTCGGGCTTTCTTTGGGCTAGCGGCAATTGGGGTAGCAGTTACTCTACAGACCAGTTTGGGGCTGCTGGCGGCGACAGACTCGTCTTGGTGGCGAATTGCGATCGCAGTCGCCCTGCCCCCGGCCCTGCTCTGGAGCTACACCGATCAGATCTGGCAGTGGGATCAGCCCAAGGCAATGCGCCTTGCCGGATTACCCGCTGCCCAACACCCACTTCCCTTTCAAGCCATCAGTCGAGTACTGGCTGTTACCGCACTTAGCCTGTTCCTTTACGTCGTTTCATTTCACTGGCTCTGGCAATTTCGCTGGTTTAGTTATGCAGGCGGCTACCAACAGCAAGCCACTCCGCTGCTCCTGAGCGTAGCTGTACTCAGTTTGGTAGCCCTTTGGGGCTGGATCAAAATCGTTCGCCAGGGCCTAAGCCAGCGGCAGTTTCCCCACCACTTTATTAACAGCGGCTCTGTCGCAGCCTGTATTGCGCTGGCTACTGGCACCGCCATCTGGCACGAAATGGTTACGCTGCCCACCATCGGCCCTGCCGTTTACAACTTACTGCTGTTTTGTCTGGCCCTAGCCCTGATTCGCGACGGTCTGGCTTTGGGTACGCGCGGGATGTTCTGGGGCGGCATGGTGCTGCTAGTTGTAAGCATCATGAGCCGCACCCTGGAATACAACACGGACCTGCTGCTCAAGGCTCTTGCGTTCGCGCTCTGCGGTGCTGGCATTATCGTTGCCGGACTCTGGTTTGAGCGCCACATCAAGCCCACTCCAACCCTTCAGGAGAAAACACGATGAACCCTGCTTCTGATCCCTTAAAAGCCCCTCAAACGCCGCAGCCGCCTCAACGGCAGCCCCAGATAGCAGAGATTCCCGCCAAAGAGCGGCCTCGCACTATTCCAGCTTGGCGCTTTTGGACGCCGCTGCTGATCCAGATGGCGCTGCTGGTTTCGGTTCCAGCCCAGAGTGCCTATACCTACGCCACGGGTGAAATCGTCGTGCTGCAAACGGCCCCAGTTGACCCCTATGACTTCCTAAGAGGCTATTCCCAAACGCTCCGCTATGACGTTTCCGATCCCTCTATCCTCAGGGTCTTACCGGGGGGAGCAGAGGTCTTTGCCACCGAATCTCCGGGGTCTTTTTACGTAGTGCTTCAACAGCCAGAAGCGTCTCCAGGCCCTCGGCCAACTCCGTGGCGGCCAGTTAGCGTTAGCCCAGAGCGCCCTGAGAACCTCGGCCCTAATCAAGTCGCTCTTAGGGGCGAGACTACCCCGTGGGGCCAAATTCGCTATGGGCTAGAGAGCTACTACATGCCAGAAGATCGGCGGGAGGAGCTAAATCGAACCATTGGCGAAGTACAGCAGCAAGACATAGAAGCCTTTGTGGCCGAGGTCAAAGTAGACAGGCGAGGCAATGCTGTGCCTGTAAGTTTGTGGGTTAGAGAACAAAACTACCGCTTTTAGAGCCAATTTCCCCCTCTGGGGCATAGGCATAGTTCTCATTTAGGCGTAGTTCTATAGATCAGAGCGCAAAGCTATGTCTTTAGGCAGCCCCCATCCTAAAGGCATATGGCTGAGGCTAGATCACAACCTAATTTGAGAGGAGAGCACAATGGGATACGAATTGCCCCCTTTGCCCTATGCTTATGACGCCCTTGAACCCCACGTTTCTAAGAGCACCCTGGAATTCCACCACGATAAGCACCATGCGGCTTACGTGAGCAAGTACAACGAGATGATTCAGGGCACCGAGTTTGAGAGCAAGCCGATTGAGGAGGTGATCAAAGCGATCGCAGGCAACCCCGATAAGCAGGGGATGTTTAACAACGGCGCTCAAGCCTGGAACCACACCTTCTACTGGAACAGCATGAAGCCCAACGGCGGCGGCACTCCCACAGGAGATTTAGCCAGCAAGATCGATGCTGACTTCGGTGGCTTCGATAAATTTGCTGAAGCCTTTAAAAGCGCCGGGGCCACTCAGTTTGGCAGCGGCTGGGCTTGGCTGGTGTTAGACAACGGCACTCTTAAGGTCACTAAAACCGCCAACGCCGACAATCCCCTGACTCAGGGGCAGGTACCGCTGTTCACTATGGATGTATGGGAGCACGCCTACTATCTGGACTACCAGAATAGCCGCCCCAACTACATGGATGCGTTCCTTAAGAACGTCGTGAACTGGGATTTTGCTGCCCAAAACATGGCGGCTGCTTAATTAAGCCAGATAGCGTAGGTCTAGAGGGGCGAAGCATTGCAGAGACAGTCTAGGCAAACCTGCTAGGACTTTAGATGCATGCTTCGCTCTTTTCCATACCAGGCATTCCGCCCAGGAGTAGGCGAATGATTGAATCTCCCGACTATCCCCATATCGTGATGGCTTTTACCTACCGCGATTTCAAAGTCGAGATTGACCAGAGCGAGGATCATGGACAGGTGGTTTATGCCGCCTGGGTAAGTTACGAGCAGGGCTGTGCTGTAGCGGTACCCTGTGTCTTTTCTCGCAATGAGGCCGTCTGGAAGGCGAAGCAGTGGTGCGATAAGAGGACGCAGGAAGGGAGAGGGTGAATTTAACTCCAGATAGGTGACAGTTCTGTGTCGGCCGAGGATGATGCAGAAGGAAGACTGGGTGAGGCAGCTATGACCGAATCGACACATCATTCTGGATCGGGGAAGGCGCTTGCGATCGCAACAATCGCTATCATTTTTATCACAATCTTTGCCAGCAGCATTCTGAACAACTTTCCGCCGCCTGGAGGCAGATCGGTCGCGCTCTTGGCCAACAATGAGCTGAGAGGCGTTCTGGTCATTCCAGCCAACTACGCATTTGCGATCTGGGGCCTGATCTATCTGGGCGTGATTGCCTACGGCTTTTACCAATACAAGCCAGTGCAACAGGGCGATAGCCGCCTGCAGAAGGTTGATTGGCTACTGATTGTGGCCTGCCTGTCTCAAATTGCCTGGTCGTTGCTGTTTCCGCTGCGGCTTTACTGGTTTTCGGTACTGGCGATGCTGGGAATTTTGGTGTCGCTGGCAGGCATTTACGTCACCCTAGGGACCGGCCTCACTCCGGCCCGCCGCAAGGAGCGCTGGAGTGCCCACATCCCTTTTAGCACTTACCTGGCCTGGATTTCGGTAGCAACGATTGTCAACATCGCCTCTGCCCTCTACGCCAACGGCTGGAATGGCTTTGGTCTAAGCGCTCCCATATGGACCGTGATCATGCTGATTGTGGGGGCGGTGATTGCTGCAATTTTGGCGGTGCAGCGAGGGGATATTGCCTTTACCCTAGTCTTTGTTTGGGCCTACATTGCCGTTGCCATCCGCCAGTCTGAATTCACAGCCGTTTGGATTACGGCGGTGTCGGCTGCGATCGCACTTCTGGCTTTGCTATTCTTGGGCCGCCGCAATCGCCAGTCTGCCCGCGTTGAAAGCCGCGAGCGCAGTACGACTAACGTTTCGTAGGCGAGAAATTTTCAAACCAGCCGCGCCGCCAGAAGTAGTAGATTAGGCCAGCTGCGATCGCAATCATCAAGGCCCAGGCTAGCGGATAGCCCCAGTACCATTCCAGCTCCGGCATGTTGAAGGGAGACGCCTCCGGGTTGAAGTTCATACCATAGACCCCGGCAATAAAGGTTAGGGGAATAAAGATCGTCGAGATCACCGTCAGCACCTTCATTACCTCGTTCATCCGGTTGCTGATGGAAGAGAGGTACACATCCATCAAACTGGCAACAATCTCCCGGTAAGTCTCGATAATGTCGAGCACCTGCACAATGTGGTCGTAGCAGTCTTGCAGGTAAATCCGAATTTCGGAGCCGATCAGCTCATCGCCATCTCGGATCAGGCTATTGATAATGGTGCGCTGGGGCCAGACAGAGCGGCGCAGCATCATCAGGTCACGGCGCAGGTCGTGAATCCTGGTAATAGTTTCGCGGGTGGGGTTAGCAACCACCTCTTCTTCCAGGGTTTCAATCAACTCGCCCAACTCCTCTAACACCGGAAAAAAGCTGTCAATAATGGCATCGAGCAGCGTGTAGGTAAGAAAGGCAGAACTTTGGTGGCGAATAGTGCCAATGTTGCGACGAATGCGATCGCGCACCGGATCAAAGCAATCCCAGTGCGGCTCCTCCTGAAACGTCACCAGAAACTTACGGCCTAGCACAAAGCTGACCTGCTCACTAGAAATGCCCTCTCCTGACTTCTTGGGCCGCACCATCCGCATAACGATCAGCAAATGGTCAGAGTAGTAGTCAATCTTGGGTCGATGAGGCACGTTCACCACATCCTCCAGCACCAGCGGGTGCAGCTTAAGAATGCTGCCTAGGCGTCTTAACGTTGCCTCACTGCCCAACCCGCGCGCATCAATCCAGGAAACCGAGGTTTTGTCTAGATAGGAAATGCATTCATCGACATCCTTCAAATCTCGATGAATCGCCTGCCGCCGGTCGTAGTCGATCAGCACCAGCTCAGTCGGCAGCGCATCATCGGGAATGTTGAGAGTGCCGGGGGCAGAGCCGGGAGGCGAGTAGTTATAGTCTAGGTACTCCCCCTCTTCCGCCTCGTCTTCTTCATAGTCAAGAAGCTCCTCCATTGGGTCGGCAGAAGACAACATCGGCTCAGAGGGCAAGCCTAGCGTGGGTCTGACAGAAGCCTTGCGCTTGGCTTTGAGGGGTCGGCGCTTGCGAGTACCCATAAAATCTTCGTCCAGAAATATCCCGCTTTAAGCATAAGGGGCACAGCCAAAGCTGTGCCCCCTCAATTTACCGAGATTTTAAGTTTGTCACTTTAGAGCTGGGCTTTTAGACGGCTTACATCATGCCCATGCCGCCCATGCCGCCCATGCCGCCCATGCCACCCATGCCGCCCATGCCGCCCATACCACCCATGCCGCCCATGCCGGGATCACCTGCAGGCGCAGCGGGTTCAGGCTTCTCGGCCACTAGGGCCTCGGTAGTCAGCACCATACCTGCAATCGAGGCCGCATCTTGCAGAGCCGAACGCACCACCTTAGCAGGGTCAATAATGCCGGAGGCGATCAGGTCTTCGTACTGGCTGGTCAGCGCGTTGTAGCCCATGTTGAAGTCGAGCTGCTTAACCTTCTCGACAATCACGGTGCCCTGCTGTCCAGCGTTATCGGCAATCTGACGTAGGGGCGCTTCCAAAGCCCGTACCACAATGTCAACACCGACCTTCTCCTCAACGCTGGTGAGGCTGTCTTTGAGCGACTGCAGCTTGCCTGCTAGGTGCAGCAGGGTTGCGCCACCACCGGGAACAATGCCTTCGTCTACAGCTGCCTTGGTGGCGCTAAGGGCATCTTCAATCCGCAGCTTCTTGTCTTTTAGCTCGGTTTCAGTGGCCGCGCCAACCTTGATCACAGCCACGCCGCCTGCCAGCTTAGCCAGCCGCTCCGACAGCTTTTCTTTGTCGTAGTCAGAATCGGTTGCGTCCAGTTCCTTGCGAATCTGGGCGATGCGCTTGTCGATGTCGGCCTTGTTGCCACTGTCAGACACTAATGTTGTGGTGTCTTTGGTGATAGTAGCCTTGGTCGCCACGCCCAGCATCTCTAGGGAGACCGTATCGAGGCTGAGGCCAATTTCTTCAGAGATCACTTGGCCGCCGGTGAGCACGGCAATGTCCTGCAGCATGGCCTTGCGGCGATCGCCAAAGCTGGGAGCTTTTACCGCAGCCACATTCAGCACCCCGCGGGCCTTGTTGACCACTAGGGTCGCTAGGGCTTCGCCTTCGATGTCTTCAGCAATGATCAGCAGGGGCGCACCCTCGCGGGCGATTCGCTCCAGCACCGGCACCAGGTCTTGAATTGAGCTGATTTTCTTATCAGTGAGCAAGATTCGAGCATTGTCTAGCTCGGTGATCATCCGCTCTTGATCGGTGACAAAGTAGGGCGACATATAGCCCCGGTCAAACTGCATCCCTTCCTCGATATCGAGTTCGGTAGTGAGGGACTTAGATTCTTCGACGGTGATGACGCCGTCTTTGGTGACTTTGTCCATTGCCAGAGCGACCATGCGGCCCACCTCTTCATCGCTCCCCGCAGAAACGGTCGCGACTTGGGCAATCATGGCATTGCCTTCTACAGGCTTGGCTACATTAGCAATTTCACTGACCAGCATGCTCACGGCTTTTTCAATGCCGCGACGCAAGCTGACCGGGTTGCTGCCAGCAGCAACGTTCTTCAGCCCTTCGCGCACCATTGCCTGGGCTAGGACGGTAGCGGTGGTGGTGCCATCGCCCGCTAGGTCTTTGGTCTTGGAGGCCACTTCCTGCATCAGGCGAGCGCCCAAGTTCTCAAAGGGATCTTCCAGGTCAATCTCTTTGGCAATGGTAATGCCGTCATTCACGATCTGGGGTGCGCCGTACTTCTTCTCCAGCACCACGTTGCGGCCCCGAGGGCCAAGAGTAATTTTGACCGCATCTGCCAGGGCATTGACGCCTTTTTCCAGCGCCTGCCGAGACTTTTCATTAAAGGAAATTAATTTCGCCATGTCCTGCCTTTCAGCTCTCCAGTGAAAACCTAGCACTCTCCGTCACGGAGTGCTAACTTCGTTAGATTATCCTTGGAGCGTGTTTGAGGTAAGTCGCAATAACCGATCCTTGGCGAGGAAAGAGGAGACAGGCGCAAAGCAGAAGGCAGAGGGTCGGCTTACTGTTGTCTAAATGAGGCCAGAAAAGCCTGTATAGCAGCAGTGTCTTGCCGCACTTGGGTAGCAACTTCTCCGACCCGCTGCGTGTCAATGGCAATCGCGGGCCCTTCAAAGGCTTGCAGCACTTCAATCAGCGAGAGGCGGTTGTCGCTTGAGGCTAGCAACAACGCATCTCGCAGCGGCTGCCAACTCTCTGTAGCAGCATCGGGCAGGGTGAGGGTTGTGCCTACCTTCTGCAAAAAGGCTTCGCCAATGAAGGTAGAGGCAGCTTGATTGAGGAGTTCGCCGTTAACTTCGATTTCACCGCCTAGAATATTGCGGGAAAACCTGCTGTCTAAGTTCACCGAGTCCAGCAGGGCTTGCAGTTCTGGAGAGGCTTCTCCGGTTGTGGCGAAAGTGGTCAGGTCAGTTATCGAAAGGGTCTGCAGGGGAAGTGTGCCATAGGTCAGGCTGATCTCTTCGACAGCTTTGGCGTGGGGGGTCTGGAGCAGGGTGGCGGTGCCGCTGAGGAGAAGTGCGATCGCAAACCGACCGCTAAACGACTTGCCGCGCGCTTCCTGGAACCGGCGGGAGAACAGCTGTTGCAGAGGCTGGAGGGCAGTAAATAGGCGCACAGAATCAGATTCTCTAGTGTGAGGAGTACAGGCGGGTGACGTGATTGCTCAGAAAAAAGTTTCCCCAAATTGAGCGGAGTCAGTCTTCGCTCAATCCTGCCTGAAGGCCGAGGAATTTGCCGTTACTAACGAGCAGGTTGGTTTTGGCGGCTGCGCAGCAGCTCCACCAAAGATTGGATATCTCTAACGCTGCGCTGTACGTTGCCAGCGACTCTACCAACTTGTTGGGTATCTACTGTCAGTGAGGCTCCCTCAAAGTTTTGCAGCACTTCCAGAGTAGACAGGCGATCATCTTCAATCGCGGTTAGCAGAGCACGCCGCAGATCCTGCCAGCTTTCAGTAGAGGAGCCGGGGCGAGAAATTGCCGTTCCTGCCTGCTGCAATACCGCTTCGCCGACAAAGGTTTGAGCGACTCGACTGAGCAGCTCACCATCAACCTCCAGTTCCTTGACGAGAACTGATTGGGCCGTAGCGGTATCAATGCCCGCCGCATCAAGCAGCGAGCGGATCTCTGTAGACGGTTCTCCGGTCACGGCAAACTGCTCTAGGTCACGCACGGGAATCGTTTGCAGCGGCATTTCACCGTAGGTGAGGGTAAGTTCCTCCAGCGCCTCGACGCGGGTAGGAGACAGCATCAGAATCGAGCCTGCCCCCACGCATAGTGCCAGGGCCGGCAGGGTACGGGCTACGCCAGGAAAGCTAAACAGGGAACGTTGCGAAGACAGCTGGTTTAATTGGCGTTTCATCAAATCCACTGGTCTTAAGTTCTCCACAGGGGTATCTGAAGAAGTGGACAGTAGACAATAAAGGGAAGTTCCCACCCGTGTCAAGTTGTGTAGTCAGCGTTAATTTTGACGTAGTCGTAGCTCAAATCACAGCCCCAGGCGGTGCCGTTGCCAGGTCCACTGCCGATACTGACAGCAATCAAAACGGTATCGGACTTGAGATACTCTCCAGCGGCGGCCTGCTTCAGGTAGGCACTGGCAGCAGGGCGGTCAAAGGGCAGGGGCTGGCCGTGCTCCATTAGTACAGCGTCGCCAAGCTGTACTCGTAGGTCATTTTGGTCGAAGGTAACCCCTGCCCGTCCTGCCGCTCCAGCAATGCGGCCCCAGTTGGGGTCGCGCCCAAAGATGGCAGCTTTAACTAGGGCTGATCCGGCGATGGTGCGAGCTACTTGGCGAGCAGCGGCATCGTTCACGGCTCCGCTGACGTTGACCTCTACTAGGCAAGTAGCCCCTTCGCCATCGCGGGCAATGGCTTTGGCCAGGTAAATGCAGACTTCAGTTAGCATCGCTTCTAGCTTCTCGGCCTCGGGTCCGGCATCGGTGATGGCGGGGGTGCGGGATTCACCATTCGCCAGGGCGATGAGGGAATCGTTGGTGCTGGTGTCGCCATCAACGGTGATCTGGTTGAAGCTTTTGTTGGCAGCGCGGCGCAGCATGTCTTGCCAGAGGGGCGGCGAGACGGCGGCATCGCAGGTGACAAAGGCCAGCATGGTTGCCATGTTGGGGTGGATCATGCCAGATCCCTTGGAGATACCGCCGATGCGAACTGGGCGGTCGTCGATCAGGGTCTCTAGAGCAATAGACTTGGGCACCAGGTCGGTAGTGATGATGGCTTTGGCAGCAGCGTCTGAGCCCTCTTCGGAGAGCGCCTCTACTAAAGAGGGAATGCCTGCTTTGAGGGCATCCATTTTGATCCGCTGGCCGATCACGCCGGTTGATGCAATCAAAACCGAATCGCCAGGGATGTCGAGAGCTTTGACGACAGCATCAGCGCTTTCGACGGCATCTACCCAGCCCTGGTTGCCCGTGCAGGCGTTGGCCTGCCCAGCATTGACCAAAATGGCGCGAGCCGTAGAGCGGGCCTCTAGCCGCTGGCGGCAGTAGTCTACACAGGCAGCTTTGACGTAGCTGGTGGTGAAGACCCCAGCTGCGATCGCATCTCCCTCCGACACAATCAGCGCTAAATCTGGCGCGCCTGAAGGCTTTAACCCAGCCACAATCCCTGCCGCTTTAAATCCTTTAGGTGCCGTCACTCCACCTGGAACTACGTGCCAGTCTGCCATAGCCTTTCCCCGACCTATTTGTGATAGGGGGGATTATATCAGGGTGGGAAAGCTAAGGGCAGAGGACAGAAGGTGGAAGATAGGGGAGAAGGCAGAGGGTGGAAGGTAAGGGGCGGAGGTTGATTCAGCCCGTAAGTCTGAGTAGACAAAAAAAAGGAGAGCCGCGAACAGCTCTCCCTACCATCAGGGTGCATCTACATAACATAGTATTGCACACGTGGCACCAGGGGTGAAACCCCTTATCGTATATTTCTTAACAAGTTTAGCCATTTAATTTTTTGGCTAGGAGCTGATTGGTCAGTTTAGGATCCACTCGGCCGCCCGAAAGCTTCATCACCTGACCTACGAAGAAGCCTTGTAGCTTGGTCTTTCCAGCCCGATACTGCTCCAGTTCAGTGGGGTTGTCGGCCAGCACCTTGTCGATGATGGCTTCGATTTCCGCTGGGTTGGAGATTTGGCTGAGGCCCTTTTTCTCCACCAGAGCCTTAGGAGAGCCGCCCGACTTGAGCAGTTCTGGCAACATGTCCTTGGCGATTTTGCTGCTGATGGTGCCGCTATCGATGAGCTGGACCATTTCGGCCAGCATTTCAGGCTTTAGGGCAATCTCGTCGATGGCTAGCTTCTCAGCATTGAGATGGGCCGCAATATCTTGGGTAATCCAGTTGGTGGCCGACTTGGGATCGGCTCCAGCAGCAATGACAGCCTCAAAATATTCGGTGACGGCACGATCATCTGCTAAAACTCGGGCATCGTAGGGCGACAGGCCAAATTCGCTCTCGTAGCGAGTGCGTTTTTGAGCGGGCAGTTCGGGCAGTTCCTTTAGCCAGGCTTCTTTCTGCTCGACTGACACCACAATGGGCGGCAGGTCGGGTTCAGGGAAGTAGCGGTAGTCGCTAGAGCCTTCTTTGGAGCGCATGCTGATGGTGCGCTGGCTGCCTTCTTCCCACAGCCGGGTCTCTTGATGGATTCGTTCGCCAGCTTCGACGGCTTTGATTTGCCGATCGATTTCGTACTCAATGGCTTTTTGAATGGCGCTGAAGGAGTTCATGTTCTTGATTTCAACCTTCGTGCCAAACGCGTCTTGGCCTTTAGGCCGCACTGAGATGTTCACATCGCAGCGTAGAGAACCCTCCTGCATGTTGCCGTCGCTAATGCCCAGGTAGCGCACGATGCGGCGCAACTCTTGAGCGTATTCAGCAGCTTCTTGGCCCGAGCGCAGATCGGGTTCAGAAACAATTTCTACCAGGGGCACCCCGGCACGGTTGTAGTCTACCAGAGAGTAGGTCGAGCCAGAGAGGCGATCGCTACCTGCGTGGACCAGCTTACCGGCATCTTCTTCCATGTGCAGGCGGGTAATACCAACGCGCTTGCGGGTAACTTCTTTAGTCTTTTTGTTGACCAGCTCAATCTCTAGCCAGCCGTGCTCAGCGATCGGCAGATCGTACTGAGAGATCTGGTAATTCTTGGGAAGGTCGGGGTAGAAATACTGCTTGCGGTCAAACTTGCTGTAGGGTGCAATCTGGCAATTTAACGCCAAACCTGCTTTGACTGCATACTCTAAGACCTTTTCGTTTAGCACCGGCAACACCCCAGGCATACCCATTACGATTGGGTCGATGTAGGTATTGGGCTCGGCTCCAAAGGCGGTGGAGGCGGGGGAGAAGATCTTGGTCGCAGTACACAGCTGGCAGTGGGTTTCCAGACCGATGATGGCTTCGTATTCCGTTTTGGCTGGCGCAGCAGAGGTCATGGATGTCTCTTGGATGTCTTTTGGAAGGCTTTTACAGTCAGTTTGACTATTGTATCCCCATGATAGATCTGCTAGTAGGAACCCCGAACGGCGACAGGCTAAAAACCGGGTTTCTACCCCCACAACTCAAGCAGTTGTCTTTAACCTACCCACGAGATGCGCAACGAGATTCAAATTATTACAGCAGGTCTGGGTTTCAAGCTCCTGAGCCAATCCAGCACGGTTGAGTAGATTCCAAACAATTTGACCTGCCAATGAGGG